>JANWZQ010000147.1 GCA_025054835.1 Chthonomonadaceae bacterium
TGAGAGGGGCCGGAGCTCAACTGGCAGTGGATGTGCCCTTTGAGCGTCAGGTAATCCGGGTTGTTCGGTTCCTCCCGGAGGGCTGTCTCGATGGCCTGCCGGGCACGGGCGAAGTCGGCGCGCCGGTAGTGATAGCGGGCCAGCAGGTAGTAACCCGGCGCAGGATGGCGGGCACGGGCCAGATAGGCGTCGATGGCCTGCTTCATTTTTGCCCCACCGGCCGTATTCCCGTAGATGCGGGCCAGCAACAGGTAGGGCGCTGCCTCCTCCGGGTTCCGGCGCACCGCTTTTTCCGCCAGCACCTGTGCAGTAGCGTTGCGGCCCATGCGCGTGTGCGCCAGCGCCGCCTTGAGCAGGAAGTCCTGTTCGTCCGGGCATGCAGCGATACAGCGGTCCAGCGCGCGCATGGCCTGCAGATCCTGCTTCATGAGCAGCAGCAGCGCGCCCAGCGTGCATGGGATCGGAGTCCCTTGCAGTGCTTTCAACAGCCGGCGCGCCTGCGCGTGGCCGGGGTCCAGCTCCAGCGCGCGACTCACTTCCAGTCGTGCGCGTGGCAGGTTGCCCGCTTCCCGATGAGCCAGCGCGTACCGGTAATGAGCCTCTGCCGACTGGCCGTTCTGCGCCACACGCAGGCTGGTACGGAACAACCGTTGCGCATCCTGCTCCTGCTTGCGGGCTTCTGCCAGCAGGCGGCGGCCTTCGGCAGTGCGCCCGGTCTGCACGTACAGTTTGCCCAGGAACAGGCGCACCTGCGCGTAGCCCGGGTTCTGCCGGTACACTTCCTCTAATGGCGGGATGGCCTCGGACGGGCGGTTGCGGCGGTGGAAGCAGAGCCCGGTCGTGTAGAGCGCGGTCAGGTGGCCGGGTTGCAGGGTGAGAACCCGCTGGAAAGTCGCCAGCGCCTCATCCAGACGGTTCAGGCCGTACTGCGCCTGTCCGATTTCCGTCAGGATCGCCACGTTGTCTGGCAGGATCGCGACCGCTTCCTGACCGACTGCAAGGGCGCGATCGTACTGCCGGGAGTTGTTGTACAGCTGCAGCAGAGGGGCCCAGAGCTGTGCATCCTGCGGGTGCCGCTGGCGCACCTGCAGCAGCAACTGTTCCGCCCGTTTGAAGTCCTCGCGTTGCATGCAGGCGAGCGCGAGGGTGACCGCGACCTGCGGAACGTCCGGGAGGGATTTCAATGCTGGCTCCAGCAGCGTGATCGCGTCGGAGACCCAGCCGAACGACAGATACTGGTAGGCCAGTCCTACCAGAGCCCGTGGCTCATTCGGGGTGACAGAAAGGATGGCGCGGTAGGTAGCAACGGCCTCGGCATGCTTGCGGGCACGGTTGTAGATATCTGCGAGCAGCAGGAGCAGCTCTGTGTCGTTCGGGCGCAACTCAAATGCGGATCGCGCAGCCTCCGCCGCTGCGTCATAGCGCCCCTGCTCGACCAGCAATCGAGCCAGATGCACACGCGCCTCCACATTTCCCGGTTGCGCGCGCACTGTCTGCTCTGCCTGTGCGATGGCGTCGGCTGCGTTCGGTCGGGCCTCCTGTGCAGGAGTCGCCTCACGTTCGATGCGCAGGGTCTCCTGATGATATCGCCACGCCCAGAACAGCACGAACGGCAACACGGAAGTGAGGGCAATCAGGACGCGCAACCGGCCCCGGTCTGCCTGTGTCCGTGCCGCATCGATCTTCGGGTTGTCGGAGTCCGTCATGGTCGGAACTCCTGTGGTTGCAAGGTGCCACTGCCCTCCACCAGCGTGTAACTCCGGTTGGCAACTGCGCCGGTCAGGCGGTCTACCGTGCCAGAGGGCCAGCGCACTTCAATGTCCGCTTGATCCTGCGCTCCGAGGCCAATGTTGGGCCGCAGGTCACTTTGAGACATGTAGCTGGAGCCGCTGCGTACCGCGTAGCGTTGCGTGAGCCCGCCCGACGTGATCGTGATGGTGGCCCCGATCCCGCAGCGCGCGCTGCGAACGCCCACCAGCCGCAACTTGATCCACCGGTTGTCCGTGCGAGTGCGATTGATCCACAGACGCGCCGGGCCGTTGTTCTCGGTAACCAGTACGTCCGGCAGTCCGTCGTTGTTCACATCGCCCCATGCGCATCCCCGCCCTGCGATCCGATCTGTAAACGGCCTGCCGATGCTCTGGCCCACTTCCGTAAACCGGCCATCCCGGAGATTGCGGAACAGCAGGGTCGGTTGCTTGTAGGTCACCTGTGGCTCACGGGCCTGCACATCGTCCTGCACGTGCCCGTTGACCTGCAGCACGTCCTTCCACCCGTCCAGATCGAAATCACAGAAGAACGCTCCGAATCCCAGCACCGAGGCGGTCACCTCTCCGATCCCGGCGTTCAGACGCTCGTCGTGGAACACCTGTGCGGTCTGCTGATGATAGAAAGAGGTCTGCTGTCCCTGAAAGTTGGTGATGATCAGGGTGATTTTGCCGTTGTTCAGCACATCGGCCGTGTCGATCCCCATCCCGGAGTGCGCACCGCCCTCATCGTCATAGGCAACACCGCTCTCCACGCCGATGTCAGTGAACTTTCCGTTGCCCTGGTTGTGGAACAGGAAGCCGGCCACCGTGTCGTTGGCCACGAAAATATCCACGTATCCATCTCCATCGAAATCGCAGACCGAGACCCCGAGAGCTTTGGCCAGTGGAGGTGAGGAGGCAATGCCCGCTTCTTTCGACACGTCGCGGAACTTCCCGTTTCGCTCGTTGCGGTAGAGCACGCAGTTGGCGTTCTCGTAGTTATTCGGGGCGCAGTAGATGTAGGTGCGTTTCTGACCCGCAAAACAGGGCAGATCGTCGCTCAGACTGCGGTACTTCACGTAATTGCACACGAACAGGTCGAGCCACCCGTCGTTATCGTAGTCCAGCCAAGCGCAGGAGGTGCCCCATTGCCCTGCGTTGGCCACCCCCGCCTCCTGCGCGACCTCGCGGAAGACGACGCGCGGCGCGCCCCTGCCGGCTTTTCCCGCCTGCTTCCCTGTTTCGTTGTGGAACAGACGGGACCGCCCCAGCACGCCGGTCACGTAGATGTCTTCCCACCCGTCATTGTCATAGTCGCCGACACACACGCCCATACCGTAGAACACATCGCGATCCAGACCGGCCGCGCGCGTGATATCCTCGTACTGCGGCACTGGACCCTTCGGTGTCTGTCGCATTACGCCACGGTTGCGGTAGAGCTTGAGCGTGGGGCGCCCCTGCACGCGGCCTCCGGGGATGGGCGCGTTGTTGACCAGAATGATGTCCTGCCATCCATCGTTATCCACATCGCAGAACGCACCCCCGGAGCCCATGGTCTCGATCATGTACTTGCGAGGCGTGCCGGAGTTCTGGTGACGGAAGTTGATGCCGGCCTCCCGGGTGACATCGACCATGCGGATGGTCGAATCCCCGGGATCCCCGGAACGCGCCGGCAGTGTCGCAGACGCCCCTGCGGGTTCTGCGGAGGGTGTGGTGTTTCCCATGTGCGTTCCGGGGCGGCAGCCGTTTGCAAGCAAGGCCAGTAACAGCATGCCCGCCCGTCGCAGGGACATTCGAACCGGGTGATGATTGTGTCTTCCAGGGTGACTGCTCATGGGGATGGAAGAGCGCGCGCCAGTTGCCGGGCCTCCGTTATCCGGCCATGCCGCTGCAGGGCAGTGATCAGTTCCCGACGGGCCTGCGTGTCGTGCGGGCGTAGCTGCAGCACCCGGCGCAGCTCCAGAATGGCCTGCGGTAGCTCATTGTCGGCCAGATAGATCCGGGCCAGTTGCCGGTGCAGTTCGGGGTCGTTCGGGCGTGTGCGCAGGCGGTTGAGGGTCGTTTCGAACGTGGTGGCGCGGGAGTCCATTACCTGAAACCGTTTCTGCAGCGCTCTGCCTTCCCCGGCACGCCCCTGCTTGATGGCGACCCGTCCCAGGCAGAAGAGCACATTGCCATAGCCGGGGTCCAGTGCCGCGGCGCGCTCCAGCTGACGTGCGGCCTCGACCAGATCGCCACGCTTCTCGGCCATCAGACCCAGCTCATAGGCGATCTCCACGCTGTCAGGAACCTCGGATTGCAGGGCGCGCAGGAGAGCCTCAGCCTCATCAGGCTTGCGGTTACGCGCCAGCGCCTGCGCCAGCAGAATGCGATGCCTGGGCTCCTGTGGCGCACGCGCCACCAGATCGCGCAGAACTGCCTCTGCCCGGCCGACCTGCCCATCCTTCATCAGGATGGTGGCGTGCAGATTCAGGTACTCCGGGTTGTTCGGGGCCAGTTGCCGCGCTTTCTCCACATCTGGCAGGCCCAGAGCAGGCTCGTTGGAACGGTAGTGCAGGATCGCGCGGGTAACGTAGCTGCGGGCATCGTCAGGTGCTAGCTGGAACGCCCGGGCACTGGCCTGCTCCGCCTCCCGGCGCCAACCCATCTGGATGTACAGGAAGAACCGCCGGTACCATGGCCGCGGGTCCTTCGGGGCAGCCCGGCACCACGCGATCAGGGTGTCCAGCTCCCGATCCAGATAGCGCGTCGCCCGGTAGATTTCGGCCTCCTGTTCCAGTATCAGAGGCAGGGGAACACCCCTGTTGCGCGCTGCGCGACATAACTGCAACGCGCGCGGATAGTCCTGTGCGTTCAGTGCGGCCCGAATGTCGGCCACACGCGGGTCCGGATCCGGTGCCCTTCTGGAAACGCGGGCGGTATCCTGTGACGCGGGGGTTACAGTTGCGTTCGGACGCTCCGGCGCCACGGTCAACGCAGGACGACAGCCTGCGAGGAGCAGCAGGGCCAGAATGGGCGCACCCGGAGGGGTCGCGCGCCGCCGGATAGTCGAACCCATACCGTCCTAGGGGGTGCCTGCAGAACCGGGCGCTGTACCGCTGGAGGCCGGGGCACCGCCTGAGCCGGGCGCACCTGCCGAGCCGGGGGCTCCACCTGGACCGGGAGTACCACCAGAGCCCGGGGCGCCGCCACCCGATCCCCCACCACGCATCATCTTGCTCATGTCAATTGGTTCTTTGATCGGCTCATGCTGCGGGCCTGTCGCCTTGATCCCCCATCCAATCAACAACGCCAGCGCAACAACGATGATAACTGCGGCTACGGCGGGATGAATGTTTTGCTTCATAGTAGTGACTCCTGAAGAACAGCGTCGGTGCGGCACCAGAGAACTGCGCCAGAGGAAGGATCCATCTGTTAACGCGGGGACGACATCCTGGTAAGCAACAACAGGGAAGGCAGGCAAGCCCGCCTTCCCTGTGAGGTCCAGAACGGGCAGGCTCAGAATCTGCCGAACAGGTCCACGGTGGTCTGCGAGCTCATGCGCACCTTGGTGTGGCCGTCAGCATAACCGATGACCTGCTGGCGGGTGTGCCGCGCGTCGTCCTCCCATGCAGGATCGAACGGTCCCATCCAGGCCGCGTCCGTCCAGAAGTAAGACTTCAGGGGGCCATTGGAATAGGCCACGCGGCGCAGACGATACCGATTGGCCGGGTTGGCCGGGTTGTTCCAGTCGAAGCAGTTCCAGCACTCCCATCCGGTCAGGCTGGTAGCCATGTCCGAGATCAGCAACGTCTCCGCAGGGAGCTGCAACGAAGCGATCTTGGGATAAGAGTAGGTGAGCGGTTCGTGGCTTCCATAGCTGATGCTCACGTCCAGCAGGATTGGATTGATGCCACTGGCCGCAATCTGCTGTGCGGTCTGGAACTGGAACCAGCCCCAGTGACCGTCCTGTCGGGTGGTGAACCGGTAGTTAGCATCCGGGCACGTGAAGATCTGATGGTTGCGCACGTAGGGGTAGATCGCGTTCCACCAGACCGTGGTGGCGTTGTTCGGGAACGTGTTTGCCCCGGAGGCTCCCACGAAGTGCCGGTCCCACTGCCACTGCGGGTAGGTCTCGTCATAATCCTGAGCATACATGTTCATGCCCAGTGTCAACTGACGGACGTTGCTGGTACAGGACGCTTTCCGGGCCTGCGCGCGTGCCCGTGCAAACACCGGGAACAGGATGGCAGCGAGGATCGCGATGATGGCGATGACGACAAGCAGCTCGATCAGGGTGAACCCACGCTTCTCTCTCAATGTACCTCTCCTCTTTTGGTGTGACGACGGACCCGGCTGCGAGCACAGCAGGTGCGCCTGTGCGGGCACCTTCGTTCCGGGTCGGTTTCCGAAGAAGGACTGCACTCAGCGCCATCAGAGAGGAATTGCAGAATAGAGACAATCAGGAAGACCTGCGGGCGGCCGATCAGCTCCGTTGCATGCAGGAGTGCCGTGAGCAACACCCTGCGGATGAAACAACTCTGAGCCTGTGGGCCGTCTTCGGCCTCCTGTTGTCACTGGAGTACTCTGTGACGCTACCGTCGCTATCGTACAGAGATCTTAGATTTGCTGTCAAGACAGAATAATGTCTACTTTTGCGGGAGCTTATCAGGAAGAAACCGATCTGCTTCACGCGCGCATGCCGGGTTTTTCTGTGCCGGCCCTCTGGAGGAGGACAGGGGTTACACGGCCGGTCGGGGCAGGGTGCGGTCGAACTGCGCTAGCGCGGACTCACGGTGGCGCGCACAGCGTTCATACAGGGCGATCAGGGCGTCATACAGGCGATCGGGCTGGCGGCTTGCGTCGGCGGCGCAGAGCGAGAGCGCATTCAGGTACTCGCGCTCCGCGCCAGCCAGATCCCCGAGCCCGAGCAGGGTGTTCCCGAGTTGCTCGCGCACGTCCGGGTCATAGGGCTCTTCCTGTGTGATCACGCGCCACAGAGGCGACGCCAGCATGTCCGGAGTGGCATGCTCCGTCAATTGCGACAACCCGTCGGCAGCGACCTCATAGATGTCCGCCTCGGGATGGTCTGCGCCCAGATCCCATGCATATGTACGGGTGCACAGAAGGAGCAGACGTTGCACCACACCCCACCATCCCTGCACCGCGCGCGCATAGTTCTCCTGCTCCAGATGCACGTACGCCACGAGGTAGAGCGCATCGCCGAAGTACGGAGCCGCTTCGCAGGCCCGATGAAAGTAGTCCAGAGCGCGTTCCCGCCGACCCCATGCCAGACGTGCGCACCCCACATGGCACAGGCTCACGGCGTCCATTGGATCCGAGGCAATGAGTCGCTCATATAGCAGGGTGTCGTTGCCGGGCACGGGGCCGGTAATCAGATCCTCGGGGAGATCCAGAATCCGGGCCAGCTCCCGGCGATCCTGCTCAGCATCTGCGTCTGCCGTATCGTCCGGCCCCTGCATTTCGGTCTGATAGCGGCCGACCAGCACGCACCGGCGCAGGAAGGCGTCGAAATCCGAGGAGACCGGGCGCAGGAACATCTCGTCCGCTTCCCAGTAGAGTACTGGCCAGAGGTCCGAGGGCTCGTCGGTCGCGTAGAAGCCATAGATACCCCCCTCATCGATGTCGAGCCCGAAGGGCAGAAACGATGGCAGCATGCCGAATTCGCGTCCGGTGCCCTGAACAATGGCACGCAGCGTGAAGAACTCGCAGGGAGCCACAAACGGGCAGGTGTAGTGTGTGTACAACTCGCGGAAAGAGGTGGGCAGAGTGGTCTGCCAGAACTGCTCAACGCGCTTCAGCTCTCGCGTTGCGCGCTCCACACGTCGTTCATTGTGCTGGCTCATGAACCGGGTTCCTGACGCGTCCTAATCTGCGGAAGGGGGCGGCAGGTCAGGGTCGCGGGTCGGCCTGTCCAGAGGTTCTCCTTCATGGACACTGGCAGGAGGGGGCAGTGGAGGACGTCCTGCGTCAATCCATGCCGACATCCAGAGCGAGGCGAGATCGCGCCCGCTTTCTTCCAGACATCGGATCGCCAGGCGCCGCACCTGTTGCCCCAGCGTCTGATAATATGTGTCGCCGTAGCTTCGGTCCCGGGCAACTGCCTGCAGGTCGGCCCGTAGCACGTCCGCGCTGCGCTTCATGCTGCGGCGCGCCCACGCAAACGCCGCGGCTACCGGGTCGGCGATGCGCGTGGCTCTCTGCGGCCGCAGGTCCTCCAATCGAATCTGCCGTTCCACCAGAACACTCTCGAACCGCGCGTGGATCCCTTTCTGGCCCGTCAGCTGCCCATCGTAGTTGGTCACCGCATGAAACGGCACGTGGATGTCGGCCACATAATGTCCCAGAAACGTGGAGATCTCCACGATAGCGCGCGCATTGCGCTCACGAAACGCCCGCACCAGCTTACCGTAGAACTGTCCGATCCGCCATGGTACAAGGCCCACTTTCTCGAGGGTCTCTCTGCCATAGAGCCCGACAGCCACCCAGTAGTCTTGCGGGAAGCGGAGCGCTTCCTCCAGACCGAAGTAGTCCAGATCAATGAAGTGGTGCGGCGCCTCCGAGCGATTGGCATTTCTCCACTGATCCGGATCCACAGAATGGTGCACGATCCACGCCCGGTTGGCCTGGTAGAACGGTCGCAACGCCTCCGGTAAGCTGTCCACAGCCAGGGCATTGGCGTAGCGGTGTCCTGCGACGCCCCAGGCATATCCCGCTGTCGGCACGCACCACAGCAGCAGAAAAAGCCCGGCGACAACCCTGTTGCAACGCAATTGCCGGATCAACGAATCACTCCCTGCATCCTGACGTATCCCACGATACTGACACGAGAAGCCTTCCCGGGAAACCCTCCCGGTACTTCCGCTCCCCGGAAAGATCGTATGGCGCCTCCACGCCTAGAGTATACCCCTGCGGGCGCAGGAAAAGTAGAACCATGCAGGGAAACCCTGATAATACAACCTGTACAGGAACGTACGGGAGCATATACCCTTACCTGAACTCTTCAGAGAGCCTGCCGCACCATGGACGCACTGGACAAGATCTACTACGATGAGCTTACCTGGCCGGAGATCAACCAGGCCGTGCAGGCCCGCAAGGTCCTGCTGCTGCCTATCGGGAGCACCGAGCAACACGGGCATCATCTGCCCCTCGATGTCGATAATTTTCTGGCACGCAGTGTCTGTGTAGCCGCGGCCCGGAAAGCCCCGCGTGAGCTGCTGGTTATGCCCACGATCCCCTACGGCTACAACGAACATGCGCTGGACTTCCCGGGCACCATTCACGTGACCTACCATCATTTCATCGAGTACTGCCTGGATGTGTGCAAGAGCGCCGCGTACGCGGGGTTCGATCGCATCATTCTGGTAGACGGGCACGGCTCCAACGAGCACCTCTGCGAGTTCATCGCGCGCCGCGCCACGCTGGAGACCCATGCGCTGGTCGCTTCCACGCTCTGGGTCAATCTGGCTGCCGAGGCCTTTGAGGCCGTGCGCGAGTCGCCAACGGGGGGCGCCGCGCACGCCTGCGAACTGGAGACCTCCGCCTACCTGTACCTCGACGCGTCCCGGGTGCAGATGGAGCATGCCCGGGATCATTACGGGGGCGCTGCCGGACGGCAGGGATCGCCCTTCCTGTCTGTGGATATTACCCGGGGATGGGGGCCGGTCAAGCTGGTGCAGTGGACCAGCAGCGCCACACCTACCGGCGTCTCCGGGGCCCCGACGCTCGCCACCAGAGAGAAAGGGCGTATCCTGATTGAAACGGCCGCCGACAACCTGGTCGCCTTCGCGCGTGAGTTCCGGGCCATGGAGAAGGGGCAGCGTGTCGACCACAGGGTGGTTCGACCGGAACTGCCGCAGCTGCCGCTGCTGGACTGAAGCCTCCCCGCGATCACTGCAGAGCACCTGCTACGGCCGGGTGTGCACGCTCCGGGGTATACTGGAAGAAGAGATCCACAACGAGATCAGAACCTGTTCCCTGCCGGAGTGATTGCTGCTACCCCGGCATACTGGAACCCTCAACGAAAGGAGAGGTGAACGTGTCCACCCGCGCTCTGATCGAGCAGATCATGGGCCAGCGTCGCTTCGCCGTCTCCGGCGTATCGCGCAATCCAGAAGAGTACGGATACCGGGTCTACAAGGCCCTCAAGGCCGCGGGATACACGGTATTTGCCATCAATCCCAATACGGATGAGATCGACGGCGATCTGTGCTATCCCTCGCTGGACAACGTGCCCGGCCCCATCGACTGCCTGGTAACGGTCACGCCGCCGGAAGTCACGCAGGAGACAGTGCAACTTGCTGGCCGACTCCGGATCCCATATGTCTGGATGCAACCCGGCTCCGAGTCCACAGCAGCCATCAATCTGGCCCGTGCCAACGCCATGCACGTGATTGCAGGAGGGCCGTGCATCATCGAAGTCGCTGCGGCACGCCGGCGCCGGGAACTACAGATGGCCTGACCCTCCCTCCGAGCGGGGCCATGCTGCAGAGTGAGAGGCAACGTCCATGCGCGTGCGTCTTCTTCACGTTCCCTGTGCCCTGATGGCGCTCTCCACGACACTCCCGACGGAGGCGGACATGCGCATCGCCTGGCGCGGAACTCCTCGCTGTCTCATCATAACGCAACCCGGCGCGACTCCTGCCGAGCAGTATGCGGCGCGCGAACTGGCCGATGCTCTCCAGCGCGTCACCGGAGCGCAGTTCACGATCCGTCAGGTCGCGGAGGCTCCTTCAGAACCGATCATTCTCGTTGGTCCGGGTCCACTGGCGCAACGCCTCTTTCCGGAAGTCTCCCTCGCCACCTTTGGCCCGGAACAGTATACCGTGCAGACCCGCAACGGCCGGCTTCTGCTCGCTGGCGGCAGGCCACGGGGCACCCTGTACGCGGTGATGTCCTTCCTGCAGGAGCAGTGCGGTGTCCGATGGTGGACTCCCTGGGCAGCGCACTACCCGCGTCGCGCCACACTGGCAGTCAAGGATCTGCGTATCACGGGTCAACCGGCATTCGAGGCGCGCGACCCCTTCTGGTTTCACGCCTTCGACACCACATGGGCCGTTCGCAACGGATCCAACAGTGCCTCCGCCCGTCTGCAGGAGCAGCACGGAGGAAAGATCGTCTACAAAGGCTTCGTGCACACGTTCTACTCTCTGGTGCCCCCGGAACAGCATTTCAAGACGCACCCGGAATGGTACAGCGAGAAGGACGGAAGGCGTTACGTGGAAGGCGGACAGCTCTGTACCACGAACCCGCAACTGCGCGATTTCATCGTCGAGCGTGTGAAGGAATGGCTTCGGGAGACTCCGGAGGCCTCCATTGTCTCTGTGTCCCAGAACGACTGGTACGGCGCCTGCCTCTGTGCTAACTGCCGTGCGCTCGACCAGCAGGAAGGTACGCACGCCGCTTCAGTGCTGGCGCTGGCCAACTACGTTGCCGGGAGGATTGCACCGGAATTCCCGCAGGTCGCCATCGATACGCTGGCCTACCAGTACACCCGCAAGGCCCCGAAGACCCTTCGCCCCCGGTCCAGTGTGATCGTGCGCCTCTGCTCCATCGAGTGTAACTTTGCCGTGCCACTCGCGCATCCGGCCAATCAGGCCTTCGCCACAGACCTGCGAGATTGGAGCCGTCTCAGTCACCGTCTGTACATCTGGGACTACACCACCAACTTCGCGCACTATGTCCTGCCGCACCCCAACTGGTTCTCTCTTGGCCCCAATATCCGCTTTTTTCACCAACACGGGGTGCGCGGGGTCTTTGAACAGGGAGCCTACCAGTCCAACGGCGCTGAGATGGCGGAATTGCGCGCCTGGGTGCTGGCGCGTCTCCTCTGGAACCCGTATCAGGACGATCGGAAGCTCATCAAGGAGTTCCTGAACGGGTACTATGGCCCCGCGGCAGCCCGTTACATCTGGCAGTACATGACACTCATGCACCGGGCAGCCCGCAACTTCAATCTCACCTGCTACACCAATCCTCTTGTCGCGCCCTTCCTTCGATTCCCGGTGCTTGCGAAAGCGGAGCGGCTCTGGCAGCAGGCGCTGGAGGCTACGCGCAACGACCCGGAGCGATTCTGGAGAGTACAGCAGGGGCATCTTCCGGTACGCTATGCGTTTCTGGTGCGCTGGCCGGCGCTGCGACGCGAGTGTCGCCGGTTGAACGCGCCGTGGCCTCTGCCCGCCTCGCGGAAGGCCGTGGCACAGGAGTGGCTGGCCGTTGCTACGGGGCCCGGGCCGGCCGGATGGTCGCCCATGACGCATGTCAACGAGGCCGGCCTGACACCACAGCAATTCGTACAACGCTTCGCAGAGGATCCAACAGAACCCGAGGAAGATGCGAAACCTGCTGTTGCATCAGCGGCCACACGCCGCCGGAAACACCCCGCACCACCACCTGATATCCCGCTGGAAGCGCGCAGAGGCGCCGTGGATGTTCAGGATCTGCGCGCCCGATTGCATGGAGAAGGGGATCTGGTGGAAATCCTGCCCGACCCGGCGGCATCCGACGGCATGGCCGCCCGGATGCCCGGTAACCACAGGGAGTGGGCCTTTCAGGTCCATATGGCCGATCTCCCGCCGTCTGTGCGGACCGGCCGATGGCAGATCTACGCCGTCGTGCGTGTAGAGCTCAACCCCGGGGCGCAACCCGGCGATACGGTCTTCGCCGCCGGTGTGTACGACACGGAGAACCGGGTTTCGGGCGGAGAGATCCGGGTGACTGCCGGGGAGGTTGCCAGCATGTATCGCGCCTACCATATTGCAACCCTGTTAGCAGGCCCGCAGTACTACATCTGGGTTGCGCCCCCGGCCAGCGACGCGGTGAAGGCTCTCTGGATCGACCGCATTTACCTTGTTCCAGCCCGTGAACGGGCACAGTGAGACAGGGCATGCGGGGTTGTGTGTACCGATCGCAAACCGGGCCGCGTGGTTGAGAATGCACGGGGCCGCTCACGTGGAGTAGGGGTCGGCTGCATCGCGCAGAGCGTCCCCCACAAAGTTGTAGCCGATCACCACCAGCACCACCGGAACGGCTGGCAGCAACAACCACGGGTAGTGCAGCACCACGGTCACGCGTTGCGCCTCCTCCAGCAGGACTCCCCAGCTCGTCAGCGGGGGACGGATCCCGAGGCCCAGGAAGCTCAACGCCGTCTCTCCAAGGATCATGCCCGGGATCGCCAGGGTCGCCACCACGATGATGTGGCTGTACGCGGTTGGCAGGAGGTGCCGGGTCAGGATATACCAGTGTCCTGCACCGGCTGCGCGTGCCGCCAGCACAAAGTCCTGCTCGCGCATGGCCAGCACCTTGCCGCGCACCTGCCGCGCCAGGCCGCCCCACCCCAGCAGAGACAGGATCACCGTGATCCCGAAGTACACCTGTATCCCCGTCCAGTGTGGAGGCAGGGCCGCCGCCAGAGCCATCCACAGCGGGATCGCAGGAAACGCCGAGAGCAACTCGATCAACCGTTGCATCAACAGGTCGACTACCCCGCCCCAGTAACCGGAAATCGTGCCCAGGATCGAGCCCAGCAGCACACTCAGCAGCACACCCACCAGCCCTACCGTCAACGAAATACGCCCCCCGTAGAGGATCCGGGACAGCAGATCCCGACCCATGCGATCAGTGCCCAGCAGGTACATCGGCCCATCCGACCCGATCAGGTGCAGGTCACACGGGAAGATCCCCCACAGCCGGTAGGGATCTCCGCGGTGCAACAGCCGTACTGGATAACGTCGGGAGATATCCTGAGTAAAGATCAGCTCGCGCGTCTCCGGGTCGCGCGTCTGGGTCAGGCCGTATACAAACGGCGGCCATGAGAAGCCATCCGGGCCACGGAAGTGGATCGTCTGCGGGGGCACGTAGCGCAGGCGCGCATTATCCCGGTTCGCGTCGTAGGGCGCGAAGAACTCGGCAAACAGCGCCATCCCGTAGAAGACCATCAACACCGTGCCGCCAATCAGCGCCAGCTTGCTACGCCGGAACCGGCGCCAGACCAGCTGCCGATAGCTGAGCTGACCGGGATCGACGCTGGCATTCGCCACGAGATTGCCCCTGTCTGGCGTGAGGTCCACCGCACGTGCATCATGCTCACTCATAGCGGATCCTCGGATCGGCCCATGCCAGCGCGATATCTGCCAGCAGGTTGCCGATGATCAGCAGAAGGCTCATGAACAGGATAATCGTTCCCGCCAGATACATATCCTGATCCTGCAACGCCTGCAGGAGCAACGGCCCCACGGTAGGCAGGTTCAGCACAATGGAGACGATCGTGGTTCCGGAGAGGATCTCTGGCAGGCTCATGCCCATCATGCTGATCAGGGGATTGATCGCGATACGCGCCGCGTGCCGCACCACCACCACGCTTTCCTTCAGGCCTTTCGCCCGCGCGGTGCGCACAAACGGCTCACCCAGCACATCCAGCAGGTTCCCGCGCATCACCCGCATCAATGCCGCCGTGCCGTTGAGCGAGATCACGATCAACGGCACCCACAGGTGATTCAGCAGATCCATCACCTTGCCCCAGGACCACCCGCTCATCTGCTGATAGTAGGGTGAGAACAGGCCAAACAGGGGTACCCCGAACACCTGATACACCACCACGATGATCACCAGCGCGATCAGGAAGCCCGGTAACGACATCCCGAAGAACGCCAGCAACGTCAGCATGTTATCCGACCAGTGGTAGCGGTGTGTGGCTGAATAGATCCCGATCGGGATCGCCAGCGCGTAGGTGAAGAGTAGCGAGCCCACCGAGAGCATCACGGTAAACCCCAGCCGCTCGTAGATCAACTCATTAACCGGCTTCTCGTATCGAAACGAGTCGCCGAAATCGCCCCGGACGAACCCGCTCACCCACTTCCAGTAACGCTCGGGCATGGGGCGATCCAGCCCGTACTGCTTGCGCAATTGCTCGGCCTGCGCCAGCGAACTGCTGTCCCCGTACTGCTGTTCCAGCTGCGCGATCCGCTCGTCCAGATAGTCTCCCGGAGGCAACTGAATGATGACGAACGACAGGATCGAGATCGCGATAAGCGTGGGAATGGCCAGTAACAGGCGCCGGACAATGTAGTGGATCATGGTCGTGACCCCGTTGCCGAAAGGTGCGCCATCTGGCCGGGTGGAGACCAGTTGTCCGGCGCGAAGAAGAACGTCTCCGGGTAGCTTGTTGCCGGGGTGGCCGGCGCCCAGGGCCCCATGGTGCGCATCTCTACGGGCACATTACGGAACCGGTTTTTGGCGATAATGATCGCCGGGGTGTCGCTCACCGTGCCGATGGCGAATAACCCTTCCTCCGTGTGCAGGCGGATCGCCTCCAGCACCAGAGCGTGCGCCCGGTTGATGTCTCGTTCGCGCTTGATCGCGTCATAGATGTCCAGCAGACGTTTCATGATCCCTTCGGGGGGCTCTCCCTCCTTGCCACCCGTTTTGTACCACTTCCCCACCTGTGCATGCCAGTACACGTCCGTGGTCGGGAACACCCAGTCCGGATAGGTGAACAGGTCCATCTCTGCCTCGCCGTGCACCGAGATTTCGAACTGACCCAGCTTCTGTCGCAGGGAGAACTGCGCCGAAGGCCAGTTGCGCAGACGCACCTCGATACCCAGCTTTTCCCACCCGTCCCGCACGATGACGGCCTCATCGATCTCGTAGCTTGTGATACTGGCGGGTGGCAGATCGATGGTCAGCTGCAGACGCTTTCCGTCCGGGCGGAGCCGGTAACCCTGCGCGTCCCGGCGCGTCAACCCCATGGCGTCCAGATAGCGATTGGCCTGTTCCAGGTCGAAAGCGGCGTACGAACGTGCCCAGCGTTCAAAAACCGCGCGTCCTTCCGGCGTGTTGAAATGCCACGCCTCCCGACTGATGGTCGCCTGTTTGGGCGTCGCCAGACCGCGCCATGCCACTTCATTGCACTTTTCCCGATCCACGGCCAGTGATAGGGCCTTGCGGAAGCGCACGTCCCGCACCAGTGACCGCAGTACCGGGTCCGGGGGAGACCAGTTCACCAGAAAGGAAGTCATCCCTCCCGAGGCCTCGCTCCAGAGGATCACCCGGTAGTCCCCGCTCCTGCGGCCATGCATGTACAGCCCCAGATCCCGGGGGTCTACCAGACGGAACTGCGCGTCTACCTCCCCGGCAAGGATCTTCAACACCCGCACCTGCGCGTTAGGAACGTACACTGCCTCCACACGGTCGATGTAGGGCAGTTGCCGCCCCAGAGGGTCCGTCATGTAGTAGTAGGGGTTGCGCTCGAACACCATTTTGAACCCCCCGTCCTCGATGGCTTTCAACTTCCAGGGCCAGAGCGTCGGGCGATCCGGGTTGAAGTGCGAGCGGTTCTTCTTGTCGAAGACCTTGTAATCGGTATAGGCCGGGTTGTACTTCGGGTCAAATTGCTTCAGGTAGTGCTTGGGCGTGTTGTACTCATCGCTCCACCAGAATCCGGTAGCCAGATGCAGAGGCACGTACCAGTTAGGCCCTGCAAACTTGAGCACGAACGTGTACCGATCCGGGGTCTCCCATCGGGGCATCTTCCCGTTGACCAGCGCCCAGAAGGGCCATGTCAACCGTTGTTTCTGCTCTGTGCAAAGCTCCGCCCAGTAGGCCAGATCCTCTGAGGTGAACTCCACCCCATCCGACCATTTCAGGCCCCGGCGCAGATGAATGGTGAGACGAGTCCCATCCGCGCTGTACTCCCATCGTTTCGCCGTACCGGGTTCCAGCCCGGAGGCGTCCCACTTCCAGCGCATCAGGGGAGCATAGCCAGCGATCATCTTGTACATCCCCAGGTCCGGGTTATCCACCATCATGTGCCATGTGCCCCCGTAATAACCGGGCCCCTCGCAGGGATGCACTACCAGGGGTTCCTCGGGCAGGCGTTGCTCCAGTGGGGGCAATTTCCCGGCTCGCACCAGGGCGGTCAGCATGGGCGATTCCCGGGCTTGCAACCCCCCATCCGGGTGTGGACGCGATGTGGGCTCCGGCGCGCGGCACCCCCCTGTCCACAGCAGGAGCCCTGCGAACAGGAATGTGTAGACACAGAAGCGGTACTTCATGGCGCACTCTCCTCACAGGCAGCGGGCTCTGACCCCTGCATTCCCTGCAGAGCCAGCTCATCAGCGAGGTGACAGGCTACGGAATGATCGGGCCCCACAGCGCGCAGCACCGGTTCCTCCTGTGCACAGATCGGGCGCGCGTACCGGCACCGCGGGTGGAAACGGCATCCCGACGGTGGGGACGCCGGGCTCGGAACATCGCCCCCCAGGCGGATCCGTTGTCGCGCACGCTGGACATACGGGTCTGCTACCGGCACCGCCGAGAGCAGGGCCTCCGTGTAGGGGTGGCGTGGTGTGGCGAACAGAGTGTGTGTGGCTCCAATCTCCACGATTTTGCCCAGATACATCACGGCCACCCGGTCACTGATGTGCGCCACCACTCCCAGATCATGCGCGATGAAGATGTAAGCAAGTCCGAACTTTGCGCGCAGGTCCGTCAGCAGGTTCAGGATCTGCGCCTGCACGGACACGTCGAGTGCCGATACGGGCTCGTCGGCGACCACCAGATCGGGGTGCAACGCCAGGGCGCGGGCGATCCCGATCCGCTGGCGCTGGCCGCCGCTGAACGCGTGCGGGTAGCGGCGGGCATCGCTGGCGCGCAGGCCCACAGCCTCCAGCAGCGCGCAAACCCGCTCCTGCAACGCGCGTCGTCCCCGGCACACCCGATTCACCACCAGTGGCTCCGCGAGGATGTCTCCGACCGTCATGCGCGGATTGAGGGAGGACTGCGGGTCCTGAAACACCATCTGCATGCGCGGGCGCAGGCGCTTCAGCTGGGAGGCGGACAGGGTCGTCAGATCGACCGGGCCTGCATCGGTGTGTAGCCATACGTGGCCCTGCGTGGGCTCGATCAGGCGCAGCAGGCACCGACCCACAGTTGTCTTCCCGCACCCGCTCTCGCCCACAATGCCCAGCGTCTCCCGGCGACGCAGAGTGAAGCTCACGCCATCTACCGCGCGCACCTGCCCGACCACCCGGCGCAACAGTCCGTGTCGGATCGGGAAATGCTTGCGCAGGTCTTCGACCTCCAGCAGCAAATCGTCATGCACCGTTTTTGCTCTCCTGACGCGCCCAGCACCGCACCCGGTGTCCCGGTGTCATCTCATGCAGATCCGGTATCTGCTGACACTGTGCGAACTGCTCAGCACATCGTGGGCCGAAAGCGCACCCTGCTGGCATCGCCAGCAGGCCGGGTACCGTGCCGGGGATCGCGTACAGAGGACCCTGCGCTCTGCGTCCCGGAGAGGGAACAGAGCGCAACAACCCGCGTGTGTATGGATGCTGCGGGCGGTAGAACACGGCCTCCGCAGATCCATGCTCCACGATCTGTCCGGCATACATCACAATCACCTCGTCCGCCAGATCCGCGATCACGCCCAGATCATGACTGATCAGCAGCACCGCCATGCCCATCTCGGTCTGCAGATCCCGGATCAGATCGAGGATCTGCGCCTGTACGGTCACGTCGAGCGCTGTCGTCGGCTCATCGGCGATCAGCAGTTTCGGGTTGCAGGAGAGGGCCATGGCGATCATCGCCCTCTGTCGCATGCCACCTGAGAGTTGATGCGGGTAATCGTTCACGCGCAGGTGGGGCGCGGGAATGCCCACACGCGCCAGCATCTCCACGGCGCGGGCGTGCGCTGCCTGCCGGGAGAGCCTCTGATGCAGGCGCACCATCTCGGCAATCTGCTGCCCTACCGTGTAGACCGGGTTCAACGAGCTCATCGGCTCCTGAAACACCATGGCGATCTGCGCACCCCGGATCGCACGGATCGCGTCGCTGTGCGGGGGAAGCGTGGCGATATCGAGGGGAGGCGCGTCGGGCTTCGCGTAGAAGAGCATCTGTCCGCTCACAACACGCCCGGGAGGCGGGATCAACTGCAACAGCGCCAGACCGGTCATGGTCTTGCCGCACCCGCTCTCGCCCACCAGACCCAGCGTCTGGCCACGGCGCACCGTGAAGCTCACGTTGTGCACCACCCGCGCCACCCGCTCTTCCATCGGGAAGACGACCTGCAGATCACGCACATCAATCAGGGTATCGGCATCAGGAGACATCGACAGGGATCTCCGTTCACTGGCAGGACGCGGCTTCTTTTTGGCGCAATAGCTGTAGATTCCTGCCGCAGTCCTGCTCGTCGGCGGTCAGGCGAGGCTCTGACGCAACCCGGCAGGACTGTGCGCGGATGGCGGCGAAACACTACCGCGTGTTCGTCGGGGGCTCATGCGTGACGGAGGGGGCAATGAGCAATGTCTTTTTGACCGCAGTCCTGATGGGGCTTCTCTGCCTCTGCCTGAGCGCGCAGCAGACCGGGCTATCACCACGCCCGCACGTGCAGGTGCGCGGTATCTACGGGGGCATGCCTGCCTCGCTCATGACAGACGGGAAGACACTGGCCGATCACGGCGTTAACGCCGTCTGGATCCACTCCGGCGCGCTGAACGCAGAGGAGATTGCCCGGATCAAGCAGCAGGGCGCCCGGGTCTTTGCGGAATTCAACACGATGCACGAGGCCGGCTACCTGAAGGAGCACCCCGATGCGGCACCCATCGGTCCCGACGGCATGGTCTCTCCTCCGCCGGGCGGATGGCAGGGCATCTGCCCCACCCACCCGGGCTATCGCGCCGAGCGCATGGCCGCCTTCCGCAAAATCCTTACAGACTATGACATTGATGGGATCTGGCTGGACTATCACCACGGTCATGCAAACTGGGAGCAGGCGCAACCCGAATTGCCGGACACCTGCTTCTGCACGCGTTGCCTGACGCAGTTTCAGAGAGATACTCGCATCAGTCTGCCCGAAGCCTCCACTGCAGAGAAAGCCACGTTGTTGCTGGGTGTCTACCGTGCCCAATGGGTGCAGTGGCGTTGTGACGTCTTCACGAGCTGGGTGCGGGAGTTCCGCGCTATTCTGAATGCGGTACGGCCGGGCGCCCTGCTGGGCACGTTTCACTGCCCGTGGGCCGATGTTGACTACGACGGCGCCCTGCGTGACAAACTGGCCATCGATCTGAAAGCGCAGGCTCGCTACCTGGATGTCTTCAGTATCATGCCCTATCACGCGCGCTTCGGGCACGCCGATGATCCGGAGTGGATCTCGCGGCAGATCGCATGGCTGGGCAGATACTTGGGGGTGCGGGGGCGCCCGCGCGAACGCCTGAAGATCTGGCCGATCGTACAACTGGCGGACTGGGGCGAGAAGGTGCCGGTGGCGCAGGTGCACACCGTGCTGGAGCACGCCACGCGCCCGCCCGCTACCGGCGTGATGGTTTTTGCCTGGGGTGGCTTGCAGACGCAGCCTGAGAAGGTCGAGGCAATGGCCGCGTTCTACCGCACTATTCGCCCGGCATCCGCTCCACGCGCCCGTCCGCCGCGCCGCCCCGCTGGAGGGTGAGTGCGGGGCACCCGGTACCACCCGGGATGCACATGCAATCGGGGACGTGAACTGCCCGCATGCAGAGGGACAGGCCTCTGTTCCTGCACCGGAGCGATCTGGTTGACTACCTGCCGGAGACGGCAGCAACGGAGAATAACGATGGCACTTCGAGTCGGACTGGTTGGCCTTCGTGGCATCGGAGTCACCCATGCCAGTGCGTACAAAAACGACCCTCTGGGGGAACTGGTCGCTGTGTGTGATGTGATCCGGGAGCGAGCCGACAGTGTGGCTGAGCAGTTTGGCGTACGAGCCTACTACCGCCTGACGGACCTGCTGCGCAACGAGGAAGTGGATATCATCGACGTGACTACCGGTGGCTACGAGAACGGCAGCTGGCACTTTGAGCCCGTCATGGAGGCGATTGAGGCCGGCAAGCATGTGCTGGTGGAGAAGCCGTTGTCCAACGACATCCGTGAGGCGCGTCAGATGGTGGCGCGGGCTACCGAGAAGGGCGTGTACCTCGGATGCAATCTCAACCATTACTTCACGCCCCCGGCCGAGCGCGCCCGACAGTACATGGACGAGGGCCGGGTGGGAGAACTGGTCTACTGCCTCCACAAGATGGGCTTCTCGGCGGGCGAGGGCACCTACCAGCCCAATCGCAATGCCCGCTGGTGGGACCTGCCCTACGCGCATTTCAAAGCGTTCCTCTCGCACCCGTTCAGTGTGATGCGCCACTTCTGCGGGGACATCACGCACGTGCAGGCATTCGTCAATCGCCCCGGCGTGCGCCGCACCGCGCGCGATGTAATGCTCTCCACTGTGAGCATCCATGTGCGGTTCGCCAACGATTGTGTGGGGTACCTGTTAAGTCAGCGTGGAGATGCCACCTATGGTCTGGGCGGGTGGTGGAGCCTGGAAGTGGCTGGCACGCGGGGCACGTTCTGCATCGAGAACTGCATCGAAAAAGTGACGTTCTGGCCCGCGCCCGGCACCGGGGAAGCAGGCGACCCGGCGAAGATGTCCGGGGGCACCTCCGGGGGACCGGAAGTGACACACTCGGGGATCACGGATTTCTCGCAAACGTTCCCGCGCCGGATCCACGCGTTTCTGGAGGACATCACCAACGGCGTGCACCCGGAGAACCTGCGCGCTTCCGGCCGGGACGCGCTGGCCGCTCTGGAGTACACCTGGGCCGCTATGGAGTCGTATGAACTCGGCGGAGCACTGGTGCGGCCGCATCCCCTGCCGCCCCTGCATGGGGACCCGAGAACGATGGTGGACTGACGGCTCCTACCGCAGGCCTCCTCCGGCTACCCGGCTTCCGTTCGCAATCCCTGTGAACATTTTTACCGTTCCGGAAGTCAAACGGTATAGCCCCCCGAATTTCCGGGTACGGTTTTCCCTTCGAATGTGGAATATCCATGTGAACTGCGGCATCACATGGGATCTCTGCGGGGATACAATCCACAGGACGGGGAAAGGAAGCAAGACAGTGAAAGAAAGGGAGCGAGAACGGAGCCTCTGGCTCACGGAAGAAGAAGCGATGGGGCTGCTGGACGTGGCGTTGCTATGCCCGGGGGATCTGACCCCGGCGCAGCGTTCTGCAGTGATCAAGCTGAGTGACTTCTGCCGGCAGTTTCTGCGCTCGGAAGACGCACGCTCCACGCGGGTCAGTCCCCCGATGGGTGCGCTGCGCGCCCTGCAGTGCGAGTCCTGAAGTCCAGTTCGTCCCCGTCATTCTGGCAATTATTCGGTGGTCGTGCAGAAAACGGCCTCACTCCGGCAAGGAGTGAGGCCGTTTCGCTTCTGTCTGCAAGCGCAGCATGGCTCAGGCCAGAGTGCGCAGGGTGGGGATCAGCGCATCGAGTGCTACTGCACGTTGTTCCTTGGTACTCTGATCGCGCAGCTGGATGACTCCCTGCGTGGCCTCTGTGTCGCCGAGGATCAGGGTGTACCGTGCGCCGAGTTCGTCCGCACGCTTGACCTGCGCGGGGAAGCGATGGCTCCGGTAGTCCATGTCCGCAGGGAATCCCGCACGCCGCAGATCGGCCAGGATCTGCACCGCGAGAGGACGCACCACGGTCGGATCACCCAGAGTGATCAGAAAAACGAAGGGGCTTTCGTCGGGCACAGGCAGAGCAATGCCGAGCTCATGCAGGGCGATCAGGCAACGCTCCATGCCGAGACCAAAGCCGATGCCGGGCACGGAGGGACCGCCACAGTCCTGTACGAGATGATCGTAACGCCCTCCACCCCCGAGAGCGTTCTGCGCGCCGAGCCGATCGCTGGTGATTTCAAAAACGGTATGGGTGTAGTAGTCGAAGCCGCGCACCAGGCGATGGTCGACCTGAAAAGGAATGCCCATCCGGGTGAGGTAGCGCTGGAGCGTTTCGAAGTGCTCCCGGCTTTCCGGATCCAGATAGTCAACAAGGCGTGGCGCGTTGGCGAGCAGGCGCAGGTCGTTTTCATCCTTGGTGTCCAGCATGCGCAGGGGATTACGCTCGAAGCGTTTCTGTCCTTCCGGACTCAACTGCGCGAGGAAGGGGCGCACGTAGTCCCGGAGCGCCTCGCGGTAGGCCGGTCGGGTCTGCGGGGTGCCCACCGAATTGATCCGCAGTTGCTGCCCGGTGATGCCCAGCTGCTCGTAGAAGGTCATGGCGAGCGCAATCACTTCTGCGTCCATCGCAGGATCAGCGGCTCCGAAGGCCTCCACCCCCAGCTGCTGGTGCTGCCGATAGCGCCCCTTCTGGCCGTGCTCGTAGCGGAAATTCTGCCCGATGTAGTACAGCTTGAGTTGCGGGTGCGCCGTGAACAGGTTGTGCTCGATGCAGGCGCGCGCAGCGGGAGCAGTGCCCTCTGGTTTGAGTGTGACGCTGCGGTTACCCTGATCGGTAAAGGTGAACATCTCCTTGGAGACGATGTCGGTAGCCTCACCGATGTTGCGTACAAACAACTCGGTCGGCTCGAGGACCGGGGTGCGGATCTCCCGGTAACCAAAGCGGCGGCAGACCTCGCTGAAGACGGTCTCCACATAGCGCCATCGGGCCGCATGGAGCCAGGGGTCCCGATCCGGCGGGAACGGCAGGACATCGTACATGTCGGGCAGGCGCCTGTAGCGCATTACACGGGGTCTCCTTGTCGGGAATGTGCCGGCGGACATCATTATACTTCATAGTTGCTGGCTTCCCGAGGGGGCGAGCGCCCCGCATCGGGCAGTCCGGAGCGGGCAAGGTATAATGGGAGCATCCCGCAACAGAGACGGGTAAGGAGATCGGGCGGGCATGTTGCTGGCACATGACATCGGTACTACGGGGAACAAGGCCACACTGTTTGACGCCTCGGGGGCTGTGCTCGGCGCCGCATTTGCCCCGTATGCAACGCGATACCCTCGGCCGGGATGGGCCGAGCAGGATCCGGAGGCGTGGTGGCGCGCGGTATGTCTCTGCACGCGACAGTTGCGGGACCAGTGCCCGGAGGCTATGGAACGGCTGGAGGCCGTCGGGTTCTGCGGGATGATGAATGGCTGTCTGCTGGTGGACGCACGCGGGGTGGCTCTGCGCCCGTGTCTGATCCATGCGGACCTGCGCAGTCAGGAGCAGTGTGAGCGGATCGCGCGCGCAATTGGCGCTGAGACAGCTTATCAGAAGACCGGGAACCGGATCGCACCCTACTTCACCCTGGGGAAGCTGGCCTGGCTGGTAGAGCATGAGCCAGATGTGGTGCGGCAGGCGCGCTGGTGTCTGCAGGCCAAAGATTACATTGTGGGGCGAATGACCGGCGTGTGGGGCGTCACCGACGCATCGGACGCCTCACTGACCGGTTGTTTCGCACTGGAGAAGGGCGTGTGGGATGCCGATCTGGTGGCGGCCGGCGGGTTTTCGCAGGAACTGTTGCCACAGGTGCTTCCTTCTGCGCAGGTGATTGGCCGGGTGCACGCTGACGCCGCCACAGCAACGGGATTGCGCCCCGGTATCCCGGTGGTGCTGGGTGGCGGGGACGGCGCGTGCGCCACGGCAGGCGCGGGTGCGGTACGACCCGGTGACACGTACCACTACCTCGGGGGCACGTCATGGGTGGCTGTGGTGACAGACCGCTACATGCCCGACCCGACCGGACGCGTGTCGGTGTTCTGCGGATTGGAGCCGGGCCAGTGGGTGACCTATGGCACGGTGCAGTCGGCTGGAAGTAGCGTGGACTGGTTCCAGTCCGCGATCGGGGTGGGACCCGATGCCAGTACCGACGCGTTCGCAGCCCTGGAGCAGATAGCGGCTTCCGCGGCGCCGGGATGTGATGGCCTGTTCTTCCTGCCCTATCTGGCCGGAGAGCGCTCCCCGATCTGGGATGCGCGAGCGCGCGGTGTCTACTTCGGACTGACAACCGCCCATGGCCGGGCGGAGCTGGCCCGGGCCGTTCTGGAAGGCGTGGCGTTTGCGCTCCGGAGCAATCTGGTAGCCCTGGAGGACCTGGGCCACATGCCGGAGAGCGTACGAGTGCTGGGAGGCGGCATGCGCAGTGCGCTCTGGCGGCAGATCTTTGCCGGGGTCTACGGGAGGCCATTACGCCCGATGATCCGGTTGCTGGAAGCGACCTCCTGCGGGGCCGCGATGGCAGCGGCCGTGGCCATCGGTCTGTTCCCGGACTACACGACCGCAGCCGCGTGCTTTGCTCCGGAAGGGGAGGAGGAAGCGCCGGACCCGACGTTGTGCGCGGTGTATGCCCGCGCATTCGCCTTTTTCCAGACGCTTTATCCCGCTCTGGCGGCACGTTTTGCCGCGCTGAGTGCGCTCATGGCCGGTGATGCCGGATATGAGGAGCCACACGTATGAAGCAGAGTGTGATGCGAATGGCAGGTACAGGCCCGATGCGGCTGCTCGGACTGGTGCTGACAGCCCTGATAGCTCTGCCCAACAGGGGAGGAGCGCAACCGGCACCGGCGGGCCCCCGGTTACTGTACGGCGTGAACGTGGTGTGGGGCGACAACGGTGGTGGAGCCGGCTGGGACCGTGATGGGGGAAAGAGGGCGCGTGCCCTGGTGGACCTGATGAAATCGGCCGGGGTGACCAACACACGGGTGGGAATTGCGTGGGGCGACGTGGAGCGCGTACGCGGAAGGTACGACTGGAGTGGCACCGACCGTTTCCTGCGGTTCGTGCGATCGCAGGGGCTGGTGCTGACCTGCGTGGTGGCCGTGATCCCGGACTGGGCCGGGGATCCGGACCCGGCGGTGCGAGGGCTCTTCGCTGCCCGGGGAGTGCCACATCTGCGCGGCGTCATGGCTCCGGACCCGAAGTTCTACGCAGACTTCGGCCGCTTCGCTTACGCGCTGGGGCAGCGCTACCGGGGAGTGATCCAGCGATGGGAGTTCTGGAATGAGCCGGACGGAATGGGCATGCCGATCGTGGTGCGCAACGACGCAGGGCAACCCGTGGATCTCCGTTACGGGGGCGATCCGGCGGTCTACACGCGCCTGCTGGCCATTTTCTCCCGCAACGTCAAGCGGGCCGATCCCTCCTGTCAGGTGGCCATTGGCGGACTGGCCACGCATCGCACGGACTTCCTTCGCGGGATCTACGCGCATGGGGGACAGAAATTTTTTGACGCCGTGGCACTGCACCCGTACAGCACATCCGGGCCGTTGAATTTCCGCTGGATCGAGGAGTGCCGGCGTGTGCTGGAGCAGAAGGGGGACGGGCACAAGAAATTCTGGCTGACCGAGTGGGGGTGGAGTACCTACCCGGACGATCCGGGGGGAGTGACGGAAGGACATCAGGCGCGTCTGGTGCGTGAGAGCCTGCAGGAGATGCGCCGGCGGCCCTACATCGAGCAGGCCTGTTACCACACGTTGAACGACTGGCGCACCGACGAGGGCGACCCGTTAAGCCTGATGAGTATGGGACTGTGCCGACGGGACCTGCGGCCGCGACCGGCCTTCATGGCATTTCAGGAAGCTGCGCTGGGACGTTCCATGCCAGAACGCGCAGCGCGACGTGTGGCGTGGGTGGCGGATCTGCCGGCGTCGCTGGCAGTGGCGCACGTGGACGTAGGAATGGACCGGGTAGAGGGGGCCCTGTCGCGCGGGTGGCTCGGCGTATCGTTCCCGGCCCTGTCGGAACTGCAGTCCCTGCTACCCCGGATGAAGGCACTGGGCGCGCCCTTCGTGCGGCTCAACCCGTTTGCCGCACGAGAAATAATGGCGCTGTCTGCAGACGGCACACCGGAAGTCCGATGGGAGCAGGTGGATGCGCTTCTGGAGCGCGTGGCTCAGGAAGGAGGCCAGACGATCCTGGCAATGGTACCCCCGGTGGGTCTGTCGCCGGATCGGTGGAAAGATCTGGTGACGCAGGCAGTGCAGCGCTACGGCAGAGAGACCCGCTTCAGAGTGGTGCGCTGGGAGATGGCCGTGCCGCAACGCACAGCGGGCGAGACAGAGCATCTGATGCGGGTCTACGCACCCGTGTTCGCGCGCGTGGTGCGCACGCTCCTGCCAACAACACCGGTCGGGTTCCATGTGCTGGTGGGCGGGGATCCCATAGGAGCGATGTATCGCCTGGCGAGCGCATGCACCGAAGCAGGGATCACCTTCCATTCCTTTTCGTGGCGATCGGCGGGCAGCGCAGAGGAACTGGGCCCCGTGGTGCGTCGCCTGCGAGGCGTGCTGGCGGCGTTCCCGGGGTTGCGGCACGTGTACCTGCTGCCGGAATGCACCGCCTTCGCATCGCCGGCACAGGTGATGGCGGTAACGGCCCGCATGAAAGACATCGCGCCGGCCTCAGAGCCGAACGGCGCACCGGGCTTTCTGATCGCTGCAGAAGGGTTATCAGAACCCTCTGGAGAGCGCCTGTGGCGGGCGCTGGAGTGGATCAATCGGGTTGCGGGATCGCGCCTGCCTGTGTCGACAGACTGGAGTGGAGTGCGATGTCTGGCGGCACGTCATGCGGACGGGGCAACAGTGCTGGCATGGCGTGAAGATACAGATACGCAGGATACAGCGGTGCATCTGCGCCTGCGAGACCTGCCACTGCAGTCCCGGCATGGCCTGAGGGTGTCGCGCTACGTGCTGTCCGGTGCAGGGGCCGTGGCCGTCACCGATACGCCGGGGGGAGCCGGAGGCGGTCTGGTTCTGCCAGTGGTTTTGCGTGCCGGGGAAGCGGCGCGATTGGAGCTCGTGCCGCGGCGTTCGCCCGCCCCGTTGCAGGTGTCGCTCTCCGTGCCTCGTTTCGTCTGGTATAGCGGGGAGTCACCGGAGGTACTGGTAACGATACGCAACGTCTCCGATCGGTTGCAACCCTCCGGGATCATGCTGAGCAGTCCGGTGCCCGGTGTGGTGCCTGTGGCCCTGGCAAAGACACCGTCGGTGCTGCTGCCGCCGGGCCGCTCCCGGCTGGTGCGTTTCCGGCTGAACGCGCCCGCAGTGGCGGAAGACACGGACGTCACGGTGAACGTGCGCGTGGGAGCCGACAGTCATGCAGCCACAGGATGGCGCGTGGCGGCGTCTCTGGCGGCGGAACTGGAAACGCCACGACTGGACATGGAGGCGCTGGACGATCCCGTGCGTGCGCGCGTCCGGGTAACAAACCGCGGGAAGACAGGGCAGATGGTGACCGTGCGCGCCGGAGACGAAGCGCGGGTAGAGGCGTTGATCCCGGGCGGGGGGCAGCAGACGTTGCAGGTGCAGCTGAAAGCCCCGGAGCGGACGCCGGGACTGTACGCCGTACCCATCACCCTCGAGAACGGGGGGCGAGTTCTGAGTGCGCTATCCGTTCTGGTAGGAGTGCCGGTAGCCTGCCGGTATATGCGTGCGCAGCCAGAGATCGATGCGGACCTGAAGGAGTGGACCGACGCCTTCCCGATCGGTATGGGGCAGGCAGAACAGGTCCGCCTGAAGATGTGGGGAGGATTGAGGGACCTGTCGGCGATCGCCTATACCGGGTGGGACACACGCTACCTGTACGTGGCCTGCGCAGTGGCAGACGATGTTCCCGGCACATCGTATCCCGCGATGGACCTGTGGCGTGGCGACTCTTTGCAGGTGGCTGTTTCGGCCCTGCGGCGTTCGGCAGGAGCTGGCGGTGGATACGGCCCGGGTGATCATGAGTTCGGGTTCGCCCTGATAGCGGGAGAACCCGTCGCGGTGCGGTTTCACGGGGAGAATGGGCGCGTCGGGCCCGTGTCAGAGATACGCGTGGCAGTACGGCGCGACGGGGACCGGATGTTCTACGAGGTCGCAATCCCCTGGAAGGAGCTGGCGCCCGTCCGCCCCGAGCCCGGCACCGTGCTCGGCCTCTCTCTGCTGGTGAATGATGACGATGGGCACGGGCGGGGCTACATCGAGTGGGGGGGCGGCATCGGGGACGTAAAGCGCCCCGAGCAGTTTCCGCCCCTGCGGCTGGTGCGGTAAGGAGAGTGTCATGCGGTTCCTGTACCTGCCAGTGGTATCCGTGACCTGCGTGCTCTTCATGATCACCGGCTCATCAGGTGCCCTGTTAGCGCTGGAGAAACCGGTCCCGCTACGGCCCCTGCAGGGCGTGCGGCGCGTGCTGTTTCTGGGCGACAGCATCACGTATGCGGGTGGCTATGTGGAATGGATCGATGCCTGCCTGTTCCGGTACGCGCCAGAGCAACGCTATGAGCTGATCAATCTGGGCCTGCCCAGCGAGACGGTCTCGGGACTGTCGGAGCCGGGGCATGCCGGAGGCGCCTTCCCCCGGCCAGATCTGCATGAGCGCCTGGAACGTGCATTGACGCGTCTGCATCCCGACATGGTGGTGGCCTGCTACGGAATGAACGACGGGATTTATCATCCGTGGGACGCAGGTCGGTTCGCGAGGTACCGTGCGGGGATGCAACGTCTGCAGGAGACCGTGCGCCGGGCCGGAGCAACGCTCTGGGTTGTGACGCCACCGCCTTTTGACGCGCATCCCGTTCGAGCACGGGCGTTGCCCGCCGGCCAGTCAGGTTACTCCAGCGATAGACCATTCGAAGGATACGATGCTGTGCTGGCGCGCTACGCCGCATGGTTGCGAGGCAAGCGGCGCGCAGGGTGGAAAGTGATCGACGTGCACGCGTCGTTGCGCGCTGTCCTGACCGCCAGACGGCAGCAGGACCCGGACTTCGTTCTGGCCGGCGACGGTGTGCATCTGGAGGCATACGGGCACCGTCTGGTAGCTCGGGAGATCCTGCGGGCATGGGGTGCATCCTCGATGGCTCTCTTGGAACTGGAAAGAGCTACGCTGCTGCCGGCAGACGGTATGGCGCTGGTGCGGGAGCGCCAGCAGATCCTGCGCGACGCGTACCTGAGCGCTGTGGGGCACCGGCGCCCGGGATTGCCAGCGGGTATGCCTGTTGCAGAGGCCGAGGCGAAAGCACGACAGCTGGAGGAGCGCATCCGGGAAATGGTACGCACGCGTTGAGCGGGTGACGCGCCTGGAAGTAACGCAGGGCGTGAGGAAGCCCCCCCACGCCCTCTACGCATTTCAACCCTGTGGAGCAGTGGAGATCACTGGCCCGGAGGATAAACGGGACGCCACGGGCTGAGAGCGCTTCCGCTGGAGCTGTAGTAGACGGGTCGCCCCTGCCCGTTGTAGCGGGAAGAGTCGGTGGGCACGCGGGCGTCGCGCATCCACTTGACATGGCCATCCACGTAGGCCAGATTCATTCCGTTAGTGTGCTTCATGAAGATCTCATCGTCCTCCAGATCCACATCGTTGGAGTCGACATCGGTATCAAAGGTGCTCTCCATGAACAGGTACTCTTCCGCAGGGCGTCCCCATGCGGCAAGGCTGATGAAGCCAAGGCCGGTCTCACCGATGACAGAGTCGTTGATGCAGTAACTGTTGTGCCAGGCCCACCGGCCATCAGGACGCCGTGTTAGATTGAACAGGGTGGCCAGATCCCACCCGTGAAAGATACGCGCCTGCTGAACAACACTGTCACTCACCAGCTGCAGGTTGATGTTGCTGGGACAGGAGTAGATATTGCCCCGGGCATCCGCCCAGTTTCTGGGTGCGCCTTTGATGTAGGGCACAAGGACGAACATCCAGAGATCATCCATGAGCTGGGGGCGAGATGGGTCCGGATCCTGCGAGGGGAATGTCTCGTCATAGTCCTGAACATACATCATCATGCCGAGAGTGAACTGCTTCATGTTGGAAATGCAGGTTGCCTGACGCGCCTTCTCCCGGGCCTGTGCGAATACCGGGAACAGAATGGCTGCCAGGATCGCAATGATGGCGATGACCACCAGTAATTCGATCAGGGTGAAACCTCTCGATTTGCAGTGCATACATGCTCTCCTTTGCGTTTTCTAGAAGTAGATCCACGTTGTGGTGACTCGACAGGGAGGACGACTGCGGCATGGCAGGATGTCTGAACGCATAATGTGTACCTCTTGTCTTTTAAGAGAGTATTAAGATCCGGGATCGGGACGATTTCTGGTTGAAAGAACAGGTGCAGGCAGCCAGACAGACACCGTGGAGGATCAGGAACGATAGGCGCGGCGGTGAATGGTCTCCCACGTTTCTTCCGGGATGGAGAGGAACAGATCAACCAGTTCCGGATCAAACTGCGTGCCCCGACAACGACGGATCTCTTCCCGGGCGACAGCAAAAGGCTGTGCAGGACGATAGGGCCGGCCAGCCGTGATGGCGTCCAGGGCGTCCGCAATGGCGAACAGGCGGGCACCGGGCGGGATCTGCGCCCCGCGCAGGCCATCTGGATAGCCGGTGCCATCCCACCGCTCATGGTGATGCCGGACAATCAGCGCAGCCTGCTGCAGAGCGGGGATCGGGGCACACATCTGATAGCCAGTGAGAGCATGCCTGCGCATCTCATCCCACTCTTCTGCAGTGAGTGGCCCGGGCTTGTACAGAATATGGTCGGGGATCGCGATCTTTCCGATGTCATGCAGGAGAGCGCCTCGTTCGATGTGAGTGCGCTGGTCGGTCGGAAGAGCGAGCCGGTCGGCGAGCGCCATGGTGTATGCGGTGACACACTCGGAGTGCCCGGGCGCCTCGATATCACGGGCGTTGATGGCCGTGAGGAGGGTATCCAGCACGGCCTCCAGAGTGATCGGGGAGGTCGCCTTCTGTGGACGCACACACGTGTGCTGCACATTGTGCCGGGTGATGTTCCGCTCGAGGATTATGGGTAGGTTGTGCGGGTCAGTCGTCGCCGACAGGAAGTCGCTGGCCCCGGCGTAGATTGCCTGCCGGGCCAGATCCACGCTGGCCTGCTCCGCAATCAGAATGACGGGCAGATCCGGGTGGAGCTGAAGGGCCTGCGCCATCAGCTGGAAACCGTCCCCATCGCTCTGCTGGACATCGCAGAGCAGAATATCACAGTGGTCCCGGGCAAGCAGAGCACAGGTCTCGCGGGCAGTGGCCGTGCACCAGACCTCATACCCGGCGGCCAGCAACACCGACCGGAACGCTTGCTGGCGCGGGGAGGGCTGCATGGCCAGCAGAACGCGCACCGTGGAACAGTCTGCAACAGGGCCGGGAGACCCGATCTCCGCCGGGTTGCTACGGGATGCCGGTCCCATTATGACGTGCATCCTCCTGCGCGTGCTGCTGCAAAACCGAGTAGAGCGCAGTGCTGTTGCCCCTGCGCTGTGCCCGGCGTAGCGTGGCGATAGCCCGGGCGATCAGATCCCGGGCGTCCTGAATGTCGATGGTCAGGCCTGCCAGCCCAAAGCTGAGGGTCAGCCACGCCTGATCCGCCTCACGCGCATAGGCGATCATGGCGTTTCGGAGGCGTTCGGCAAGGGCGCGTGCCTGCGACTCGTTCATAAGCGGGCAGGCCAGCAAGAAGACTGGCAGACCGCAGGCATCGGTGGCGTCGGTCTGACCGATCACATCATAGGTGCGCGTCTCCTGCTGAACACACCGGACTACCGCACGCCCGACCAGACCCATGTCCTCCCGACGGAATGTCGTCAGCATGGGGTTTTCGTCGATGGCGAAAGCAATCAGGGTCAACGGATTATTGGTGCGAGTAACCAGTTCCATCATGGATTGAACGTAGGCCCGCAGGGCTTCTTCGGTGACTGCCTGCGTGTGCGGGTCCGACGGCAGCAGACTATCCAGGCGCACGATCCCTATCTCCTGTCCTCCTGTGTCTTTCATACCGGGTTGCGCGTTACGGTGAGGAAAGCATACGCAGAAGCATTATCGGCGTACTCTGCGCCGCTCTCTATCTCATTACGCGTGGACGCCAATGATTTCCGAGAGATGCTGCACCCCGTCGCGGTCCATGAGGCGGAGCAGGCCCTGATTGATGTGCCGGGGGAGGCAGGGGCCTTCGTAGACGAGCGCAGTGTAAAGCTGTACCAGCGAGGCCCCTGCCTGCAGGCGGGCGTAGGCATCCTCGGGTGTGGAAATGCCGCCCACGCCAATGATGGGCAGCTGCCCACGGGTGAGGCGATACAGAAGGCGAACCACCGCAGTGGCTCGATCTCGAAGAGGCCGGCCGCTGAGACCGCCCGTGCGTGGAACGCCCACCAGCGCCTCCGGACGTTCCAGCGTGGTGTTGGTGGCGATGATACCGGCGATCTGACGCTGTACCGCAACCTCGGCCACGTCCTGCACGTCCGGCTCCGTCATGTCCGGGGAGATCTTGACGAAGATCGGCACAGGGCGGGAACCATGGCGATTGGCAAGCGCGTTCGCCTCGGCGCACAGCATCTCCAGCAGGACATCCAGACGTTCTCGCTCCTGCCACTGACGCAGACCCGGCGTGTTGGGAGAAGAGACGTTGAGAACGACAAAATCCGCGAAACGGGCCAGACGTCGGAACCCTGTGCGATAGTCCTCCAGCGTCTCATCGTAGCCTGTGACCTGCCGGTTCTTCCCGAGGTTGATGCCGAGTGGCACCGGTAACGGACGTTTCTGACGGCGAAGCCACGCGAGGCGTCGGGCGACCGCTTCGGATCCCTCACTGTTGAAGCCGAGGCAGTTGATCAGTGCGCCGTGTTCCGGCACGCGGAAGAGCCGGGGCCTTGGATTGCCGGACTGAGGGCGTACGGTCACAGTGCCAATCTCAACGAAGCCGAACCCGAAGTAGGGCCAGACGGCAATGGCCTTGCCGTTCTTGTCGCAGCCCGCTGCCAGCCCGACGGGGTTCGGGAACTGCAACCCGGCTACCTGCAGGCTCAGACGCGGAGAGGAGAACGGGCGGACCGTGCGCAGAGCAATGCCATGGATCCGGGCAAGCAGCTCCAGCGTGCGCTCGTGCGCGGTCTCAGGATCCTGCAGGAACAGCAGAGGGCGCAGGATGCGGCGATAGAACATGATGGTGCTCTCTGAAGCCAGGGACACTACCGGGCATCCCCGACGCGTTCCATGGGTGCTGGCGCCTCAGCGAGGATACCCGTCTGGGCCCGGTTCTGGAGCGGGTGGTGCTGCAGGTGGGGGAACGCCAAGCTGCCACAGAAGAAATCCGATCTCCCGGGCCTGGTCAACGATCTGCTGGCCCAGCGGCTTGCCTCCAGAGTGCCCTGATCGGGTCTCGTAGTGGAGCAGGACCGGGTGGCCGGAACCGGTAGCGTGCTGGAGCAGAGCGGTCATTTTCCGGGCGTGGAGCGGTGCAACCCGGGTATCCAGATCGCCGGTGGTGAAGAGCACTGCCGGGTACTTCTCTCCGGGGCGAACGTGATGGTACGGGGAGTAGGCGTACAGCGTTTTGAACTGCTCGGGGTCCTCCGCAGTGCCGTACTCGGGGATCCATTGCGGCCCCTGCAAGAACCGGTGGTAGCGCAACATGTCGAGCAGAGGTACCGCGCAGATGGCGGCGCGAAACAGGGATGGGCGTTGCGTGATGGCCACACCGACCAGAAGGCCGCCATTGCTGCCCCCCTGCACGGCAAGTTTCTCCGGGCGGGTAACGCCGTTCTGAATGAGCCATTCGGCGCAGGCATACAGGTCATCAAAAACGTTCTGCTTCCTGTCCAGCATGCCGGCACGGTGCCATGCCTCTCCGAATTCCCCTCCGCCCCGGAGGTTAGCCACAACGAATACGCCTCCCTGTTCCGCCCAGACAACCGCCTGTGTAGACCAGTAAGGGACGAGGCTGACGTTGAAGCCCCCGTAGGCATAGATGACGGTCGGGCGCGCGCCGTCCCACACAAGCCCTTTGCACTGGACGAGGAACAGGGGCACCCGGGTGCCGTCCTTCGAAACAGCCCACACCTGCCGGATCTCAAAGTCCTCTGTGCGAAGCGGCACCTCGGGCTTCGCCCAGACGCTGCTGGTGCTGTTCGGCACATCGTAACGGTAGATGGTCGGAGGCGATGTGAAAGTCTGAAACGTGTAGAACCCCTCGGTCGCGTCCCACCGCCCGTAGGGCACAGTCGCGGTGCCGGTGCCGGGCAGGGGCAGGTCTCCGATGTGTTTCCCATCCAGGTGGTAGATCCGGATCTGCGTCTGCACGTTGTGCAGGTACTGGACAAAGAGTTTGCCCCCGGTGAGTGCATAGTCCTCGATCGCATCGGAGGCCTCAGGAACGATCTCACGCCAGCGCTCCGGTTGCGGTGCCTCCAGATCGATCTCAACGATACGGCGGTTGGGTGCCTGCCAGTCGGTCTGCGCGATCAGACGATCATCGGCAAAACGAGCAACGATGGTTGCGTTGAGCCCGGTGACCAGTGGGCGGATCGGGCCATCAGCGGTGAGATCTTTCAGGTACAGATCGTTGCGCGACCACCCGTGCCAGACGGTGAGCAGGAGCCACCGCCCGTTTTCGGAAACGCGCACACTGATGATGTCCTCGGGCTTTGTGTCCTTGCCAAAAACCTCGACGTCTGCCGCAGTGTCCGTGCCCAGCGCGTGGTAGTAGACCCGGCGCCCGACCAGAGGCGTGAGCCGGGAGTAGTAACATCCTTTGCGGTCACGCGTGAAATCCAGCCCCTCGTAGAAGGACCGGGGCAGACGATCGGGCAGCTCCTTTCCGGTTGCGACATCAAGGAAGCGGATCTCCGACTGGTCGTCACCCCCCTGCTGGATGGCGTACGCGACCAGATCGCCGTCGTGACTGATGTCCACAAAGTAGACCGATGTCGTGTGATCCGTGCTCAACGGGTGCGGGTCAACCAGAACGCGCTCAGGGCCCTGCAACCCCTCGCGCACGTAGAGAATGTTCTGCTCGTCCTGCGGACGGCGTCGGCTGTAGAAGTAACGGTTGGTGCGCGCGGTAGGGATCCCGTAGACGTCGAAGCGCCGGAGTGCGGTGAGACGCGCCTCGAGGGGCTTGCGATGCGGCAGAGGGTCCAGAAGCGCATCCGTGTACGCGTTCTGCGCGTCAATCCAGGCCCGGGTCTCCGGGCTCTCCTGATCTTCAAGCCATCGATAGGGATCCGTGATCGCAACACCATGGAGGATCTCCGTGACGTCCTCGCGCCGTGTGACGGGAGGGCGCGGTGTTTCCTCCGACCCGGCGGCCGTCAGGGCGGCCAGGATCAACGGGATCAGCAATAGCAACGCCAGAGGCAACTGGCGAAAACACGTTTCCAAGGCTGGCTACTCCTGATAGTGCGTACAATCGCTCCGGTCCCGACGTTCCGGGCCAGAGCCCGCCGATACGGTATGCGCCTGCCGATAGACCTCATAGAGCAGAATGCCGGCAGCCACACCAACGTTGAGCGAGTCCTGACCGGGCATCATCGGGATGCGCAGGCGCAGAGAACAGGCCTCCAGCGTTTCCGGATGGAGCCCGGACTGCTCATTACCAACCACAATCGCAACAGGGCGGGGAAGCGCACAACGGAACAGTTCGGCCTCGCCATGCAGCGCAGCCCCGACCACCGTGACGCCCCGGGCGCGCAGATGGCGCAGGCAGGCAGGCAGATCATCGGCAGTGAGCAGGGACACACGGCCCACAGCGCCTCGCGCAGCGCGCACGCAGTGCTTGTGGAACGGATCTGTTTGCTCGCCGGCGCAGAGCACCGCGCTGGCCCCTGCGGCATCCGCCGTGCGCAGAAGCATCCCCAGATTGTCCGGATTGTTGATCGCTTCCGCCACCAGCAGCACGGTGTCCGGGCGGATCGGATGCTGCTCGGCAGGCCGCGCGCGCACGGTGAGAACGGCCAGCACGTTCGGCGTCGGACGGGTTGTGGTCACCCGGGCGATCAGGCCCTCACCGGCCTGATAGCAGGACACCGCGCGTTGCTGCGCCATTTCCAGCAGCACAGGACCATCAGGATCCCGGAGCAATGAGGGAGCAAACAGCAAGTTGTCCACTGGCAGGCGGTCGGCGAGAGCACGACGGACCAGCAGAGGCCCTTCCACCACCGCCTGCCCGCGTCGTTGCCGGCCGGCGTGGTGCGCAAGCTCGGCGTACTGTGCCAGCACCGGGTGCCTGCTCCCGGTGATCGCGATAACGCCGGTCACTTCTGTCGGCGTGTGGTGTTCCCTGCGTACTGGCCCCATATCCTTGCAGATCATTACGGGATGCGGCCCGTCAATTCCTGCGTGCCACACAGGCAGCCTTCTGTTCGTAAGTGTTGCAGGAACCACATGCAGGGAGCACGGCTCTGCAGCCACACGGTTCCTGAAAAGGAGGAGACCGGAGTGCCAGCAATGTTGGGTCAGAGAGGGATAGAGAAAGAAGTACGGGTCGATAGGGAAGTGCTGCAACAGCCGATGCCACGCCGCATACTGCAGGGCACGGGATGGGAGGCCAGCGTGCTGACCCTCGGGGGAGTGCGATGGCCGGAGACCTGCAACGATGCGGAAGCAGTAGCGCTGGTGCACCGGGCCATCGAGTTAGGGGTGAACACGTTCGACACCGCCCACACCTACTGTGGCGGAGAGAGTGAGCGCAAACTCGGCATGGCGCTGGAGGGAGTGCGCGCGCAGTTCTGGATCAACACCAAGGTGATCGACCGCACGTACGATGGTGCCATGCGCCAGATGGAGACCTCGTTGCAACGGTTGCGTACCGACTACGTGGATCTGATGTTCGTCCACTCGCTGGACAACGAGGAGCAGTATCATCAGATCATGGCGCCCAACAGCGTGCTGCGGGCCATCGAGGAGTTGCGTGCTGCCGGGCACATCCGCTACGTGGGCGTCTCCGGGCACTGGGTGCGTGACGTGTTGGCACGTATTCTGCAGGAATATGCGTTCGATGCCGTTCTGTTCCCCGTCGGGGTATTTAACCTCGCCTACGAGTACAGTTTTCTGGATACGGTGCTGCCCGTGGCCCGTGCGCGTCAGATGGCCACCCTCGGAATGAAGGTGTACGGAGCCGGACGGATCAAGCATGCGCGCTCCATCGTGCCGTATCTCCGGTACAGCCTGCACCAGCCAGTGGACACGCTGGTGATCGGTGCAGACAGCGTGACACATCTGGAGCAGACCGTGCACGTGATCAAGCAAGAGCTTCCCCCGCTGAGCGAACCGGAGATCCATGCATTATTACCCGAGGCCCTGCAGATCACGCAATCGTGGGACGCAGGCGAGTTCAACTACGTACAGGGATACCTCAGGTCCGGATAGGCCCGCACGGTACCGCTGTTTCCCGCCGGGTGCGTGCTTCCGGGTGAGATCCACAGGGAGGTTCAAACCATGCGAAAGAGGATCCGGCTCCTGTGCCGGATTGTGACTGGGTTGATGGCTCTTGGTGGCGTCACCGGCGCAGGAGACGCGTCAACGGTCGGAAAAGGAAGCCCGGCGCGGCCTGTGACCGCGACTGTCGTGGACCCTGCGCTGCTGGAGTGGCCCCGGCTCGATCGAGTACTGTTCGGCAGGGCACCGAAAGAGTGGCGTGTGAGCCTGCCCCCCGGCAGGATGGCAGCCGTGCCGGGGTTGCTGTCCATGCGGTCTGCAACGGAGATCCTGGGCCCTGAAGACCCGGGGCCTCCGGACGAAGCGCGTGACCCCGCGGAGCTCACCCCCCGGCCATGGGTAGGCGAGATGGGGGTCACGGAAACTGTAGCCGAGATCATGGCGCGCGATCCCCTGCAGTTCCCGCAGGAGGTGCTGGTGCGGCCCGTGCTGATCAAGCCGGACTGGCGGAACCTGCCGCAGGCACCGGATGCGCCGTACGTGGCGCAGTGGCCTCCATCCGGAGGCCCGAACGCGTTCACAGGCGGGCGCGTGCGCTTCGATCCCCAGACCCTGAGCACGGACTTCCTTGGAGTCGCCTTCTCGGAGTCCGGGTTCCTGCCTCCAGACTCCATGGGGGGCGTTAGCCCCTCGCAGGTAGTGGTCTGTACCAACGGACGGATCCGGGTGTTCAGCAAGACGGGCACGCCGGGCGCACTGAATACCTCATTGAACAACTTCTTCAACTCGGTGCGCAACGGGGTGAACACCACAGACCCCCGGGTGCGCTTCGATCCGACTTCCGGCCGGTGGATCATCGCCTGCATTAACATTGCATTCCCGAACCGGGTACTGATCGCCGTCAGCAGCAGCGACGTGATCACCAACACCAGCAGCTTTACCTTCTTTCAGTTCCAGCAGGATCAGGTGAACACCACGGGCAATACCGGGCAACTGGCCGACTACCCGACCATGGGCGTGGACGCGAACGCAGTGTACATCGGGGCGAACATGTTCACCTCGAGCGGATCGTATCAGGGCACCTCAGCGTGGGTGGTACGCAAGAGCTCCATTCTCGGGCCCGGCCCGATTGTGGTGACCGCGTTCCGCAATCTCGGCCTGCGCACTCCCCAGGGCGTCAACAACTCCGACCCGGCAGCCACGCAGGGCTACCTGATTGGCTGTGATCCCAGCTTCTTCGGACGGCTCAACATCCGGCGGATCAACGACCCGGGAGGTAACCCGACGATCTCCAGCAACATCAACCTGACCGTGCCGGCCACACAGTTCCCCGGTGGACAACCAGCACTGGGTAGCTCCTGGCCACTGGATGCTCTGGACGACCGGCTCTTCGCGGCCGAGATCCGGAAAAATCGGATCACCGGGGTCTCCACGCTCTGGACCGCGCACAACTTCCGGGTCAACACCAGCGGGATCGCCAGCACGGACAGCGACGCGCGCAATGCGTCCCGATGGTATGAGATCCAGAACCTGAGTGGCACCCCATCCCTCCGTCAGTCCGGTACCGTGTTCGACAACGCGGCCTCTAGCGCACAGGGCTTCTGGATCCCCAGCATCATCATGACCGGGCAGGGCCATGCCGTCATGGCCATGAACGTTGCCGGCCCCAATCGCCGGGCCGATATCGTGTTCGCTGGCCGGTTGTCCGGCGATCCACTGGGCACGCTGCGCGCCCCGGTCACGGCATTCACCTCCACGGCTAACTATAACGCGCAGGCAGGAGGCGTGCAACGCTGGGGCGACTACTCGATCACCGTGGTGGACCCGGCGGATGATATGACCGTGTGGACCTTCCAGCAGTACGTGAACGCCACCAACTCCTGGGCCGTGCGCGCCATTCGCCTGCTGGCGCCTCCACCGGCCACGCCCACAGCGGCCGCGCCCGGCACCGTCACACAGGGAGCCACCGGCGTCACCGTGGTTGTCACCGCAACTGCGGTCAATGGATCGGGCTTCTTCGACCCGGGACCGGGTTTTCCCAATCGGTTGCAGGCGACGGTGAGCGGTACGGGCGTCACGGTCAACAGTGTGACGTTCAACAGCCCGACACAGATCACGCTCAACCTGACCGTGGCCGACAACGCGCCCACCACTGTGCGTACCCTCACGATCACCAACCCGGACGGGCAGACAATCACCTCGGCCCCCCTGCTAACGGTGGAAGCGGCAACGGTCACGGTGTCCGGCACCATCACGCTGGAGGGAGCTGTGAACATGGCACAGCCACTCACCTTCGAATTCCGGCCGCAACCTTCTGGCACGCCGTTCACCCGTTCGATAACGCCCGGCATCACCGGTGCGTACACGGTCAGCAATGTGCCGCCGGGCACCTATCAGGTTGCCATCAAGGGCAGCAAATGGTTGCGCCGGGTGATCTCTGTGAACGCGACAGCATCGGTCAGCAACGCAGATGCGACCCTGCTGGCCGGGGACGCCAACGACGACAACGCGGTCGATGTGCTGGACCTGAACGCGTTGATCACGGCATTTGACGCTGCCGGGGGCGATCCCAACTGGAACGCCGGGGCAGATCTCAACGGCAATGGCGTGGTGGACGTGCTGGATCTGGATCTGCTGATCCGCAACTTTGACCTGCTCGGTGATCCCTGAAACGTTCCGGTCGCATCGCTGTGGCGAGAGGGAGGCGTGCGTCACGCCTCCCTCTCTGTTGTGCCGGCTGATGTGAAAGCGGGGCAGGGTGAAGAGCCGGTCAGGGTGTGCCGATAATGAGTGGGGGAAGAGCGCCATCTTGAACCCATGGTTCGGTTCCGCCTGCCTCTGCTCCATGCCACCCTGTGCACGCAGGTGGAACCGGGCAACCCCGGTTCAGCACAGCACCCATTCTGGCATCGCACTGCGATCCGGGACACGCGTCTTCGCCCGAACAGGCCACGCGATCCCCTTCCAATGAGAAACAGCAACGTATGTCCGAGATCCTCTCTCAGGCCGAAATAGAAGCCCTGCTCGCATCGCTAACCGGTGACGGCACCGAGGCGCCGGCCGCGTCGGCATCCCCGACACCGGTACGTGAGCCAGTGAGAAGCGCAGCACCGGCGCCAGTGCCGGGCCTTTCCAAACGCGAGAACCGTACACTGATCGCCTATGAGGTCTACGATTTCCGCCGACCGGACAAGTTCGGCAAGGATCAGCTGCGCACCATGCAGATGCTGCATGAGACGTTTGCGCGGCTCTTCGCCGGCTCGCTATCCGCGTACCTGCGCACGCCGGTGCACGTGGACCTCGTCTCCGTGGAACAGATCCCCTACGACGAGTACATGCGCTCGCTGACAAGCAGTCTCATCAACGTGTTCAGCATGGCCCCGCTCGCCGGGCAGGCGATCCTGGAGATGGAGTTCGGTCTCATCCTGTCCATGATCGATCGCCTGCTGGGGGGGCCGGGGAGCATGGAGAAAAAATCCAATGCGCTCACCGACATCGAGAAAGCGCTGGCCGAGAGCATCATCAACCGCGCCCTGAAAGACTTCCGCGCGGCATGGGAAGGGATCGCTCAGTTCACTCCAAAGCGCGAGATCATGGAGACGCAGAGCCAGTTCGTGCAGATCGTTCCCCCGAACGATGTGGTCGTCTCCATCCTCTTCGAAGTCAAACTGGGAGAACTGCGGGGCGCAATGTCCTTCTGCATTCCCTATCTGGTGCTCAAGCCGATCACCGATAAGCTCAGCGCGCAACGGTGGTTCAACACCAGCGTGAAAAAGAGCACCGGCAAGTACGCCCCGCTGCTGGCACGCCGCCTGGAGAAGACAGGCGTCACCTGCGTCGTGCGTCTGGGCTCCGCGTCGATCTCAGTACAGCAACTGCTGCAACTCAAGCCCGGCGACGTGATCGCGCTCAACCGGCAGCAGAACGAGGAAGTGGAGATCCTCATTGGCAGAAACGTCAAGTTCTACGGTCGTCCCGGCATTCGCGGCAAAAAGCTGGCGGTCTACATCAGCCGCGTCAACACGGAAGTGGAAATGTTACCTGCCCGCAGCGAGAAAAAACCGTAACCTCTGCACTGGAGTGAGATAGCCCATGTCCGATCTGACCCTTTCCCGGAAAACCGCGTTGAGCGATCTGTTCGCTGCGCTCGCCCCCAATCTGGCGCTGGCCCTCTCCGAACAAATGGGCCAGATGGTGGAGATCGCCCCGCCACTGGTGGACACGGTGCCGGTATCCGACCTGCTCGCTTTCTCAGAAACGGTGGCGCACACTGCGTTCACGCTCACGACGTCGGCCCCTGTCGAGGGCATCCTGCACTTCACGCCAGAGGTCGCGCGTCAGTGGATCGCCCTGATGGAAGGAAGTGCCCTGGAAGACGTTCCAGAGGCTCCGGGCGAGGCACAGGTCACCCGACTGGGCACGGCTGTGAGTGGCCTGCTGCGCGGTATGGCCATCGCGCTGACCAATCGCACAGGCGAGACGGTAGACGTGGAGGCCGCGACAACGGCCATTGGCCCGCTGGCCCTCCCACCGGTGTTCGCCGCCATGAAAGAGGCCATCCGCATAACACTGGAAGCGAATATCCCGGAGCAACCCCCGGCAACACTGACCCTGCTTCTGGCGCCCGAATTCGTCTCCGCCTTCCTGCCAGAACAGGAAGAGCCCGCGGACCCGGCAGTCGCTGGCATGCCGACTCAGGAAGAGCTGGCCGGCATCCTCGGTGGCATGGATGTGGCCGGCGAGGCCCCGGTAACCCCGAATGCCCCCGGATTCCCGGACTGGGGAGGAGGGAGTGCCTCTGGCAACGCAGGAGCAGATGCCGGCATGCCTCGTGGACTGGACCTGATACTGGACATTCCCCTGGAGGTCACGGTCGAGCTCGGGCGAGTACAGATGCTGATCCGGGACGTGCTGGAACTCTCCTCCGGCTCCATTGTGGAACTCGATCGTGTGGCCGGAGAGCCCGTGGACCTGCTGGTCAACGGGCGCCTCATGGCCCGGGGCGAGGTGGTGGTGATCGAGGACAACTTCGGCATTCGGATCACGGAAATCATCAGCCCGGCAGACCGTGTGGCCGGGCTGGGAAAGCGTTAACGCCATGAAACGCGCTCTGCTCCTGCTCCTCTGTGGTGTGCTGGTCCTCCCGGGTGCACGGGAAGTGTGCGCGCAGCGATCGACTGCCGGAGTGCCCCCGCCTGTGGAGGACACACTGCAGGTGCACCCACCCGGCATCCCCGTTCCCGCCACAGATCCACAGAACAAACCGGCCACGCGCGCGCGGCCAGCAGAAAGCGCCCGACTCGATACGCCACTGCCGCAAGCACCCCCCGTGTCGCCATCGGCCCGCAAATCGGAGACGCGGGCAACCGAACGCTCCTTAGCCCCGTCCGATCCTGTGCTGGCGCAGACCCGGCCTGACATGCCCGCGCCTCCAGAAAAGCCGGCAGTACGCACGCAGGATAACCCGTTCGCCCCCATCGCCGATGGCGGACGCATGCTGGTCTACCTGATACCCCTGCTGCTGCTGATTGTCGGAGGCCTCCATCTACTCCGCCTGCTTGCCTTCAGGAAACAGGGAAACGCACCGCAATCGGGACGGGGAAGCCTTCTGGAGCGTCTGCTCGGAGGCCTCTACCTGCACCGGGCACAGCAACATGCCGGGGCCAGCATCCGCCTGATCGAATCGGTGCCGCTGGGCAACGGACATCTCCACCTGCTGGAGGTGCGCGACCGTCTGCTGCTGCTGGGCGCGACCGGGGGCAGCATGAGCCTGCTGGCAGAATGGGAGCACCCGGCAGTAGCACGTGACGATGGTTTCCATCACCTGCTGCAGGCCGCCACCGCAGATCTGAGTGGTCTGGATCTCGCCCCGTCTGAACTGCCAGCCCGGGCCCTCATCGGCACGCTGGAGGATGAGATGCGTGAGACCGGTACTGCGCTGGAACGACGCGCACGGCGCCTCCGAACCGTTCTGGAACTGCAGTCCGGCGATGAGCAGCCCGACGAGGACACGCAGGCACATGACAGGTAACGAGCTTTCTGGAACACGCCATTGCAGACTGTGGGGTGCGTGTGCGCCAGTACCGGCACGCGTTCTGCGCATTGCTCCGGGTGCATGGCTCCTGATACTGCTCCTGATGCTCTGTGCCCTGCGCGCGGATGCGCAGAGCGCCAGCACGGTCACGATCCCGAAAGTATCGCTGGGCGTGGAGGCCTCGAAAAATCCGAAGGACGTGGCGGTCACCCTGCAACTCCTCCTGCTGCTGACCGTGCTGACCCTCGCGCCCTCCATTCTGATCATGACCACGGCGTTCACCCGGATCGTGATCGTCTTCTCCATCCTGCGCAGCGCCATGGGAACCCCGCAGATCCCGCCCAATCAGGTCCTGATCGGACTGGCGCTGTTCCTGACCTTCTTCGTCATGCAACCGACATTTCAGCAAATCCATCAGGATGCGTTGCAACCCTACTTCGACAACCGGATCTCGCTGACACAGGCGCTCGACCGCGCCGAACGACCCATTCGGAACTTCATGATCCGACAGACCTACACCAGCGATCTCACCTTCTTCATCAACCTGTCCCGGGGACCGCGGCCCAGCACCCCGGAGGACGTCGGGCTCCTCACCCTGATCCCGGCCTTCCTGACCAGCGAGCTCAAAACGGCGTTCATCATCGGGTTCTACATCTACCTGCCATTCCTCATCATCGATATGGTGGTCGCCAGCACCCTGATGAGCATGGGCATGATGATGTTACCCCCGATTGTGGTGTCGCTGCCCGCAAAGTTGCTCCTGTTCGTGCTGGCCAACGGATGGACCCTGCTGATCGGGTCGCTGGCGCAGGGGTTCCGATGAGGAGAAACGAATGACCCAGGGCGACGTGATGGAAGTGGGGCGTCATGCCCTGCTGGTGGCGTTGAAACTGGCGCTGCCAGTGCTGCTGTTCGGGCTGATTGCCGGCGTGCTCGTCAGCATCTTTCAGGCCGTAACACAGATCCAGGAATTCACTCTGACCTTCGTGCCCAAATTGCTGGCGGTGGTGCTGGCCCTGGCCCTGTTCGGACCCTGGATGCTGACCACCATGACCAGCTTCATGGTCTACGTGTTCAACCACATGCCCCCGGTCACCGGAAAATAGAGCGCGAATGGACAGCATCGCAGTCGGTGTGCGCGAATTCCACACGTTCCTGCTGGCTCTGGCGCGGGTGAGTGGCGTTGTGGCCGTCGCCCCGCTGCTGGGCAATCGGGCCGTGCCGGCCACAGCAAAAGCCGGGTTCGCCCTGCTGCTTGCCATCGCGCTCACGCCCCTTGCGCTGCCACACGCAGCACCCCTGCCCGGACACCTGTGGCAGCTGGTCGGTCAACTGACAACAGATCTGATCTTTGGACTGGCACTGGGGTACCTGGCGCGCCTGCTCTTCGCAGCTGTCGAAATGGCCGGCTATCTTATCGACACACAGATGGGGTTCGGCTTCATCAACCTGCTCGATCCCTTCTCCGAGCAGCAGTCCTCGGTGCTCGGCGCGTTCCAGTTGCAACTGGCCACCACACTCTACCTGCTGATGAACGGTCACCTGCTGCTGATCGGCGCCATCGCTGAGAGCTTCACAGCCATCCCACCCGGCAGCTTCACCCCGCGACCTGCGTTCAGCATGGCGATCCTGCCCCTGCTCACCACCACGTTCGGTCTGGCAATGCGCCTTGCTCTACCCGCCTGTGGCGTGCTCTTCATCATGGACGTGGCGTTTGGCCTGATCGCCCGGCTGGTGCCACAGATCAACGTCTTCATTGTGGGCATCCCGGCCAAAATACTGATCGGGCTGGTCACCGTCACACTGCTCCTGCCGGTAATGGCCATCGCGGTAGGGCAGCTGGTAGCCGGCGCGCAGGGGGGCCTGTCTGTGCTCATCGAGAGCAGCCGGTAGCGAACCTCTGAACGGAGAGCGATATGGCAGGGGGCGAAGAGAGAACGGAAGCGGCAACCCCGAAGCGACGTGGAGAAGCACGGCGCCGGGGGGAGGTCGCCAGATCCGTCGAACTCACTTCCATCGTTGTTCTGCTCGGATTGCTCTTCGCGCTGGGGCCGCTGGGCAGTGCCGCCGGACGCACAATCAGCGCCTACTTCACGCTCATCCTCTCCCGACAGGACCTGACCCGCATGGACAGCCAGACAGTGATGGCACTGGGCGCTCAGGCGTTCCAGACCCTGTTGCGCGCCTTCGGCCCGCTCGCGCTGGTCGCTGCCCTGATCGGCGTGGTGATCAACCTCGTACAGGTCGGCCCTCTCTGGGCCACCGAACGCCTGCGCCCCGACTTCAACCGGATCAATCCCCTCGTGGGTGCCCAGCGGTTCTTCTCGGCTTACGCGCTGGTGGAACTGGTCAAATCCTGCCTCAAAATCGGCCTGATCGGTTACATCGCCTGGAGCACCGTGCAGGGCAACTATCCCCGGCTCATCATAGTTGCCCGCATGGAGACCATGCAGGGCGTGGCGATGGTCCTCGATGTGATGCTGCAGATGGCCTTCCGGATCGTGACAGCCATGCTGGTGCTCGCCGCGCTGGACTACGCCTTCCAGCGCTATCAGCATGAGAAACAACTGCGCATGACCAGAGATGAAGTGAAGCAGGAGTTCCGCCAGATGGAGGGAAGCCCGCAGCTAAAATCGCGCATCCGGGCGCGCCAGCGAGAAATCGCCCGGAAGCGCATGATGGCCGAAGTGCCGCGAGCAGATGTCGTGATCACCAACCCGACGCACTTCGCGGTTGCCCTGCGCTACGATCCAGCCATCGCCAGCGCGCCTGTAGTGGTGGCCAAAGGGCAGGATCTGCTGGCACAGAAGATCCGCGAGCTGGCACAGACCCACGACGTGCCCATCGTGCAGAACCCCCCGCTGGCGCGCGCGCTCTACCGTCAGGTGGATCTCGGCAAGCAGATCCCCCCGGAACTCTACGCCGCTGTCGCCGAAGTGCTCGCCTTCGTCTACCAGATCAACCGGGCCCGTCGCGAGCGAATGGAGCGCGCCATGGCCACACAATAACCGCCTGCGTCCTCCGGGCGCCCACCCGGCCTCACGGGCGAGCAATGGCCTGCCTTGACGCCGGCCCCGGCTTCGGCTACAATAAGGCGACAGTATGGGCGTACCAGCGCAGCAGGAGAATAGAACCGATGAAGGAATTGACCGCGCAGGAGATCATGACGAGAGAGGTCATCACCGTGCCACCCACGGCAACCCTGCGCGAGGCCGCGCAACTGATGGCCGAAAAGCAGATCAGTGGCATGCCGGTCGTGGATGATGCGGGCCATCTGGTGGGCATCCTCACGGAAGCCGACATCCTGGACCCGGACAAACGCCACACAGCCATCCCGCGCACCGGTGCCTTCGGCATCTTCCTCATCCCCGAAGAGCAGCTGCGCAGAGCCTACGATGATGGCCTGGCCCTGACCGTAGACAAACTGATGACCCGGAAGGTCGTCACCGTTACGCCCAATACCCCCATTTCGGAGCTGATGCGCCTGATGGTGGTACGGCGGATCAATCGTCTGCCTGTGATGGACGGAGACAGGCTCGTCGGCATTGTGACCCGTGAGGACGTGCTCCGCGGCATGCTGCGCGGGCACCAATCGGCAGAGTAGGGAGGCGTAGCAGAAAATCCAGATCGATGGAGAAGAGGATTGGCAACGGCGCCAGAACAGCACCCGGAAAGCACCGGCACGCCCCGTGTGGAGCCGGCTCCATCCGGAAGAGCCAGCAAAAAGCATCAGGCAGAACGCCTGTTTCTCTCAGGACCGCAACGACGCGGATTTGAATTGCGACTTGCGCTGGACATCTTTCTGGAATTCATCCGCGGGTTCCGCCGCCTGCATTTCGTCGGACCCTGTGTTACCGTGTTCGGTTCTGCACGCTTTCAGGAAGACCACCCCTACTACGCCATGGCCCGTGAGGTAGGAGCACGGCTGGCAGAGGCCGGTTTCACAGTCATGACCGGAGGTGGGCCCGGTATCATGGAGGCTGCCAACCGGGGCGCGAAAGAGGCACAGGGCTACTCCGTCGGGTGCAACATCCGCCTGCCACACGAGCAGGCGTCCAACCCGTACCTGGATGTGATGGTGGAGTTCGACCACTTCTTCGTCCGCAAAACCATGCTCATCAAATATTCCTATGCCTTCATCGCCCTGCCCGGAGGTTTCGGCACCTTCGACGAGGTATTCGAAGCGCTCACCCTGATCCAGACAGGCAAAATCCAGAACTTTCCGGTAGTACTGATGGGACGGCACTACTGGCAACCCCTGCTGGACATGCTGGACAACCGACTCCTGCAGGAGAAAACCATCGCGCCAGAAGACCTGAACCTGCTCTACGTCACCGACTCACCCGAAGATGCGGTAAACTACGTGCGCGACATCGGCCTCAGCCGATTCGGCCTCACCTACGGCCCACGGATCAAACGACGCTGGTTCCTGCTGGAATGGGGACGATAGTCCCCGCCGGAAATCGAGCAGCACACGCGTGCATCGGGTATTGGAGAGAGGAAATGCTGCAGATACGTCGCATCGGCTGGCTCTTCTCAATCATAGCGCTCCCGACAGGAACGCCATCGCTGGCGTCCGCAACACCGACCCCTGCGCAGATCGACTTTAACCGGGACGTTCGCCCGATTTTGTCGCAGCACTGCTTTGCCTGCCACGGCCCGGACGCCCGCACCCGCATGGCCGCCCTCCGCCTCGACACCCGGCAAGGCGCCACCCGCACCCTCCCCTCCGGACGCCGTGCCATCGTGCCCGGACACCCCGACCGCAGCGAACTGATC
>JANWZQ010000028.1 GCA_025054835.1 Chthonomonadaceae bacterium
ATGCCGTTCATCACCGAGGAGATCTGGCAGGCGTTGCCGCATACCGGGGAGAGCATATGTGTGGCACCCTATCCGCAATTCCACCCGGAGTGGAACGATCCTGCGGCAGAAGCGGCTCTGCACACGACCATCGAGGTGACCCGTGCCCTGCGCAACCTGCGCGCTGAACTGGGAATTGCGCCCGGTATCCGGCTGACTGCGGCCGTGGTGCCCACCCATGCGGACGCGCGCGCCGCGCTGACGGAGACAACGGCCTTGGTCGAGGATCTGGCGCGCCTGAGCCGCCTGGAAGTTCTGGACGTTCCCCCGTCGGGTAGCGGCAAATGGATCGGCACACCGGTGAACGGCGCCGAGGTGTTTCTGGAAATCGGGGACACGATTGATTTGAAACGGGAACGCGAGCGGATTGAGAAGGAGCTGGCCAGCGTAGAGGCAGAGATCGGTAAAGCCCGCGCCAAGCTGTCCAATCCCAACTTCGTGGCGCGTGCCCGCCCGGAAATCGTCCAGCAGGAGCGGGACCGTCTTGCGTCATGGGAAGACAGAAAGGTGCGCCTGCAGGAGCGGTTGCGACTTCTAGGGACATGAGATCCTGCTGCGAAACGTGTGAGGCTGCGCATGGCATCTGCCAGCGAGCTGAACCTGTGCGCCCGGTGCACCGTATTAAAAGCGAGCCTGTGGTCTGGCCGTGGGCTCTCTGGTAACGAACTGGCAGGGAGGGAGTACGGATGCGACAGGGTGGAAGAATGCCCGTGCTGCTGGCCCCGGTGTGTGCGGTCTTCGGGGCGGTGGTAAGCCCGTGTGGCGCACAGGAGTTGACGGCCGCACAGGTGGTGGCGCGATGCCGTCGGGCGTACCGTGCTCTGAAATCCTACGAGGGAACAGCACAGGTCGTCTGCCGGACAGAGCGCAACGGGAATGTGCAGGTCTGGCGTGCTTCTGCCGTGATTGCCTACGCCCGTCCCGGACGTATTCGGGTTGAGGGGGTCAACCGTCTTGGCCAGCGTTACAGGTACGTCTCGGATGGGCAGAGCGTGACGATGGACCATGGTCCTGTGCCGGGCACGCAACCATCCGTGCGGAGCGGGCGGTGGGAGCATTCCCTGTCGGTGACTGCGGCGATGGCACGCACCGGCGGTGCCGCGCTCAATGCCAGCACAACCATCCCTTCGTTGTTACTGGGAACGTCCTGGGGCAACCCTCTGGTACTGGAGCATCGGCCTGAAGGGAGGGTGATCCGGGAGCGCGTGAACGGCATGCTGGCATACCGGGTCAGGCTGACCACGCGCTCGGGTGCGGTCACCCTCTGGATCGATGCGCGCACATTTCTGCTGTTGCAGATGCAGGAGACGCATGACCTGGGGAAGATGGCTACATCCGGTCCGTTCCACGCCCCCCGGCCCCGTGGAACAGTGGAGTACATGCATCGGTTCCGTACGCTGCATCGTAACGGCGCTCTGTCACCTGCGCAGTTCGCCTTGCCAGAGAGATCCCGTACCCTGCAGACCCTGTAAGGAGCCCTGAACAGGCCGTCGTTCGCCGGGTAGCGGACCGGTACGGACTGCTGGAGCTGGATCGTATGTCGCTATCCGAACTTGCGCTCTCGGTGCGCAGGCTGAGCAAGGCGTACACGCTCACGCATGACCGGGATCGCCCATCGACCGCTCAGGAAGCCCTGATACGCTGGCTGCGCGCTCCGCTACAACGCCCTCAAACAGAGACATTTTACGCACTTCGTGAGGTGGACTTCGATCTACCCTCCGGGGCCGTCCTGGGAATTGTCGGACGGAACGGCGCGGGCAAGTCCACGTTACTCAAAATTCTGAGCCGTATCACAGACCCTACGGAAGGGGAAGTGGTGCTGTACGGGCGCGTGGGCAGCCTGCTGGAAGTTGGAACGGGCTTCCATCCGGAACTGACCGGGCGGGAGAACATCTTCCTGAACGGGGCAGTTCTGGGCATGCGGCGCCGTGAGATCGCCCGCAAATTCGACGCCATTGTGGACTTTGCCGGGATCGAAGCGTTTCTGGATACACCGGTCAAGCGATACAGCAGCGGCATGTACGTCCGGCTGGCATTCTCGGTGGCAGCGCATCTGGAGCCGGAGATCCTGCTGGTCGATGAGGTGCTGGCCGTTGGAGACGCGGAGTTCCAGAAGCGATGTCTGGGAAAGATGAAGGACGTCGCCAGCAGCGGACGCACGGTGCTGTTCGTCAGCCATAACATGGCAGCGGTCACGAACCTGTGCACGCTCGGCATGGTGCTGGACGCGGGCCGGGTGACCTTTCTGGGTTCTGTGGAAGAGGCTGTACGCTCCTATCTGGAGTCTCTGGCACCGGGCGGTTGCACGGAGCGCCGGGATGTGAGCGCGTTTCGCCCCGGGTGGGCGCGGCCCTGCATCACGTCGGTGCGTTTGCTGGATGCGCGTGGGCAGATGCAGAACCGCTTTGCGCAGGGTGACGATATCCGCGTGGAAATCACGTTTGTGTCCCCGGAGCGCCCGATCCATCGCCCGGTCATGGGAGTGGTGGTGCACCATCTGACCTCAGGGGTGGTGGGAGGAGTCAACAACTGGATGACCGGACCGGAGTTCACAGAAGGGCCGTACACGGGGGCGCGCATGACCTGCATCCTGCGCCAACCGCCCCTGATACAGGGACAGTACCTCGTGGACGTCTGGTTGAGCGATGGTAAAGAAGATATCGATACATTAACCGGATGCCTGACGCTGCACGTGGAGCCCGCCGATGTTTATGGCACGGGTCGTCCGCCCTTCGGCCATCTGGGTGTGGTCTACTTTCGTTCGGAGTGGAGCCTGCAGCAGGAGCCACCGGGCGTGCTGCCGGGCGCCTGCGGAGAGGGAGTGTGACGGTTCCAATGAAGGACCGTTGCGATGAGATGCAGGCGTTCTATGCCTGCCTGTGGTCGACTGACAAGTGGGGGAGGGCGGAACCTAACGAGGACGAACGGCAACGTATGGCGGCGATCACCGCGCTCATGGCACTCTGGCGTGAGACTGCCGAAGGATTGCGCATTCTGGATCTGGGGTGCGGGCGCGGATGGCTGACCCATCAGCTGAGCCGGTACGGGCAGGTTGTTGGTGTGGATCCGGTGCCGGCCGCGATCGAGCGGGCTCGCTCTCTGTTCCCGGCGCTCGACTTCCGGGTTGCCGACGCTGGATCTGCACTGGCGCAATTTGGCGCAGAGGCTTTCGACCTGATTGTCTCTTCAGAGGTCATCGAACACATTCCGGATGCGGAGAAGCGGGACTTTCTGCGGACCATCCGGCAGATGCTGGCACCGGGAGGGGCGTTGATCCTGACAACTCCCCGCGGTGAGGCATGGCGCGGCTGGCGCTACTGGCATCCGGAAGATCAACCGGTTGAAGAGTGGGTGCGTGAGGCCGATCTGCCTGCGCTCTGCCGTTCGGCCGGGCTGGTCGTGTGTGCGCGCCGCCGGGTCTTCGTCACCGGCACGTGGCACAGCTGGTTGAGCCGGGTAGTGACCGCCAGACGGCTGTCGCCCCTCATGGAACGCTTGCGAAATTTCCCCCCGGTGCGCGGGTTGCGGTACCACTGTTCTATCTATCAGGCGGTGCTCTGTCGACCGGAAGAAGAGATGTCCGGGCCCTGTGGCGCAGGTAGAAGAGTGGAATGACGCATGAGGCCGACCGTCAGCGTGATCATCCCCTGCTACAACCAGGCTCGATTTCTGCCGGACGCCATTGAGAGCGCTCTGGGGCAGACATGGCCTGCAGTGCAGGTGATCGTGGTGGACGATGGCTCCACGGATGCCACTGCGGAAGTCTGTCGTCAGTATGCCGACCGGATCCTCACATTGCGTCAGGAGAATGCCGGGCTCTCTGCGGCGCGGAACGCGGGTATCGCGGCCAGTGACGGGGAGTTCCTGCAATTTCTGGACGCAGACGACCGGATCCGACCTGATAAGCTGATGGAGCAACTGCAGGCCTTCGAAGCCCATCCAGCGGTCGGAGTCGTCTACTCGGAAGGGGTTTACATCGATGCGGAGGGTCGGGTGACTGGCCCGGTGCCGGTCAACCACCCCTCTGGCCGGGTGTTCCACGAATTGCTGACTCTCTGGGGCACAGTGGCACACGCGCCGCTGGTGCGCCGGGAGTGCCTGGATCGTGTGGGGGGGTTCGACCCCGGTCTGCGCTCATTTGAGGATTATGATCTCTGGTTGCGTATCGCCCTGCACTATCCGTTTCTGGCGCTGGATCGAGTGCATTTCGAGTATCGGGTCTGGGGCAACACCATGTCCCGGAATGGGCCGGTGATGCTCCACAGCGCGCGCGAGATCCTGCGACGGTACGGATATGTGCACCCGGGGTGTCGGGAGTGCGCGCGCGCGCGTCGTGCGGGGTTGCGCCGATGGAAGTCGCTGGTGTCTTTCATGATGATGCAGCAGGCGCGGCAGTATCTGGCGCAGGGAGACCGGGTGCGCGCATGGCAGAACGTGCTTTTCGTGCTGCGAAACAACCCGGGACACATCCGCCACCTGTTGCGTCCGGACGCGCTGGCCGGCAAGTGGCGTGCCCTGTGGCGCGCGCAACGATCCGGCTAGAAGACCTCCTGTTCCACGCCGAACGCCGCGCAGAGTGCACGGATCTCCTCCGCGGACAGACCACTGGCCCGTTCATGATTGACCAGATTCAGGTACTCGTACCGCGCGCCAGTCTCCGCGTACTCGATCCGGTCGCAGGCGCGTTTGACAGATTGATCCGAGCGGGCCATTACTCCATGGCGCGCCCAGACGACCACGCGGTACCTGCGCAGCATTTCCACATTGGCCTGCATCAACGCGGCGGAGCCCGGAATGAGATAGGGAATGAAGCCAATACCCTGCGGGAGGTGTACGATGCACTCCGGCTCCCAGCGCAGGACCCGACGGCTCAGGGCCAGCGTGTCCTGATATTCCGGTATGTGGCTCAGGTACGTCAGGTGCAGGGGTTGCGCGTGGATCAGGGCATGGAAGTTGGTTCCGGTGCGCTCTGCCTGGTCCTGATGCACGGCAAGGTGGGAGTTAAACTCGCTGGTCAGATTGCGAAACAGACGGCGTTCCGAGGTGTAGAGCCTGCCGGTCGTACCACCGGGATCCACCTGTACAAAGCCCAGGTTGGCTGTCGGATCATCAAGGATCTCACGCAGGCGGCGTCCGGAGCCACTCACCAGAAGTCCGCCTCCGGCCAGTGCCGGCGCGGGATGAGGCAGGGCGATGGTCTCAACCTGTGGAAAGACAGTGCGCGGTTCTATTGGCCACGCCACGTACACGGAAACGTTCCCGGCCGCGCCCTCGCTCGCATCGATCTCCGCGAGTCGGCGTCCGGCCTGACCGATCAGTCGCATCAGAGTTTCCAGAGCAGGGAACGGGGCATCGACAGGCATTTCAGTTCCTCCGGCGGTCTGCGGTGCACACCGTGCGGTTCGAGCCGTATGTCTCTGTTTCCTGCGAGCCAGAAGGGGTTGTTTTCCATGGAATGCCGGGATACGCCACAATGGTGGGCGGTTAGAAAGGGGAAACGATGTATCGGGATAACGGGGTGACCAGGCGAGATCTGCTACAGGGCCTGTGTGGACTGGCCGGGGCATGGTGCGCTGGCGCGGAGGTGCAGACATCAGGCCAGATGCAGGAACCGGTCTCCAGACCTTCACGAGTGCGTTTCCGGATCCGGGAGCTCAACCCGGACTCCGACTTCGAAGCGGCCTGTGCGGCTGATGTCAACGGCGATGGGCGGCTGGAGGTCATCTGCGGGGACACTTATTACGAAGGGCCGGACTACCGGCCGCGCAGGTTCCGGGAGATCGGTTACTGGGGCAAAGGACCGGACGCTACCGGGTACCGGCACGATTTTGCCGCGCTTCCAATGGACGTTAACGGGGACGGGCGCGTGGACATCGTCAGTGCGGAGTGGGCGACTGCCGAGGTCTCGTGGTGGGAAAACGTGGGTGACGGTAAGGGCATGTGGCCCAAACACGTGATCGCCCGCCCCGGTAACTGTGAGACGGCGATTTTCGCGCCCATTCTGGGACGGGGACGGCCGTGCATTCTGCCTAACGTGGCCCAGCAGGTGGTCTGGTATGAGCTGCGGCGCCCCGGCAAGACACCCGAGTGGGTGGAGCACGTGGTCGGCAAGGAGGGCGCCGGACACGGTTGCGGGTGGGGCGATGTTAACGGGGATGGGAAGATTGATATTGTTACACCGCGGGGCTGGTATGAACAGATAGACGCGAGGCGTGACCGATGGATATGGCACCCGGACTGGAACTGCGACCCGGGCGACTGCAGCATCGGCATGCTGGTGCTGGATGTGGACGGGGACGGACGCAACGACATTGTATTCGGCAGCGGGCATAACTACGGCGTCTACTGGTTGCAACAGCAGCCTCCCGGGAACGCGAAGCGGTGGGTGCAACGTGTGATCGATCGTTCCTGGTCACAGGCGCACAGCATGTTGCTGGCGCCCATAGAGGGTGGGCGCTGGCTCGTGATCCTGACGGGTAAGCGTTACAAGGCACATGATCATGACCCGGGGGCCGATGACCCGCTGGGTATCTACTACTACACGTACGATCGCCGGGCCGGGCAGTGGCAGAAGTTTGTGGTGACCTACGGAACACGTGTGGGCGCTGGCCTGCAACTGAGTGCCGTGGACCTGAGGAAAACAGGGAGGCTGGATATCATCGCCCCGGGCAAGACCGGACTGTATGTTCTGGAGAATGAGGGCCGGTAGTCCGGTCTTGAAACGTCTGCTGCAGGCAGGAGGAGACGTGATCGGCCTGTTACGACCGCTGACCGGGGGCAGGGAGCAGAATGCAGGAATCCGTTCGGGATGCGCCGAAAGGTCATGGCGTGACCTCACAGACTGTACAATCGGGCTCTCTGCAGGAGGCGGTACGCGCTGTGCTGCCGGAGGTGGTGGCGCTCAGGCATCATCTGCATCAGCATCCGGAATTGAGTGGCCAGGAGGAGCGCACCGCAGCGCACGTCGCAGAGCGATTGCGCGCCCTGAAGCTCGATCTGGTTCGTGAAGGAGTGGGGGGCTTCGGGATTGTAGCGGAGCTGCAGGGTGGCGCGGGGGCAGGGCCAGTGTTCGCACTGCGCGCCGACATGGACGCGCTTCCCATTTCCGAGGAGAATGATGTGCCGTACCGGTCCTGCGTGCCCGGCGTGATGCACGCCTGCGGTCACGATGGGCACACAGCGATCCTCTATGGTGTTGCTGCGGTGCTGGCCCGCCTGCGGGAGCAAATCCCGGGCACCATACGCTTCCTGTTCCAACCCGCCGAGGAGAACGTTACCGGGGCGGCACGGATGTGCGCGGAGGGCGCGATGGACGGTGTGGGCGCCATCGTTGCCCTGCATGGTTGGCCCGGGCTGCCGGTTGGGCAGATCGGGGTACGTTCCGGGCCCATGATGGCCTCTTCGGACACGTTCGATCTGGTTGTACATGGACGTGGGGCGCACGCTGCCATGCCGCATGTGAGCGTGGACCCGATTGTGGCGGGGGCGCAGGTTGTGCTTGCGCTCCAGACACTGGTCAGCCGCGAAGTACCTGCCACAGAGGCTGCTGTGGTGACTGTCTCGCAGTTTCACGCCGGCACAACGCACAACATCATTCCTGAAACGGCCCGGATACAGGGCACGGTACGCTGTCTCTCTGCTTCGTTGCGCGCCGCATTGCCGGAACGCATCGAACGGGTCGTTGCCGGCGTCTGTGGAGCCATGCGCGCACGTTACACGCTGAACTATCACTTCGGTACCGGAGTGACTGTGAACGACCCGGAGGTGACCACGCGGCTCGTTGAGGTAGGGCAGGAGGTCCTCGGAGCGTCGAACGTTGTCGTTCTGGATACTCCATCCATGGGCGCCGAGGACTTTTCGGTCTATCTGGAGCACGCTCCCGGGGCCATGTTCCGTCTGGGTGTGGGCACGGACAGACCGCCCCTGCACACTCCCTGGTACGATTTCGGGGACGAGCCGTTGCCGATTGGGATCGAGCTGCTGGTGCGCGTGGCATTGCGTTCCCTGAATGCGGCCGTGGCAGGCTAGAGAGGCTACATCTCCAGCACACTGTGAAGGACTGCAACATGCCAGAACCAGAAGAGATCCTGGAGCAACTGACCGCGCTTTCTCACTTTCTGGGCGATCCTGCGCGAGACCTGGCGATCCTGGGAGAGGGAAACACATCAGCGCGACTGGACAGTGAGGTCTTCTACGTCAAGGCCAGCGGAAAGCAACTGGGGACCATCACCCCGGACGGCTTCTGCGCGGTACACTTC
>JANWZQ010000074.1 GCA_025054835.1 Chthonomonadaceae bacterium
GAGATCCGACCGGAAGCCGACAAAGTGCACGACCGGGGCGGCGTAGGCACTGATCGGAGGCATACACGGGGAGGGGCGTTCCCGTACGGGTTCTCCGGGATGGTAAGAGAGCACCAGAAAGCCCATGGAGAGCGCCTTTTCTTCCAGTTCCTCGCGCAGCTCCCCGTCGCCAACCAGAACAAACTGGGTTTCGGGCAGGGACAGGGCTACCCGTCGGGCCGCTTCCAGAAAGAGATCGTGCGCCTTGATCGGCACCAGTCGGGCGACAATCCCGACCAGAGGAATGCCGTCCGGAACGCGCAGTTCCCTGCGCAATTCTCCACGCCGCTCCCGGGCGCGCAGGAAGGGGCCCAGCTCCAGACCGAGGGGCACGCGTACCATCCTGGCAGGAGTGCCAATCCCCTGTTGCAGGAGTTCACGCTCCTGCCCCTCACCCAGAACAATCAATCGATCTGTAATTTGAGCCAGTGCACGTTCAATCTGAAGAAACAGGGCCGATTTACTTTTCGAGAAATAGCCCTGAAAGATATTGTTATGGTAAGTGTGCACTACTGCCGGCACCCGCGCCAGACGCGCCGCCACCCGACCCAGCGCCCCCGCCTTGGACAGATGGGTGTGCACGATGTCCGGACGGAAGCGACGCATCTCTCTGTAGAGCAATTGCAGGGTGTGCAGGTCCGATTGCATGGAGACTTCCCTGCCAAGGCCGTAGATACGCGTCAGGGTGACCCCGCGCTCCTCGGCCATTTGCTCCATGCTACCTTCGCTCTTCTCGGTGCGGCCTACCAGCAGGCGGGTCTCGAAGTCCGGGGCCTGAAAGCGTTCTGCAAGAAAAATGGCGTGCGAGGCCGCACCTCCGATGGCCAGTCGGGTCATGATCTGCATCACGCGCAGAGGGCGGCCAAGGCGTTGCAGGATGACTCCCTGTGGAAGTTCAGAGCGGTCTGCGGGGGCAACTACTGCCGCGGTGTCTTCCGGTTCCAGTATGACAGAGGTGTCACTCATGTGTGATCTTTACCTTTCTGAAGCGTGTGACCCGGATAGTACCGTAAGACAGTGTCCTGTGGGGCGCAAAGGAACATCTACAATCCACACGACAATGTACGGATCTCAAGAACAAGAATATGCAGGAGACTGCATCCAGTCCTCCGTGCTTTTACGGATATAGCGGTAGAACGCGGTTCTGCGCGTGCGCAGCGTGTCGTGATGATACTCGCGGGCACGCGATAGATTCTCCGCGGACAGGCGTGTCAGGCGGTTCGGATCCGCGGCCATACTGCGAATGCTGCGCGCCAGCGCAACGGCGTCGCCCGGTGTCACCATTTCGGTGGGCGCAAGCAGCTCTGGCAGGCCGCCTGCAGTGGATCCAAGGCAGGGCAGGGCTCTGGCCATCGCCTCGATGACTGCCCGGGGCAACCCTTCCTGAAAAGAGGGCAGCACGAACAGATCCGCGTTGTCCAGATGCTCGCGAATAGCCGCACTGTTACTCAGGTACCCGGTGAAGCAGATGCGGTGCGCGATGCCTGCCGCTGCGGCCTGCGCCTGAAAGTCGCACCGATACTTCCCGTCTCCTATGAGCGTCAGGTGCACATGGATCCCCTGCTCGGTGCACTGGCGCACAGCCTCGATCAGGACATGGAAACCCTTGTAGAGTTCTTCCATTGTGCCCACACTCACCAGCCGTACAGGGTCCGGAGCGCGTTCGTAGTGGCGAGGCGTTGCCACAAAAGCCTCGTCGGTCAGATGGATGCTGGAGTAGTGCGTGGCGAATGCGCCGGTTGCCGGAGGGTAACGGCGTTGCAGCGTCCATCGTGTAACGTAGGCTACGCCCGTGGCGCGCGCACAGATATGTTTCAAGGTGCGTGTGGCCCACCACCGCAGCACCGGGCGGAAAGCGTGCCGGTTGTTCCCGGGTGCATAGACATCGTAGGGGTCTCCGACGACCTCAACGCCAAACGGTTGATCGGGCTTCAGCAGACTGGCAACCGTTTCCCCGATCGGACAGGGGAGGCGCAGATGCACGGCCTGCGCCCGGGACAGCGCCTTCCGGATCTGTTGTCGCAAAGGCCGGTACTGGCGCAGCAACTCTTTTGGCGAGAAGAGTGGTGGGACCGGGAGCGCCTGCACGCCGGGGCCGGTCGCCTGACGGTATCCCTCTGGCGGTGCCGGCGCAGGCACCGAGCGCACCATCAACCCTACCGTGTCGTAAACTTCCAGATAGCGGGTCCAGAACGTGTAATCCAGTGAGCTGATCGGTGTCCACAGGTTACCGTCGGGCGTAACGATCATTCGTGCGCTGGCGGTGACCAAGACATTCATGGTACAGCTCCAACAGGCGTCTCGCGGAGACCGCGAGCGAGAACTCCGCTTCCACACGCTTTCTGCCCAGGGTTCCCATATGGCGGGCGTAGTTCGGGTCCGTCAACAATTGGACGACCGCACCGGCCATGCGGTCCACATCGTCTGGTGGGTAGAGCAGAGCGGTTTCTCCCGGACAGACCGCCTCGTCCAGTCCAGAAATAGCCGACCCGACCACAGGCAATCCCGCCGCATTGGCCTCGGTCGCCACCAGACCGAAGCCCTCGTGTCGTGACGGGAACAGGAACAGATCCGACACGCACATGATGTGCGGGACATCGTTGCGGATGCCCAGCAGACGGACACTCTCGGAAAGCCCGGAACGCTGGATCTCTGCCTCCATGGTGGCGCGCAACGGCCCGTCACCGACCAGAACCAGCTTTGCGTTCGGGACCTGAGCCCGGGCTTTCCGGAACACCTGCAACACGCCCGCGTGGTTCTTCTGTTCTACAAAGCGGCCTACATGCAGAACGATCGGGACACTTTCGTGCCACCCGAGCTCCGCACGAAATGCACGGCGCTCTTCCCCGGTTGCTTCCGGTGGTACGCGCACGCCGTAGTAGAGCACCCGGAAGTGCGGGCGTTGCGCGTAGTCGGGAGCCAGACTGCGCAGAACGGCTCGGGAACACCCGGTAACGATATCCGAACGTTGCAGTGCGTAGCCGATGCTCAGACGCGAATAGCTGCTGCGCAGGCCCGTGAGCACACGGGAATGTCTGGACTGCTCACCGGGCGGAAAACGTGTGTTATGGAATGAAGAGATCACCGGGATCCCGAGCCTGCGAGCGATCCAGACAGGATAGCCACTGAGCGTTTCCATGTGGTTGTGCACCACATCGTACTGCCCCTCCTGCAAAATACGTGCCAGTTCTCGCCCGTAGGGCAGGTGAGCAGGGGTAAAAAGGTTCGTGAAAATGTGGGCCCCATGACGCCGCGCTTCCGGGGCGAGATAACCCTCGCGTAGCTTACAGCAGAAATCCATCTCACAGACAGAGCGGTCGATCTGCTCCAGCATGGAGAGGAGCCACTTTTCGATGCCACCTGCCTCGAAGTAGGCAATGAGATGTAGAACGCGTGGTGCTGCCATGGCAGTCCTGCATATGCTTTCACTGGTTGGCGTGATGGGTTACCCGCCGGGACCACGATGGTTCTGTTTCCTTCCCCCGGGACTGCAGAAAGTGTTGTAGCCACTCGGCACGCGCCGCCGGGACCATGATGACATCCTGCCGCCGTTTCCGACGCAACACCTCCGCTGGAAGAGGCATGCCCCGGTGATCAAGCAGGGTGTAACCCTGTGATCGAATCGTGTTCTGAACCTGTTCTGCTGAGGTAGCAAACACCTCGCACAGGAAGATCGCTCCGCGCGCCATGGCATCGGTACATCCGGCAATCACCTGCGCTTCAAGCCCCTCCACGTCAATTTTAATCAGCCACCGGAGGTCCAATCGCTGCGGAGCAATCAGGTCATCGATCCGGACAACGGGTACAGGCGTGCCTGCCGGATCCGGTTCCAGAATGATCCTGCCGCAGGAACTGCGCCGGGGGTCTACAACAAACCAGGCCTGCCCCGGAGCAGCGCCTACTCCTGCCTGCCAGACAGTGTTCGAGGGGTATCCGTTGAGTGCCATGCTCTCGCGAATCAGTGCGCAGAGGCACGGGTTCGGCTCCACGGTGATAACAACTCCCCGTCCTTCGAGAACTGAATGAGCCAGCAGGGAGAAGTAGCCCAGATTGGCTCCGGCGTCCAGAAAGGCGTCACAGGCGCTCAGGAGACGGCGGATGAGGCCACTCTCTTCCGGAGCGTACTGCCGTTCAAAGACGATGGAGGCCGCTGCCTGATCACCCAGCGGAACCCGGATCCGAAAGCCACTCCGGGTCAGTACCGTGCCGTGCGTCTGTTCCGTGAGCACGCACCGGTACATGACCCGATTGAGGTGGTTGCGCAGGACAATAAACGGGTGCTTGCCGGCGACAGTCACGTGGCCCAGCGCGGTGAATCCACGGTGAATGGGCGCATACAGGCGATAGCGGAGCGGGAGCGACATTTCAGAGAGGTGGTTCGAATGCATGGAAGCCTCTCATCCTTCCGGCACCGGCGTGTGCTTCGGGGGCGATGACAGGTCCCGTATCCATCGGTTTGTCGGAGTGCTGGCGGGCTCTGCAGAGGGAGCCGGGGTAAGCCACCGTCTGCGTGTGCCTGCGAGGAGCACCAGAGATGGCATGAGACCGTTTTTGAACACAAAGAACATCACATTGTCCAGATCGCCTACCAGGAAGTTGAAGCTGAAGTTGATCATGAAGGGGCAGAGAAGCAGGCGCATATCGTCGGGATGCAAGCTCAGGATCCATCGGCGCGTATAGCCGGTAACCAGTCCCAGCACCACGTAAGCAAACGGGACAGCCAGATAGCCGAAGTTGAGCATGGCCTCTCCGCCCAGCCCGTACACACACGCCGAGGCAGTTTTCATGCCCCGGTAGCGGTACTTCCCGAACTGTAGTTGCGTGCCCTCCATGGCCTTGTTCGGTGGTTTGTCGGGCCAGATGGCGCGGGGGACTACCGAGACCAGAGCCGCGAGGTAGGTGCGCCCGAACGCGTAATCGTAATCGCACTGCGGACGATTGAGGCGGTAGAGCAGAAATGCCTGCATGTCCGCCCGGGCCAGATCCACAAGAAGGGTGTACATCATGGCGTTGCCAGTGTAGCGTTCCAGGCGGCGTTGTCCCTCTTCAGTGGCAAGGGATTGGAAGGCTTCGGAGCCCGAGTGCTTGTAGAAGCGATAGACGTACATGTATGTCAGCAGGAACGCTATGCCCATGTAAATGACGGGTCTGGGAATGCGGCGCACCCAGAAGTGCACGATCCCGGTAGCCCAGAACAACGCAAAGATGGTGCTGCTCCGGCTGCCGCGCAACCCCCCGAAATACAGTTGCAGGGCAAAGAAGATCACAGCCACAATGGCCAGAACGCCCCATGTGCGCAGGAACGCGTGCCGGCGTGCGATCACCGCGAAGCCCATCATGGCGAGGATCGGGAAGCTCTCCGAGATAGTGAAGAACCACCCCTTTCCTTCGAAGGCACGCGCACGTTCCTCCTCATAGGCGCGAATGAACCCGCTGATGCCCCCCTTCTCTGCATAGATGTATGTCTGCAGGAGCGCGGAGACGATCAACGCGAGCACGAGAAAAATGGCAAAACGCGTGGGACTCAACTGCCAGATAGATCGCCTGGCACGATTGCCCTCCCAGCGGATCTGTCGTGTCAGGCGATAGATGAGCACGCCCCCGATGTTCAACAGGGCCATCATACCCAGCCAGTGGCGCGGATCGACGCTGAGGGGCGCCCGGAAGAACGGGTAGTAGCCCCAGTAGACATGCAGCAACGGGGCCAGAAAGAAGAAGTGGTATCCCAGCAGCCCAATAATGCCAAAGGGATCGAATTTGTCGTACCGGTTCCGGAACCAGTCGACCGCATCGATCCCGATAAGGATCCCGCAGAGAAGTGCCGGGATAACGAACCAGTGGTGCAGTCGCTCCGACTGCACCATGAACAGCAAAAGAATCGCGACGGACACAAAAGTGGATATCAAAAAGCTGAGCGAAATCAACGTGCGTTGCCCGGTCGCATTCCACTGCGTGGTGTGTGACTCCAATCTGCCTGTTTCAACTCTGGCCTGCATAAACTTTCTCCAACGCATGAACACTGGTACAGATATTGAACGCGCTCTGCTCCACGGCATCCAGTGCAACCGGACGTGGCACAGGAGCGGGCTGGCCAGCATGAGCAACGATCGTATCAGCCCAGGTGCTGGCAGAGCACTGCAGGGAAAGGCGTTTCAGAAGGGGATGCACGATGTCGGCCTCCTGCGGCACCACGTCCGAATACACGGAGGGCAGGCCGGCCGCCTGCGCCTCCACCAGCACGAGTCCGAGCCCCTCGAAACGGGAAGGGAGGACAAAGACGTCCATGGCGCTCAGCATGATCCGGGGAACGTCGGGGCGGGCTCCACCGGCCATGATCATCCGGTGTTTCAGGCCGAGCGCTTCTGCCTGCGCCTCGATCGCTCCGCGCAGGGGGCCGTCACCGAGCAACAACAGGTAGGTGTCGGGAATGCGTGTGGCAACCTCTGCGACCACTTCCAGCAGGAACGCATGGTTCTTCTGCTCCACGAAACGCCCGATATGTCCGATCACAAATGCGTTCTGTGGCAGCCCCAGCTCCTGCCGGGCAGCTGGATCTGGTTCCTGGTGGAAGGCAGTGAAGTCCAGACCGTAAAGCAGCACGCGATACCGGGGGTCACGTTGCCAGTCCGGGCCGAACATCGAGAGGACGGCCTGCCGGGAGCAACCCAGGCCGATGGTCGCGTGGCGAGCAATCTGCCGTTTCATCAGCTGAATGTAGAGGCGGCGAAGTCTGCTCGCAGTGGCCTCCTCATGGGTGTGATCGTTGTGGCTGTGCGCGATGCGGATCGGCACGCTCTCCTGCGCCGCAAGCTTCAAGATGAAGCCCGTGATGTAAGGAAGATGGCTGTGCACCACATGATAGGGGCCATGCGTCCGTAGAATATGTCTCAGATCCCGGAGAAACCGCCACGGGTGGCCGGGGGGAGAGCAGGAATAAACACGAGATCCCAGTGCGCGGATCTCATCGTCAAAGGCACCCTTCCGGCCCCGCATGTATACGGTGGCGAAGTCCATGTGGAAGCGCGTGCGGTCGATATGACGCAGGACATTCATCAGGTAGGTCTGAATGCCTCCCCCCCGATCCATGCCTCCAATCACATGCAGAATCCGTACCGGCATCATGCCAGTACCTCCGTCAGGTCCATTCGAGTGGAGCAAAGATAATTACGGTATTGCTGTGTCTCATCCGGGCAGATGCGACTGACTGGCTCTGGCCCGCTCGCTCTCAGGTGGTAGAAGCGATAGCCGTACTCCGAGAGAATGCGGTCCACGGCCCGGTAGGGGCCGTCCGGATTGCACTCCACCACGATATCGGGATGATAGCGGGACAGCACCGTTCGCGCTCCTTCCAGAGCCTGATCCTCAAACCCTTCCACATCGATCTTTATCAGCTCTACTGGCCCCATCGATCCGGCGACCGTATCGATGGTAGTCACCGGGACTTCGATCAGAGCCCCGTGGATCCCACGAAAGCCGTGCGTATTCAGGCTCCCTGATTTGGGGATCTCCCCATCCGGTACATGGAACTGCGTAATCCCGGACTGCGCCGCAACAGCCTCCTGCCGGAGAGTGCAACGATGCTCCATCTGATTGGCGCGTATCTGCGCCTGCAGGCGGGCGAACACCTGTGGCACCGGCTCAAAGGCAACCACATGGCCCTGCGGGTTCGCAGCACAGGCAATCAACGCGAAGAGACCGGTGTTGGCCCCCACATCGAATGTAAGCGCGGACCTGCGCGCCAGACGGTAGTAGACGCGCACAGTTTCTGGTTCCCACGCCGACAACCCGCGCCAGTAGAGTGCGCGGCCAATGTCGTCGCTGGGTACCGCAACATACTGGAACGTCCCGCCATCGGGCAACGACACAGGAAAGGTTGCCTCTACAGGGAGGCGCTTCCAGAGCCCGGGGGGTACGAGCCCCGCGGTTGTCAGGCCCCGCAACGGGGTGCGCACCACTGCGGGACGCATCATCGCGCGAAGGACAGAGCGAGCAAGGGCGCGCGGACTCATGGCGCGGTCTCCACAGCGCGTGGTTCCACTGCACAGGGCACTCCTTCCCGCATCCGCTGGCGGCGCAGGGTGGCGCTCAGAAGGACGCCCGCGATCAGAACCTGAGCCAGATTGAGCACCAGCAGAGCCCACGCGCTGCCCAGCAGGCCGGAGCGCGGAATCAACAACGCACTGGCGATCAGGCTGATCGTTGCAGCGGTGCCGTAGATGAAGGGCTGGACGGCGAAATTGCGCGCAGCGGTCAGACCGTAGCCCAGACAGCTGCCCGCATAGCCCGCAGTGGCCGCAACGGTAAGCCAGAGGAACACATCCGTACGATGCGCGTACTCGGCTGTATAGAGCGCCGTCAGCAGAGGCCGTCCGGCAAGCAGCGCGAGCGCGATCAGTCCGCACCCGATGGCAATGGCGAGCCCGGTGAGTTTGCCCAGCAAGGATAGAAACGCGCCTGTGTTGCCGGCAGCGAAGTGACGCGCCAGTCGCGGTGAGGCCGACTGGCCCAGAGCAGTGATCACAGTGGTGCCGGCAAGCAGCACATAGGACATGGCAGCGAACAGCCCCAGCTCTGCGGGGCCAGACCGGCGCTCCAGAAGGTAGCGCGGGATGTTGACACTGAGCGCGTTCAACATGGTGGCAATGCCCAGAGGTAGCGTGAGCCACAGCAGTTGCCGGAGCGTGACCGGATCCCAGCGAGGGCGGAGCGCGTGTGCGTCCGGTGCTGCGCTACGATCCTGCAGCAGGATCCTCCAGCCCACAGGAACATCGTAGGCAAGCAGCAGGATGAACCAGGTGAGCGCCAGACCGGTGGCTCCCCAGAGGAGACCACCTGTCAGGACGAGCCCCAGACCCAGCGCTCCTAGAGAGAGCAGGCCTCTGAGCATCATGGAGATCGCGATCCGATCCATCTGCTCATAGAACTGCATGAGACCATAGAAAACGTCGCTGATCGCCTCGAACGATTTCGCCAGTCCAATTATCCAGACGACCTGCGCGGTTTGCACTGGATAGCCAACCGACCATGTGATGCCCAGGATGGTCAGGAAGCCTGCCAGAGTCATCGTCAGGCGCAGAGCCAGATAGTCCCGAAACTGGTATTGCCGCCGGGCATCGGTCGCCTGTACCTGTCGCAGAGCCATATTGGTGAAGGTGATCACGGGCGTTGCGATGGCGAGCCCCAGAGCAAACTGCCCGACCATCTCCCGGGATCCCAGTCTGGCGATCAGGGTGAGCATGCCCCATTGCGAGACAGCGTAAACGGTGTTCCCCAGAAAGGTCCAGGAGAAGTTCTTCCGCAACCGCATCGGGCGGATATCTACCTGTTGTTCTTCGGTCACAGGGCGGCTGTCTTGCATGTTGTTCCAGCTCAAGGTGCGCCCATTCCGGGCTGGTGGGTCAGGACGTAATCGCCCTGCAGATCGTCCAGAACGATCTGCGTGACGCGCTGGCCGGATCGGGCGTAGAACACTCTGTCTCCGGGCAGAGCGATCGTTTTGCGCTTGCCCGTCAGGTTCAGGAAAACAATGCCGTTCTGGTAAGGCCGTGAATAGAGGCAGTACCCCTCATTCGGACCTCTGTCTTCGGGCGTTGACTGCATCTCGCCGGCAGGGGCTCCCAGATCCCTCTGGATGCGCTCGACCTGAGAGAAGGGCACGTTGTCGGCGACCCGTGGCCCCTGAGGCGCGAAGAAGAAATTGGCTCCTCGCACCAGCAGTTAGGTCACTGTAGCCGTGCGCACGCGCGCTTCCTCATTCCGGGCAACGATGGCCCGGAGCAACGCAACTTTGTTCTGCCGTGCGGCCCAGAGGTACCAGTGCAGTCGGTGGTACACCTGTGCCCGAACGTAGGCCTTTGGCTCCGTGTTCAGAA
>JANWZQ010000081.1 GCA_025054835.1 Chthonomonadaceae bacterium
GGGTGCTTTTCAGCGGAACACGTTGGAGAGTACGGTGCGGTATCTGGGTGTGGGTGTGGAGAACCTGTCGGCCTCGGAGAGCCAGATCCGGGACACGAATGTGGCTGCGGAGGTGGTGCAGCTGACCAAAAACCAGATCATCCAGCAGGCAGGCACCTCGGTTCTGGCGCAGGCCAACTCGGCGCCACAGCAGGTCCTCGCCCTGCTCCGGTAAACGTCGCCTCAAACGAACGCGCAGGGGCTTCAGGGGGCATAAGCCTCCTGAAGTCCCGAAACGCCAGATCCCGGCGCGCCGGCACTCCGCTTCTTTTCTCTCCTCAAGATCTCGCCGCAACCCGGCAACAATACAGGCGTAAGTCCCCGGCACACCGACGGGCATGAAATGGAGAAGTCGGTAATGAGCACCAGCGGCATCAACTTCGCCGGTCTTGGTACTGGAATTGACACCGAGGCCATCATTCAAAAATTCATCGAGATTGATCGTCGCCCGGAGAAGATCCTGCGCAACACGCAGGCCCGTCTACAACAGCGACAGACGGCCTACGCAACATTGACCGCCAAACTGATCGGCATGCAATCGGCTGCAGGAACTTTGAATCGCCTTCGGGCCTTTGATCTGGTGACTGCTCGAAGCAGCGACGATCAGGCCGTGTCCGTCACGGCAGAAAGTGGGGCACAGACCGGCACACATGTGATACAGGTCACACAGCTGGCAAAGGCCCACCGGATCGCCTCCGCAGCGCAGAGCAGTCGTAACACGCCCCTCGGTTTTTCCGGGCAGATTATCCTGAACGGCCGGGCGATTACGGTGAGCGCGAGCGACACGCTGGAAACGCTGGCAGCCAGCATCAACGCCGCACAGGCGGGAGTTACGGCCTCCATCATCGCGCCGTCTGCCAACGAGTTCTACCTGACTCTCGGGAGCACGCATACCGGGGAGCGGGGGCGGATTTCCCTCTCGGATACTGCCGGGGGCGCGTTTCTATCGGGTGTCCTCGGCTTCTTTACTCCGGAGGCGACCTATAGTGTGCGACAGCCTGTCGGGGAGAATGGCGCAGGCTCCCTGCTGTTTGCCGACAGCGTCAGCACGGTCGGAACGTTGCAGGGGCAGACAGCGCCCGCTTCCGGACTGGTGAAGATCGCGGACGTAACGGTCAAGATCGATCTGGCCACGGATTCGCTGTCCGCCATTGCGGCAAAGATCAATCAGGCGGGCATCCCCAACGTGTCGGCCTCGGTCGTCAATGTAACCGATCCGATCACCGGTAATTCCCGGTTCCAGCTGCAGATACAGGGTACACAGAAGTTCACGGATGACAATAACGTGCTGGCCAATCTGGGCATCGTACAGCGCGATCTGGGGCGGGAACTGGTAGCCGCGCAGGACGCGCGGTTCAGCATTGATGGCATCCAGGCGATCCGCCCGACCAACACCTTCTCGGACGCGATCTCCGGCGTCACACTCACGTTGCGCAAAGAGAATGCATCCGCAGAGATCAACGTCGCCACCGACATCGAGACCATCAAAACAAACATCTCCAGCTTCGTCAAAGCGTTCAACGACGTAATGGATTTCGTCGCCTCACAGGCACAATTCGACCCGCAGACGGGAGCGACCGGCCCGCTATTTGCCGACGGGGCCGCACAGAGCCTGCTGGATGGCTTGATCTCCGGGGTGACCAGCCCGGTGTCCGGATTGCCCGATCCCCGTACGGTGCCGGGGACCCTGACCATTCTGGCGCAGATCGGCGTCACGCTCAATCAGAACGCCCGCCTGGTGGTTAACGAGGCAGAGCTGACGAAAGCGCTGACAGAAAATCGGGCGAACGTGGCGCGACTGTTTCGTGCGGACGGGGTGGCGACCAGCTCCATGGTGCAGTTTGTCTCCGTGACGGAGAAGACACAGGCGAGCGGGCCCATGGGCTTCAGCGTGCGGATCACTCAGCCAGCGCGGCAGGCTACGTTGCTGGTGGATATCGCACAGACCGGTCCGCTGGCAGAGGAAGAGGTTCTCACCTTCGGCGGCGCGCTGTTCGGCACCTCCACAGAGGTATTAACCGGGGGGCGACAGCTTCGTCTGGCAGCCGGCAGCACACTGAGCGATGTGGTGGCTCAGATCAACGCAGACCCGAACATCGGCCGGGTACTCTCCGCTTCAATCGATGAGGCGACCGGGAAACTGAAACTGACCTCAAAGCAGTATGGCTCCAAGGCGGAGTTCGCCGTGGTGTCCGGAATACCGGCCAGCGCCACAAGCACAGGCATTGGCACGACCATCCGTGTGGCGCGCGGACAGGACGTCGCGGGCACGATCAACGGCGAGGTCGCACGGGGCGATGGACAGTTCCTGACCGGCTCCCAGACAGGGGGTGGAGGCGTCCCGGACGGGAAGGCGCTCGGCCTGCAGCTGCGGATCACCGCGACCGAGCCCGGCGACTACGGCGTTATCCGCGTGACCAGCGGCATTGCCAACGTGGTCCGCAATTACATCTCCATGCTGACCGACGCCTTCTCCGGCACGCTCACAACGGGCAGTCAGACGATCGAGCGTCAGATCAAAGATATCGATGAAAGCATCGCGTCGCTCAACGAGCGCCTGAAAGAGACCGAGCGCACCCTGCGACTCCGTTTCGCCGCCATGGAGTCGGCCGTCACCCGGATCCGGGCCGCACAGGCCGGCCTGGCGCAACTGGCCGCTCTGAACAATAATGCGAACCGATAGCGCCCTGCAGGACACTCCTGTTGTCCCGACAGCAGGGCGCTTCCACAAAATTCAAGTAAGGAGACCTGGCAAGTCATGTCTCTCGCGTCATCCCTGTCGGACGAGAATGCGCGTTCCGACATCGTGCTCCCCCGTCCCGAACCCGTACCACCGTCCTCCGATGCTGGAGGGCCACGGTCGCGACCCGGGCGTCTGGCACCGCGGCAATATCAGCAGGTGCAGATCGAGACGGCGAGCCCGACGCGTCTGATTGTCATGCTGTACGACGGTGCGCTACGCTTCTGCACGCTGGCTCTGGAGGCCATGCAGGCACGGCAGCTGGAGGCGCAGAACAACTACCTGATCAAGGCTCAGCGGATCATCGGAGAATTGATGAGCTCTCTGAACCGCGAGGCAGGGGGCGAGGTCGCAGCCAATCTGTTTCGCCTCTACACACACATACTCCAGCAACTGGTGCAGGCCAACCTGACCGATGACCCGGCGTTGATAGAGAGCGCGATACAGGCGTTGCGGGAGCTACGCGAGAGCTGGGCGCAGGTAGATCTGATGATGGCACAGTCCGGGGCCGGCCAGCCCCGGCCACAGGAGAGCACAGGAGATCAGCGTGCCTGAGCCAGAAGAGACCCCGCGTCCCCTCCGTCGATTGCGGGAACTCGTACGCGATCTGGAGGATGGCATCGCACGCGAAGACCTGCATCTGGTGGTGCAGGCCTCCAGCCTGCTGGAGGCCGTGGTGGCGGATTGTCATCGTCTCTGTGAAACCTGCCCCACAACTGCCGGAGAAGCCGCGGCGATCGCGCTGGAGACCCGTGCGTTGCTGGATCGATGTGAGAGACATCTGCTGCAGGCGATGGCCCGGTGCGCGGAAGAAATCCGCCGTCTGAAACAGGGAAAGCAGGTGTGCGCCAGAGCCCGCACAGCGACCGAACGGCAACCGGAGCGCATCGACACGCGTCAGTAGACCCGAAGGCCCTGCTGTGTGCGACAGGTGAGAAAGCGCTCCAGCATGTGGTCATAAGGGGTGACGGTTGTCGCACGTGCGTAGTGAATGCGTCGGGCCTTGCACTGGTTCTCCAGCGCGCGCAACCACCCGCGCACCTCGGCCTGATACGTAGCACGCAACGCCTCCGGCTCGACGTCCAGATAGTCGGGGCCTTCCGGATCCAGATAGCGTGTTGGCCCTGTGCCGGGCAACAGAAGTTCCTCCTCGGTCAACACATGAAAGATCAGGATCCGCCATCCGCGGTGACTGTACATCGCGAGCGCCTCGAAGAGCGCATCGGGTTCCTCGATCAGATCGGATATGACAACCAGCAGACCCCGTCGGCGCGCCATTGCAAACAACGGGCGGAGTGTGGCCGCTACATGCGTGGTCCCGGCAGGTTGTACCCGCTCCAGCGTGACCAGCAATCGGCGCAGATGCGGTATTGCCCGG
>JANWZQ010000102.1 GCA_025054835.1 Chthonomonadaceae bacterium
AACGGAACTCCCGCCCGGTGACGAAGCGCGCCAGATCGATCAGATGCGAGCCCAGATCTCCCAGGATCCCCGCGCCGCTGCGGTCACGCCATCCCCGCCAGTTCGGTGGCCGCAACAGCCCGAACCCTCCACTGTAGCTCCCGACGATGTGCAGGGGCGTTCCGATTGCGCCCTGCGACAGCATCTGACGCATTCTCTGCACACAGGGGTTATCCCGGTACGGGAAGTTGGTCATGCCAATCAGGCCGCGCGCCCGCGCTGTCTGTGCCATCTCACGGGCCTGGGCCGCGTTGAGCGCCAGCGGCTTCTCGCAATGCACGTGCAGGCCCCGGTGTAGTGCCGCCATGGTTACAGGGTAGTGCAGATCGTTGGGTGTGCAGACAATCACCCCGTCCAGGGATACCTGCTCCAGCATGTCCTCATAACGTGTGAAGTAGCGCGCGCTGGTGCCGTACTGGCTCTGCACCTCGGCAAGTGCGCGGGGTCGCTCCCCGCACACGGCCACAATTTCCGCCTGTGGATGCGCCTTGATCGCCACCAGGTGCCAGTAGTCTACCCACCAGCTTGGCCCGACGATCCCGACGCGCACGGTCTCCAGTGCACTCATGCATTCCCTCTCATTCGGTCCCATATGAAGCCCGGATTAAGCCGCCCCGGTATCTGTTAAATGTTTGTTAAATCTGGCGCGATCCGGGGCATACCGGTACTTCAACCGGGATTTCGGCACAGAATATGCACTTCCCTTCTGTGGGAGAGCATGCACTCCCGCAGTCTGTGGAAAGCGCGGGCGTCACGGAGCGTCTGCGTCTTGCTCAGAGAAGAAAGGTAAGGCCAACGATGCGTGTTCGATCTTGCTGGTTGCCAGCTGCCCTGCTCGCGGCACTGACGGGGGCAGGAGCTCTGGCGCAGGATTTCCCCTACCTTCTGGTCAGCGACTTCAACAACGATGTGGTGCGACGCTACGATGCAAACACTGGCGCATTCGTGGACGTTTTTATCCCGACGGGCTCCGGAGATAGCCTGGTCAATGGGCCGCAAGGCCTGGCCATCGGCCCGGATGGGGATGTCTACGTGGGGATGCTCTACAGCAGCGTCACCGGCAACACCGGCATCGGGCGGATCAACCGGTACAACGGAAGAACCGGGGCCTTTGTGAGCACCTTCTTTGGTGGCAACCTCAACCGGGTCTATGGCATGACCTTCGGTCCCGACGGAAAACTCTATGTCTCAAGCGCGCAGAACCATCGGATCCTCCGGTACGATACCCTGACCGGCACGTCCGAGATCGTTGCTGAGGGCGGGTTCACCGGACAGGTCTTTGCAGTTCCGCACGCGATGACGTTCGACGCGAACGGCAACCTCTACTTCAGCTGCGTTAACGGGGGCTCTTTCCCCTTTCACCGTGTGTTGAAGATCACTGCGAACCAGCTGGCGGGGCCCCTGCCGGTAACCCCGACTATTTTCATTGAGGGTGTTTCACTCCCCCTGAACTCCCCCCCGCAAGACAATCGTCTGGCCGGCCCGCGTGGCCTGCTGTTTGGCCCGGACGCCAACAACGATGGTACTCCCGATCTGTACGTGCTCAGTCGTGGAGGTGCTAACACCTACACCGGTGCCATAGTGAATGCCGTGTTGCGCTACGACGGTCTGACCGGCGCCTACATCGACACCTTCGTGCCCTCCGGAAGCGGCGGCCTCAATGTGCCTCTGGATCTGAAGTACGGTCCGGATAACAATCTGTACATCACGCACAGCGGCACTCCGACGTCAGCCAACGGGGTCTACCGGTACAACGGCACCACAGGCGATTTCCTCGACACTTTCGTGATCAACCCGGCAGCTGGCCTCAACGGCCCGACCTTCATGGCGTTCCAGCCCCGTGTGGTCCTGCTGAGCGGCGTGCTTCAGCTGCAGGGGCGCACTTCTGCCAGTGTGCCGACGCTCATCACTTTTCAGCCTGCGGGTGGGGGCGTCCCCTTCAGCAAGTTTGTGACCCCGCAGGCCAGTGGCGCACTGGCTGTGACGATCCTGCCGGGCGCCTACTATGTAAAGGTGAAGCCGCGTTATTACCTGGCGAAGGTGTTTTCGGGGGAAGTCTCCTCGGATCTCAGCGGACTGGATCTCGGCGAGTTCCTCGCAGGGGACGCCAACGATGACAACGCCGTGGACGTGCTGGACCTCAGCATCCTGATCGAGGCGTTTGACGCAGGCCTGGGAGACCCCAACTGGAACCCCGGCGCCGACTTCAACAATGACGGCGGTGTGGACGTGTTTGACCTGGACCTGCTTATCAGCAACTTCGATGCCGTCGGGGATGAGCTCCCCTGATCCTTTTCATCTCTTCCCACCCCTCCGCATAGCCTCGCCTGTCCCGCTCTGACGCGAGCGGGACAGGCCTCCGGTGGAAATGCCTCCATTTGACACATCACCGCTTACGGGATATAATCTCGTCACCTGCGCACGTATTAAGTTCCTGAGAAACTCTGCGCCGTACGAGCGACAGGAAGCGGTTGGGCTATGCGCGTTGCGATCTTTTCTGAATGCTACACACCGGTCACAAACGGGGTCGTCACATCGATCCTCACCCTGAGAAGCGCGTTGCGCGCGATGGGACACACCGTCTATGTGATTGCGCCCGGCCTGCCGCAACCGGATGACGACGCCGACGTCTTCCGGTTGCCGGAACTGCCTTTTCCCCGACATCCCTACCACTTTGCCCGGCCCTTTCCCCGGCTCTCAGTGGACTTTCAGGCGCTGCACGTCGATATTGTGCACTGCCAGCACCCGTTCACTGTCGGACGGATGGGAGCCGATCTTGCGCGCAAGTACGGCCTGCCCATGGTATACACAGCCCATTCTCTGTACGACCTCATGATTGAGTGTGCCCGGTCGCCGCTGTTGCGCAAGATGGGTCCGAGCGCAGCGCGCAGCATCGTGCGTCGCTTCTGTGAACGCGCCGCCTGCGTCATTACCCCGACCCGGCACACCCGGGACGCGCTGCGGGCGAGCGGCGTGCGAGCCCGTTTCGCAGTGGTCCCCAGTGGCGTGGCCCCTCCCGTCAGTCGGCCAGAAGCCCGCGAGGCGATCCGCAATCGCCTCGGCATCGCGCCGGACATCCCCGTTCTGCTCTACGTGGGACGACTTGGCCCTGAAAAAAGATTGGACCTTCTGCTGGAGGCGATGCGCTACCTGTCTGGCATGTCCGCCCTGACTGCCTGCGGCAGGGACTTCCGCGTGGTACTGGTAGGAGATGGCCAGTGCCGCGACGCACTGGAGAAGCAGGCCAGGGCCTGCAGGTTGCAGGACCGCGTCTGTTTCGTCGGCGCGCAACCGCACGCGACGATCGGCGACTGGTACGCCGTCGGGGACATCTTCGTCCTGCCATCTCCATCAGAAACACAGGGTCTGGTGGTTGTGGAGGCCATGGCGGCAGGCCTGCCGTGCGTTGTAGTGGATCAGGGCGGTCCACGCGAACTGGTGATCCACGAGGCAACCGGCCTCCGTGTTCCTCTGAACGCGGAAGCCTTCGCGCACGCCACAGCCCGGCTTCTGCAGAACCCGGAAATCTGTCGCCATTATGGCGCTCAGGGACGCCGGCACGCCGCGCGCTTTTCCCCGGAAGCCATGGCCAGTGCCGTGATACAGGTCTATCGGGACGCGCTGGAGCGCCCCGTTACACCTCCGACTCCCCGGGTGTTCTCTCTGCCCGGCAGGCTTCGCAGACATCGAGAACAGCTCAAGCGGGCACACTCCCGCGTCTTTGCGCGTCGAAAAATGTGAGGGAACGTCGATCCGTGCATTGTGGTCACGCGACGAACTGGCAACAGGGAGCTATGAAGCAACAATCAGAGACAGCGCAACCAGAACGCCCCATTCCCGGCTATCACATCATGACGTGGGGATGCCAGATGAACGAGGAAGACTCCGAACAGATGGGGCTCTACCTCGAGAGCATCGGCTATCAACCCGTTGACAGCGCGGAGCGTGCCGACGTCGTCCTGCTGAACACCTGCTCGGTACGCGCCAAGCCCGAGGAGAAAGTCTGGAGCGAACTGGGCCGTCTGCGAGAGTTGAAACGCCAGCGTCCCGACATGATCATTGGCGTCTGTGGTTGTATGGCCCAGGTCGAAAGCGAGGAGATCACCCGGCGCGCGCCCTTCGTAGATCTGATTGTTGGCACAGGGAACATTGCCTCCATCCCGCGGCTGATCCGGCAGATCAAAGCGGGCGCGCCTGTGGAACCGCAAGCGCGGCTCCGGGATCTGATCCCGCTCACCCCGGTGCAACGGGACACCTCCGCGGGCCGCACTGCCGCACTCACTCTGGAAGCGCCCTCCGCAAGGCCCCATTCTCCTCTCACTGCATTGACACTGCCTCCACGGAAGGGAGCTATTGTCTCTGAGGTGCCGGAACGGCAGACCCGCAGGCGGCCGAAGCTCAAGGCGCACGTGCCGATCATGTACGGGTGTGACAAGTTCTGCACCTTCTGCATCGTGCCATTCACGCGTGGGCGTGAGCGCAGCCGTCCCACGCAGGAGATCCTTGCTGAGATCGAGACACTGGCACAACAGGGCACACGCGAGGTCACGTTGCTGGGGCAGACGGTCAACTCCTATGGGAAGAATCTGCCGGAGGGGCGCGTCCCGTTCCACATATTGCTGGAGCGGATCAATCAGGTCCGTGGACTGGCCCGGATCCGCTTCACGTCTCCCTATCCCCGCGATTTCACGGACGAGTTGATCGACGCGATCGGCCGTCTGGACAAGGTCTGCGAACATGTTCATCTGCCCCTGCAGGTCGCCGACGATGACCTGTTGCGCGAGATGCGCCGGGGCTACACGGTCGCACAGTTCCGGGCCATTGTGGAGAAGCTCCGCGCCCGCGTCCCGGGGATTGCTATCACCACGGACATCATGCTCGGCTACCCCGGCGAAACAGATGCACAGTTCCACAACACGCTGCAGTTCGTGGAGGAGATCCGATTCGACTCGGCGTTCATGTTCGCCTATTCCCCTCGCCCCAACACCCGGGCAGCGCAACGCACGGATCAGGTACCGCAGTCGGTCAAAATCGAGCGGTTGAACACGCTTATCGCGCTCCAGAACCGGATCACCGTGGAGATCAACCAGACGCAGATCGGGCAGATTGTGGAAGTGCTGGTAGAGGGCCCCAGCCAGAAAGACCCCTCGCGGCTGAGCGGCTACACCCGCACGCTGAAGATGGTCCATTTCCCTGCGCCTGCCACCCGCTCACCGGAGTCATTGATTGGCCGATTGGTGCCCGTACGCCTTCTGGAGGCCCATCTGACCGGCTTCCTCGGGGAGTGTGCAGACACGTTGTGACAGGCACAAAAAAGGGAGCAGAACCTGACGTCTGCTCCCAACCTTCCAACTCAAGGAGAGAACCACACATCACGCGATCAGTTCGCGAATGGGCCTGCCCTTCTCTGTGATAGCGATCGGCCGCCCGATCGGGGTCATCACTGTCTTGTCCGGATCCATCCCCAGTAACGTGGCTACCGTTGCGAAGAAGTCTGGCACGGTAACCGGCTGGTGCACCACCCGGGCCCCGGTCTCATCCGTCTGCCCGTACACGATGCCCCTGCGGATCCCGCCCCCCGCCAGCACGGCACTCCAGGCCTGCGGGTAGTGATCCCGACCTTCACTACCGTTGATCCGTGGGGTGCGCCCGAACTCCCCCATCCAGAGGATCAGCGTGCTGTCCAGCAGATTACGCTCTTTCAGGTCTCTGATCAGGGCAGCCATGGCCGGGGCAAAAATGCCACCGAGTCGCGCCACTCGATTGAAGTTGTCCTGATGCGTATCCCAGCCATCCAGCACCACTTCCACGAACTTCACTCCGGCTTCCACCAGACGACGGGCCATCAGGCACCCACGCCCGAAGTTGTTGTCCCCGTAGGCTTGTTTGACAGCCGTCGGCTCCTCGGTCAGATCGAAGGCCCTGAGGCGCGGGGAGTGCATCAACCGGATCGCTTTGCTGTACACGTCACGGCGCCCCTGCACCTTCGGGTCACCGGTCTGCGCAGCGAACTGTGCCTCCAGCAGGCTCAGCGCGTCCTGCCGGATCTGGAAACGTTCTTTGTTGACATTGCGCGGGTAGGCAATGTTCTGCGGCGGCTGTGCCGGGTTGTTCACCACGAACGGTCCGTGCTGCACTCCAAGAAACGCTGCCCCGATACTCGGTCCGCTGATGCTGACAAACGCCGGCAGGTCTGCCTGCGGGTCGCCCAGCTCCCTGCTGACCCATGCCCCCAGCGACGGGTGCGTGACGCTGCCGGTAGGCGCGTAGCCCGTGTGCAGCAGATACTGCGCCCGCTGGTGGTTCCCCTCGCGGCTGGTCATCCCCCGGATGATCGCCATTTCGTCCGTGCAGTCGGCCAGCGGGGCCACATATTCGCTGATCTCAATCCCCGGCACCCGGGTCCGGACCACCCGGGTTGGCCCTCCGGTAGAGGTACCGGGCTTGGGGTCGAACGTTTCCAGGTGACTGGGCCCGCCGTTCATCCAGAGCAGGATACAGGACCGCGCTGCGCCGGAGCGACCATTCTGCGCACAGGCCGCCCGGGGATCGAGCCACTGCGCGAATAGCAGGCTCAACAGCCCGCCAGTACCCACTCTGAGAAACCCGCGCCGATCGATCGTGGAAGTGAAAAGGTCCATCGGACCGGGACACCCCCCGCCGCATGCTTCCTGTTGCGGCTGCTCCTGCCATTCCTGCTGCCCATGCGGTTCCATCCCGTTATGCTCATATCGTGTCATCGCGTTCCTCCTGCACTGGATCCCGATCGAACCTCAGTGATTGAAGATGAATTCGCTCGAGTTCAGCAGTGCCCAGAACAGATCTTCGAACGCTTGCTGCTTCGGTTCGGGCTCCGGTAATCGGGCGCGCGCAAGAACCCGGGCAAAGGGATCTGGTCCGCCCCCCATACGGCGCACCGGCCCACCGAGCCCTCTCTGCAGACGCCGTCCTGCTCCGGGCGTGCTGTCTGTCCGTACAACGGTGCGAGGCGCGTTCAGAAACGCCTGCCAGTGCTTCAACTCCGCCGCTGTCGGCTTGCGCGACAGCGTGCGCAGGTAGAGCTCCTCAATTTTCGCAGCATCATCGCCGGGGAGGGCCAGCACCTGCGCCAGCGCGTTGCCGGGCAGGAGCGACGCACCATTGTTCACCAGCGAACCGTTGAGCAGCAACAGAGCCTGCGGGATGGTGCCCTCAAAATCTTTCTGCTCGAACTCCTCGTCCACATCAAACAGGAAGATCAGCTGCCGCAGGATCTGCGCTTTCACGGCCTCCGCACCAGTGCCTGCAACGCGTTGCAATCCTTCCTCCATGCCCGTAGCGGTGATCAACGCGTCCAGTATCATCTCCGGCCCCATGGGTTTCAGGCGATAGCGCGACCAGTACAGGTTCTCCGGGTCGTTTCTGGAAGGCGCGGCGGAGAGCTGATAGGTCTGCGTGTTGCAGATCAATCGAATGAGCCGCTTCAGATCGTAACCATGTGCAACGAAGTCTTCAGAAAGCTTCTGGAGCAGTTCCGGCATGACAACCGGGTTGGACGGCCGGAAGTCGTCGATCGGGTCCACGAAGCCCCGCCCCATGAAGTGCGCCCACATCCGGTTGACAATGGCCTGCGCAAAATAGGGGTTCTCAGGGGCGGTAATCCATGCTGCCAGCGCACGACGGCGGTTCGGGCTCTGCAGGAACTCGGTCCCGTCAAGCGCGGCAGGAGTAGCACTGGCGTACTCCCCTCCTCCGAAGCGCGGGCGATCGCGCAGGAAAGGCCGTTCGATGTCACGCAATTCGAAGCGACGAATGCCTCTGGGCTGATCCCGATTCAGGTCTACCGGCACCGGCCGGGTGCGAATGAAACAGGCGGTGAAACGGCGGAAGTCCTCCCGGGTCCACTTTTCCGTTTTGTGGTCGTGGCACTGCGCGCACTGGATCTGGACCCCGAGAAAGATCCGGGAGACGGCTCCCGAGAGGTCTGCCGGTGTCTGCGCATACTTGAGGAACCAGTTGACTGCTCCGTTCACTTTTGCGGGATCGCCGGTCTCCTGCGCAGCGAACGGGGCGAGCATGGCCGGCATCTCCATTCCAGCTGCCCTGGCCAGGCTTCCCCCGGTGCTGTTCTGCCCGGTTGCCGTCAGGAGCTCATACACGAACTGATTGTAGGGCGTGTTCTTCTGGAACTTCTCGGTGAGCCACTGCCGGAACGCCACACGGTCTACTGTCGGCATGGGGCGCATGGCCCGCCCCATCAGCACGTCGTCCCAGTAGGCAACCCAGCGCTTTACATAGCCGGGGCTTGCCAGCAACGTCTCAATGGCCCGTGCACGCTTATCAGGGGAACGATCCGCGAGAAACCGCCGTACCGTTTCGACAGCGGGCAGATTTCCTGTGATATCCAGCGTAACGCGCCGCAGGAAGCGGGCATCATCTACAGGGGGAGCCGGCGTGATTTTCTGCTTCTTCCACTCCGCACGGATCATGCGGTCGATCCCGGCAGGAGTGAGCCCTGTCTCCCCGGCCCGTGCCATTCCCCCGCTGCCAACAAGACACAGAACGACGGCAAACGCCCGTTGCACGCGTATCATTCACATCCTCCTCGCGGCTCGGAATGGCCCGAGGCCACAACCGTACAGAGAGGCCCCGGACCTCGGAAACACTGGCACATGTCTCCGAGCCTTTTCCGAACAACCATGCTCATCCGTTACAGACGGAATGAGGGCTCGAAGGTTCATTTTTGCCCGAAGGATCCGGCACGAACATACGATAATGATGTGGATCATCGGACATCATTCCGCACGGGGAGAACTCCGGCACGGCAGCTACCGCCTGTTACAGGAGTAGCACGCTGAAGTGCCGAAGTGGTTCTATAGTCTGCCATGGAGAAACGAAGCCATGATCATCAGGCGTTGCTCATCCTTCTGGGCTCTGGCCAGTATCCTGACGTCGCTCGAGATGTGTCCCGTGCAGGCGCAGGACTTCTCCAACACGATCATCGCCACGGTTAACGGACAGGCGATCACGCAAGGAGAGTTCCTGAACCGCCTCCAGCGGTTGCGCGCGCAGGACTTCATTATCTCGCTCAACCCGCTGGCGGTGCGTACTGAGAGCGCCGGCATCATTGTGCTCAACGCACTCATCAACGAGCGCCTGATCGTCCAGTGGGCCACGAAGACCAATCAGATGCCCTCCGAAGAAGAAGTCAATACCGCACTGGAAAACCTGCGGCGTCAGCCCAATGTGGTACAGGCGCTGACCAGCGGAGAGCTCACAGAGGAGATATTGCGCCACGAGATCCGGGTGCAGCGCGCGCACTTCAATATTGCCACGACCGCTATCTCCGTTACCCCGGCAGAGGTGGAAGCGTTCTACAAACGGAACATCGCCAGTTTCACCCAGCCAGAACGCTGGACGGTCGCCGCTCTGCGTCTAACACGCCCGGACAACCTGGCAAAGATACAGGCGGATCTGAAGGCCGGGAAATCGTTCACCGACGTGGTCAAAACGTACGGGGAGGACGAGGCGACGCGCAAAAACGCAGGGCAGACCACGGTCATTGCCGCCAATAACCCGGTCCTACCCGAGGAGATCCGCAAAGCCATCACTGCCATGAAAGTGGGCGACGTCTCCGCGCCCATCAAGATCGAGTACCCTCTGGGCGCCAACCAGACGAAAGTGGCCAACTGGTGGATTGTACGTCTGGTGGGCAAGGAGCCGGCCAAGCCCATTCCTTTCTCGGAGGTCAAGGAGCAGGCGGAACGCGCAGCTATTCTAGAAAAGGCAGGGGGCATGAAGGAAGCGGATCGGAAGATTACGACCTTCCGCGCTCAGTCTGTCATCAAAATTATGATCCCGGGGTACAAAAGCCTGGAGAATACCCCGAAGTCTCCCTGAGCCGCATCTGCGTGCACGCTCAGGGTCGAGGCTGCGCGACGTCCGGTCCCTGCACCACACTCGCGATACCGGCGGCTTCGAGACGCTCCCGCGCCGCTTCTGCGTTGGCGCGATGCCGGTAGGCTCCGTACTGCAGGCGGTAGAGTGTTTTCCCGTTGATCGAGGTAGCCTGTACCACAGTTTCGATCCCACGCGCAGCGAGCGCACGGGATTCCCTTTCCGCAGCCTCCCGGGTTGAGTAGACGCCAACCTGCACGCGATACAGGGTGGACGGGGCGTTATCAGCGGGAGCGTCTGGCGGGTTGTCTGCTGCGAGTGTGCGCCCGACGCCACCCTGTCCCGTATCCGGGGTTCCCGGAGATTGCACCGGGTCCGTCACCTGTGTGGCTGCCTCACGCTCTGCGCCTGCCACAGACCCGGGCGATGGCGGCGGAACCGGGCGACTCTCTTGTGTGGGCTCTGTCCGGGAGCTGTCGGGTGTCTCCGGTGGTTGCAGGCCCTGAGGCTCTTCCGGATCGATTGTCGGTCCGGGTGGCGCAGCAGGCACTGGAGGTTGGAGAGGAGTTTCTGTTTCCTGTGCCGGAGCCGCACGGCCCTCTGCAGGCGCAGCACGACTTGCTTCTGTGGTTGCGGGAGCCGTCTCTCTGGTTGCAGATGTATCCGCCGGATTGAACCGGGGCAGGCGGGCCAGCACAAAAAACCCCAGAGCAAAACTGGCCACTGCAAGCGCCAGCAGCACGCCTGCTCCTCGCAACAGCTCCCAGGAACGATTGCGTTCTCTCCCCGGCCCGGGATACATTTCCTGCTCTCTGGGTCTCATCTGACTTTATGTCCTGCGACCATCGCACGCTCAGCAGACAGTCTCAGAGCTCGCATGAGCGCCCCTGTATCGTTGCCCGATCTGTGCGCGGTTATCTCCGGTAGCGGGCAATCACTGCGGCCCCGAGCTTGCTGTAGGCCGCAATCCGGTCCTCGTCGGTCGCGTATGCGGGATCGAGCCTGCCCTGCGCGTCCACGAATCCCGGATACTCCCGCATGCGGAGGTACTGATGCGCCACCACCACGCAGGCCCCTTCCCGGAAGATGTGCTGGACCTCTGCCGGAATGGGCACCCCGCCGGCGCAGGCCGGTACTAACGGCAGCATCTCCCGGGTGTTGTGCTCGGTGCCCGCCGTTACCACAATCCCTGCGGCACGCATGGCAAGCACATAACGCGTCAGGACCTCGGGCGTGTTGCGCACCGGGATGAACTCCGCACAGTAGATGTGGCGCGCTCTCAAAACGTCAATCAACTGTTCGACAGGATCTTCGAACGGACAGAGGGTCGGTGCACCGTCCGCCAGTGTGGGGTAGCAGGGAATGCCTCCCATTGCCAGTACCAGCTGGTAGGCATGGTCGAATCCAACAAACGTTTCTTCCACGTATGCCGGCCGACCAGCCTTCATCAAGTACGATCGAATGGCATTCTGAACATCGGCGGCACTGCCCGGATCAATCTGCGGAGCGGATCGAAACAGGCGTTCCAGAAAGGCTCGGCGCTCTGTCAGGGGAACTCGCTCGAACAACGCCTCCTGAAACGCTTGCGCCACGTGCCGCTCCTGCAGGTAGACCGTTTCCAACGGACATCCGTGTCGCTGCATCACCTGCTGCCGAACGGTGAGCGCGTCCAGCCCGGTCGGCACTCCGGCCTCTGCAAACAGGCAGGCCAGTTGCGCGACCATGCTCTCCATGCGCGTTGCATCTTTGCGCCGGATCTCTTCCAGCAAGGGCATTGCTTCTGTGGATAGGGGCGCGAAATGCACGATCCCCTTGCCGCAGAGATACATCTTGCCCGGGTTGACCGGGTCGTTGATGCGCACTCCGGCCCGCTGTAGATCTTCCAGCAGCGCGATAATCTCGATGCCAAACAGGGGAACGATGCGCGCCGCACGGGCCCGTGCGGCAAAATCGTGGTAGACCGCGTAGTCGTAGTAATTACTGGCCCCGAGGACGTCGATCTGTTCCGAGGCCGCCTGTTGCACTGCCTGCTCCACAGAGTCGAATGCAGAGAAGTTCGGAGGCAGGTGAACGTGCGCATTGGCGCTCAGGCTCTGCATCACGCGCGCCCATTCCGGGGTCTGCAGAACCAGCGTCTCCGGCGTCTCCACGTCGGGGAACAGGTCCATTGCGCTCGCCATAACAGCCATTGCCACACCTTCTACGGGCCACCGGATTTGCTTCGGTGCCGCTGTCCGGGTTGCAAATACCATACCCGATTTTCACAGCACGCGGCTACCTTTCTGCGTTTCCGGCTCGTACAGGCATTCGACATCTTCCGTTTCCAGCAACTGCAGGAAAGCGTGCACCGCCCGGGGATCGAGTTGCTTGCCCGCAGCTTTCTTCAGGCGTGCGCGAGCCTCTGCCGGTGAGAGGCACCTGCGGTCCGGTTGCCCGGAACGCAGCGTATCGTACATCTCAACCACGGCGAAAAGTCGGGCGGACAACGGGATCTCGTCCTCTTTTAACCCGCGCGGATATCCCTTTCCATCCCATCGCTCATGGTGACAGTAAGGGATATCGGCTGCTGCGTTCAGGCAGGCCATGGGCGCCAGCAACGCATGGGCCCGGGCAGGATGCTGTTCCAGTGTCTCCTGCTCTTCTGGAGAGAGCGGCCGCGATCGGCGCAGGATAGTTTCAGTCAGACCGAGCTTCCCGATATCGTGCAACATCGCCCCCCAGCGGATGTTGATCAACTCTTGCCCACCCAGCCCGATATGTCTGGCCAGACGTTCTGTGAGGTCGGCCAGCCGCTTGCTGCGCCCTCTGGATTTCCGATCGCGCAGGTCAATGAGATTGGCCCAATTCTGAATGGTCCTGTCGAGGGCATCGATCAGCGAGTTACGGAATTGCTCCCCGGTTTCGTAGGTGGTATCGACCTGCGCCGAGATCAGCATGTGGAGCATTTCCTCGTACCACTTCAGGTCACCGTCGTATGTCTCTGCCGAGTCGTCCAGATCCCGGGCGTGTGTGGCGCAGTTGCGCCCGCGTTGCTTGGAGAGGTACAGGGCTCTGTCGGCAGCGGCAATCAGGGCATCCGGCGTCTGATCGTAGTTGACCAGAGTGGCCACGCCGAAACTGCCGGTCACTGGCCGCAACGGCCATTCCGCCTGCTCTATCGCCGATCTCAATCGTTCTGCGGCCCGGAGCGCGCCCTCTGCGTCGGTGGTGGGCATCAACACGGCGAATTCCTCACCCCCGTAGCGGGCTACGAAGTCCGTCGATCGGGAGTTGGCCTGCAGCAGATGAGCAACCTGCCGCAACACCCGGTCCCCTTCGGGATGGCCGAACGTATCGTTGTACTTTTTGAAGTGATCCACGTCCATCAATATCAACGACAGGGGCATGCCGTGCCGTAGAAAACGGTGATACTCCTCTGTCAGACGCTCCTGGAACGTGCGGTGGTTGTAGATCCCGGTCAACCCGTCGACCGTAGCCAGCGCTTCCAGTCTCCGGTTCATCGCCTCCAGCTCGTGCTTCTGGAGCTCCATCGCCACGGCCTGCTCCTGGACCAGCAAAATCTGCTGTTCCAGTAACCGGTTGGCCTGTTCCATCTCTCTGTGGGCGGCTTCCAGCTCCTGCTCGTAGCGCTTGCGCTCGGTGATGTCCATCAGGGTTCCTACCAGACGGACCACCTGCCCCTGCGCGTCCGTAACCGGTTTGCCGACGGCATGCACCCATCGTAGCACACAGCCGTCACTGCCTACACGCCGCAGGTCGATGGCGTAACCGGCCTTTTCAGAAACCGCCCGGTTCAGGCAGAGCCGCAATTGCTCCACGTCGTCCGGATGGAACAGGGTACATTGCGTCTCACAATCCGGCACCCCCTGCGCCGGGTCCACATCCAGGATCCGGAACAGCGCCTCGGACCAGTAGATCGCGCCGGTAGCAACGTCTATCTCCCAGTTACCAATCTGCGCCGTGTCCAGTACTTCCTGCAATCGCCGGGTGCCGAGTCGCTCACGCTCTACCCGCGCACCCAGTTCACGCTCACGTCGGTATAGACGAACGCGTTCCAGGGCCAGCGCGCATATCAGAGCTACATCTTGCAGGGTCTCCTGTACCGGGCCTTCACCGGGATCGCTCTTCGCGAAACCGAAACAGAGGGCTCCTATTGCTCGGTCCCGCAGCCGCATCGGCTGGATCCAGATGGAACGACACTCCGGGCTAAAAGGAGTATCAAACTCCGCGCAGACCCGGGAGTCTTGCGGGAGAGTATGCAGATAGCCAGCCGGGGATCCCTCTCGAACACACGTGGCCATTACATGATCTGCATCCAGCGAGACCTGTCGCCACCGCCCCGGCACTTCCGGGGTGCCTTCTGAGGCACCGATCGCCTGCAACCCGGTGCCTTCGTCATTGATCAACGCCACCAGACAGGCAGAAGCACCAATTCCTGGAGCGATCTGCTCCAGGAGGCATGAAACGACCTGTTGCTCGCTCTCGGCCGCAGCAATGCAGTGCAGAAAGCGCACAAGACCACCTGGATGCAGGGTCTTACAGGCAGGAAGGGGTACTGAGGAACTGTTGTCGAGGATATCACACCCGGCACCAGGCCGCGAAACCGTCATGGGTACTCGATGCCTCCGCATTCTCTCCACACAGAGCCGGTCGACTGCGCGCACCACGGCGGGCAGGAAGAGTAGACGATCATTATTATGGGAAAGCATTCTGCAAAATATCAGTCTCGCGTTAACAAAACTCGTAATTCTTCCTCCTGTGTGGAGGGAGACAGGGTCCGACACAACAGGCGCAGGCAGGAAGCACGTTGCCCGTCGCGGAAATAGCTTTCTGATGCAACAATGTATCCCGAACAGGCACCGGAGAACCGAGGTCATGATCAGTACCCGTCGCATGGCCCGCGAATGGGCGCTGAAAATCCTGTATCAGATGGACGTGGGAAGGTGCTCCCTGCAGGAGGCTCTGGATCCTGCGCTGGAACGCCTGCGGATGGAGTTCGTGCAGCGCGGGTCGCGCACAGCCAGCGGTTCCATGGCAGAAGAGATCTGCCTGAACGCCATCACGATACACCTCGGTGATACGCTGCCAGATCTGCGCCTGCCCATGGAGCGTGTCCTGGAAATCGGGATCGAAAGGATCTTCGAGGAGGCGCCATACTGGCAGGAGGTCAAGCTGGAACGTGCGTTGAAAACGCGCTTCCCCGGCCTCATGCTGAACCCGCCCCGGCTGCTCACCCCGCTGCCTGAATCACGCCTGTTCCCTCCAATGCAGGAGACACTCGACGAACTGGCAACGCATCTGGCACAGCTAACGGACGCGGAGCGCACACGTTATGCAGAATTCGTCTCCTATGCACGCACGGATCTGCCACGGCTTCTCTCTCCGGAAATGCGTCGGACCGTTCAGACGTTCATGAAACAGCTGGTAGCGGAACGCCCGATCACAGATGTGGCCGACTGGCTCCATCGGCGCCGCCGGGAGTTCCACCGGGAACAGGCCCATCGATGGCGGAAAGTAGCCACCATGGTACAGAAGCAGACGGGGGACTGGTTGCGCACAGCAACCTTCACGCACAAACTGGTCACCGGCGTGCACACGCATCAGCAGGAGATCGACGAGGCTATTGGCGCTCTGTCGGCCGGGTGGCGCCTGGAACGGCAGGTCGCTGTGGATCGCAATATCCTGCGTATGGCCGGGTACGAACTGCTCTTCCTGCCCGCGATCCCGGTCGCAGTCACAATCAATGAGGCTGTCGAGCTGGCCAAAAAGTACAGTACTGCCGAGTCCGGGCGATTCGTTAACGGGGTGCTGGGGGCGCTCGCCGCCCGCACCGGCAAAAAGCAGGACCTCGTGGCCGCACAGCACACGATCGAAGGAAATCCACAGGAGCATCTCGTGGAAATCGCTGCAGAACCGCTCCATTCTGCAACCGAATAGCCGGGGGTTTTGCGGCAACAAAACGTATATCGCACACAAGGATCATCGCTTCCATATGACCACACATTCTGGAGCTGGCTTGCTGGATGGGGCAGCTATCGCGCGCGCCATCCGGACGGAGGTAGCGGAAGGAGTTCAACGCCTGAAAGCGACCGGACGCCCCGTGCCGCACCTCGCTGCGGTACTCATTGGCACCAATCCGGCATCCGAGACCTACATCGCTATGAAACAACGCGCCTGCGGCTGGGTCGGGATGGCTTCATCGGTGCACCGTCTGGGGGACAACGCCACGCAGGCCGAGGCCGAGGCACTGGTCGCACGCCTGAACGCCGACCCGGCGGTGACCGGCATTCTGGTGCAACACCCCCTCCCGAAGCACCTGCATGAGCCCGCGGTTCTGGATCAGGTCTCCGCGCACAAGGACGTGGACGGGATCAGCCGGGTGAGCCTCGGCGCACTGATCAACGGGGAGCCGGCATTCCCCTCCTGCACTCCCGCCGGGATCCTTGCCCTGCTCGACCGTTATAACCTCCCTATCGAGGGCAAACGTGCTGTGGTGGTCGGGCGGAGCATCATTCTGGGCAAGCCCATTGCCCTGATGCTGCTCAACCGGCACGCCACGGTCACCATCTGTCATTCGCGTACCCCCGACCTCGCAACGGAGACCCGGCAGGCGGACATTCTGGTCGCGGCAGCGGGACGCCCGGAGCTGATCACCGGCGACATGATCAAGCCGGGTGCCGTGGTGATTGACGCTGGCTACAACCGGGTGGAGGGGCGCACCGGTGACGTGGGCGATGTCCACTTTGAGTCCGCTGCCAGAGTGGCTGGATGGATCACGCCAGTCCCCGGAGGGGTAGGTCCCATGACCATCGCGATGCTTTTGAGAAATACGTTGTTTGCAGCAGAAGGCCGATTTCCATAGAGGGGAGCTTCACGCCATGAGCGACTTCACACCAAAGAAGGAAGATCATTTCACGTTTGGCCTGTGGACGGTAGGCAACGTCGGCCGTGATCCGTTCGGGGAGCCGGTAAGGCCGCCACTCCCGCCCATCGAGGCCGTCAAAAAGCTATCGGAGCTGGGTGCATATGGCGTCAACTTCCATGACAATGACCTCGTGCCCATCGACGCCTCCCCGGCAGAGCGCGATCGGATCGTGCGCGAGTTCCGCAAAGCGCTGGATGACCATGGCATGAAAGTGCCCATGGCCACCACCAATCTCTTTTCTGACCCGGCGTTCAAGGATGGCGCCTTCACCTCCAACGACCCCCGGGTACGCGCCTACGCGGTGCAGAAAACCATGCGCGCCATGGATCTGGGTGCAGAGTTTGGCGCCGAAGTCTACGTCTTCTGGGGCGGACGTGAAGGCACCGAAACCGATGCCGCCAAGGATCCGCGCGACGCCATCAAGCGCTACCGGGAGTGCCTCAACTTCCTGGCCGAGTATGACATCGCGCAGGGCTACAACTACCGCTTCGCCATCGAACCCAAGCCCAACGAGCCCCGGGGCGATATCTATCTGCCCACTGTGGGCTCCGCGCTCGGTTTCATCGCCACTCTGGATCGACCGGAGAAGTTTGGTCTGAACCCGGAATTCGCGCACGACACCATGGCTGGCCTTAACTTCGTGCATGCGGTCGGGCAGGCCCTCGATGCGGGGAAACTCTTTCACATTGACCTGAATGGGCAGAAGCCCGGCCGCTATGATCAGGACTATCGCTTCGGCGCCGAAGATCTGAAAACCAATTTCTTCCTGGTCAAGCTGCTGGAAGACAGTGGCTACACAGGAATGCGTCACTTCGACGCACATGCCTACCGCACCGAGGACATCGAGGGTGTCTGGGATTTCGCCCGGGGATGCATGCGCACTTACCTCATTCTCAAAGAGAAAGCCCGGCAGTTCAACGCCGACCCGGAAATTCAGGGGCTCCTGCAGGAATTGAATGCCGACCCGGACAATCTCGGCAATCTGCTCCGCGCCTATTCCCGGGAGAATGCCGACAGGCTCTCCGCGATGGCGTTCGATCGGGCGGCACTTGGCAGGCGTGGCTATGCCTATGAGCGCCTGGATCAGCTGACCATCGAGCTCCTGATGGGGATACGCTAGCGCCCGGCCCACACATGGCCCCGCTCATCCGAGGGGTGCTTCCATCTGACATCCGGCACCCCTCGCAGCACATCTCCGGATCATGAGAGCGCGAGAGACACCGGTTAAAATCCCCTTCGACAGCCTGACTCTGCGTGCCACAGTTCAGGAGCTGGCTCCGGTACTGACAGGTGGTTACGTGCAGGACATTCGTCAGCCAGAAGCATCGGATATCTGGCTCGACATCCGCAACCGGGGTCACAACATCTGGATGATCCTCTCCTGTGACGCCCGCTTCGCCCGTGTTCACCTGACAGCACGCCGCCCACGCAACCCCGGCACGCCTCCGCCGTTCTGCATGGTGCTGCGCAAGTACATCCGCGATGGACGGATCACAGCCGTACGCCAGCGCGATTTTGACCGCGTCTTCGAGATGGAGATCGAGCGACGTGATGCGCTCGGGGAGCCCGTTAGCTACACGCTCATTGCCGAGCTGATGGGCAAACACAGCAACCTCATCCTGATCGATGCTCACGGTGTGGTGCTGGACGCGGCCAAGCGGATCACCCATCGGGTCAACCGGATCCGTCAGATCCTGCCAAACCGGCACTACACGCCTCCTCCCCGACAGGAGGACCATCTCTCACCCTTCCACAACGACCCGCTCACGGTCCTGCATGAGGAACTGGCCGCGCTACAAACCTTTCCCCTGACCGATGCGGATCAGGATTGCCTGATCTCTCTGCTCGTCGAAACGTTCCTCGGCATGTCGCCCTTTCTGGCACAGGAGATCGTGACGCGCGTGCAGTATGCCTCCTCGCTTCAGGAGGGACTCCGGGAAGTATGGAAGCAGATCTTCGATGCGGCGCGCTGCAATGACTACGCACCGGTACGGGTGACTTACCAGTACCGCGTTGCCGGGGCCTATCCGTTTCCGGTCGCGCAAATCCCTGCACAGCAACAACGACCGGCTGCGTCGCTCAATGAAGCGCTCGATCAGGCCTTCGACACGCAGATGGCTCGTGCGGCGTTTTACGCCGCGGCCAGTGACCTGAAAGCCCGCATCGAGCAGGAGATCCGCCGGCTGGACCGACAGCGGGAGTCTGCATGGCGCTCTCTTCAGGAGATTGCAAACGCAGAAAGGCACCGCCGGTACGGCGAATTAATACTGGCCCATGCATGGCGCATCGCCCCGGGAGCAGAGCGTGCTGTTGTACTGGACTACTTCGATCCGGCCACGCCAGAAATCTCTATCCCGCTGGACCCGGAACGAAATGCCCCGCAGAACGCAGAAGCCTACTTCCAGCGCTATCACAGGGCGCGCCGCAACGAAGCGATGATCCAGCAAATGCTGCAACAGGCGGAGGAGGCCGTCGCCCGGCTGGAGCAGGCCCGTGACCGCCTGACCGACTGGCTCACTACCGGTCAGGAAACGGTAGACAGCGTGCGGGAACTCCGGGCAGAACTGGTTCAGAAGGGGTTGCTACGCGCTTCCGAAATCGGTGACGCGGAGAAACACACCGCGCCGGACTTTGAGGGACATCGGATCAAGCGGTACACAACGCCCGAAGGTTACGAGATCCTTGTTGGCGAGAGCGCCACAGCCAACGATTTCCTGACCACGCGCGTCGCCAGACCGGACGACCTCTGGTTGCATGTCCGTGCAGCCACAAGCGCGCATGTGGTTATTCGCACGCAGGGGCACCCTGCGAACGTCCCCGGGTCTGTCATCGAGCAGGCGGCGCTTCTGTGCGCACGCAACAGCAGTCAGAAGCATTCACGACTTGTTGCCGTTGACTGCACGCTCAAGAAATACGTGCGCAAGCCCCGCGGGTCGCCCCCGGGCAGCGTGGACTACCAGCGAGAGACCACCCTGCACGTTAATCCGCAGGATTGATCGAACCGGGCTCCCTCGGAGGGACCTCCACGCTCAGGAAATCGCGTGCCAGCTCCGTATCCGGAAAGACAGCGCGCGCTTCCTCCAGCAGCGCGTCCAGTCGCGCCCCTTCCCCCTCGTAACGCGCGCTGAAGTGCGTCAGGTAAAGACGTCGCACACCGGCCTGTCGGGCCACTTCGGCTGCCATGCGCGCGGTAGAATGCAGGGCGCGTCGCGCCAGAGGCAGATCCTCCTCCAGATGTGTCGCCTCGTGCACCAGCAGATCCGCGCCCCGTGCCAGTCGTACACTCGCCGGCGAGAAGATAGTATCCCCGCAGATCACAATTTTGCGCCCGGGGCGGGGCGGACCTGTCAGGTCGGTGCCGCGCACTATCCGTCCATCAGGCAACGTGATGGTCTCTCCGCTTTTCAAACGGCCATACAGAGGCCCTTCCGGAATACCCAGCGCGCGGGCGCGCTCTACGTCAAAGCGCCCGGGCTGGATATGCTCCTCCACAGCGTACCCCCAGGAGGGCACCCGATGGGTCAGCAGCGCACAGGTCACCCGCACCTGCGTGTCCTCGCACACAACTCCCTCATCGACCGTGCGCACTTCCAGTGGATATTGCAGCTGCGAGCCGCTCAGCTCCAGTGCATGCCGCACAAACGCCCCTACGCCCTCCGGACCAAAGACGGTTACCGGAGTCTCGCACCCGCTCTGCATCGAGCGTGTGGCCAGCAGGCCGGGCAGGCCGAACAGGTGATCGCCGTGCATGTGGGTGATGAACACTTTCTCGATCTGGCTCAGACGCAGATGCGGGGCACGCAGGAACTGGTGTTGCGTGCCTTCACCACAATCGAATAGCCAGCAGGAGCTACGCTGCGGGAGTTGCAATGCCACTGCGGTTACGTTGCGGTGTCGGGTAGGCGCCCCTGCGCTGGTCCCCAGGAACGTCAGCTTCACTGGAACTCACCTGACCGCCCTGCAAAATGCCTGGCCAGTAGCTGCGTTCCTCTCATCTCGCCCGATGAACGGGTGCGCTCCGGAACAGCCAGTGCGGCGCCGTCGCGTGCATCGTAGCTCGATAACCGGAACCCACCGGAATCTATCCCTCCTACCAGTACGTACTCCTCGCCCGATTGAGTCTCCCGCACGACGCTCCGACCAGTCCGACAACCTGCCCCCGGGTCAGCGGTACCGGCATGGTCACCGCACCATCCAGAACGATTGCCCGTGCACCCGCCAGCTCCAGTACCTGACGCGCCATCAGACCGGACACATTGAGGGTGTGGATTTGCCAGACGAGAGCGATGGACCTGCAGCCTCATCCGGATCCGATTACGCATGAATGCGATCTCCGGGTGCAAGAGAGGCTCCGATGCGGCCCGGAGTCTCCGGGGGGCGACTGTCACGCACAGCGATGTCTTGAGGCCGGATGCATTCGGAGGCATTGCGTCTTGCAGTGAAAGTACATGCACCTTGAGAAGGTGCACGCGGGTTCAGAGGATCCGACGCGGATGCGTTGGGATAACAATCGAACGAAATGCCAGTACGCCATACCCGACGAGAGCAAGTGCGATATCCCGGCATGGAGGTTTTGCGCACAGGCCTGCATGGCAGAGAGTGGCGTCACGGCGTCATTATAGAACCATGTTTGGAGAGTTGTCAAGGCGCCTGCCAGCTCAAGCGCATCGCAAACACTGAAGCCGGGACAGGCCGCTGGCGGCCTGTCCCGGCTTCAAAACATGTGCTTTCTATATCGCAGCAGGTCTGTCGCGGCTCATTCGGGGAGAGAGCGATGCCGGAAGAAGGCTCCCAGACTCGCGCGCTCCATCTCCCCGGTGTTAGCCAGAGCGTAGGCCGCGTGAGCCAGTTGCAGACGAGCCAGCATGCTCAACGGATTATCCTTCGCTTTCACCGGGCGCGGATGTGGCTGATCTCGCTCCAGCAATGCAATCAACCGCGACAACGCGTCCACACGAGCCTGATCATTCCGATCCTGTTCTAACGGTATGTTGTTGACCTGCATCGTTGTGTGATCTCCTCGTCTCTCTATTGGCCCCGGTCGCACGCGTATACCCGTTGTTTATAACACCCCGGCACAGGGCAGATGTGACATAATCCCTCGTACGCTCTATTCCACGTTCCACAGAGGCGAATACCTGTATGTTTCGCCAAGTTTTTACTGTGCCTTTGCAAGATTCACTGACATAGACGAAGGAAATCCTGTGCGGTTACATGCCCTGCCAGATCAACGTGAAGGGTCCTCTGCGGGTACCTCCCTCTGAAAACTCAGTTCCCCGTGAGCTGTCGCTACCGATGCCTCTACGGGTGCCAGCATTCGGGAGACACATCGCCGCAGGTAGCGATACTCGGCCCACCCGGCTATGGTGAAAGCGCATGCAGCCACCTGCATGCCGGGCAGTTGCAGTGCAACACCGATCCACAGTACCGCAGTGTGCACCAGCAGGTTGCACACCATGCCCGTATACACTGCAGCGGTCTGCCGGCCTGCTACCAGCACACCCCGTGCCCACGAACCCAGAGCGGTCAGCCAGGGCAACAGGAGGGAATACAGGACGCCCGCACGCACATAAGGCTGCAGCAACTCCGGGAGGGAAACCACCCGGACGAGGTAAACATCCAGTAGCGGAGTGAACGCCACCAGTGCCGTGAACGCCGCAGAGAATCCCCCAACCAGCACGGTGAACCGCCACAGAGCCGGTTGAGACTGCGGGTGACGCGCCTGCGCCACACAGGTCTCTTGCAGAGCCAGCGCAGGCCCGCGGATCACCAGTAACGCCATAAAAGTCACTGGCCAGGCCGCCAGCGTTTCCGTGGGATGAGGCAGCCGGGCCAGTGCCGCCGACGTGAGCGGTTGCGCCAGGAGCGTGAGCAATGTGGTCCATGCGAGGGGCGCATGAAACGCACGGACCGCTTGCAACGTGAGATGCCCCTCCTCGTCCTGTACCGGCAGCACGTCGCGTCGCAGGGCAGGCTGCACAAACCCCAGGGTCAGAATGGCCTCTGTGGTCACTGCCACCATCAGCGTGAGCGCGGCCACCTGCGCGCCAGATAACGCTCCGCGAGACGTCAGGAAATATGCGCACAGCACCACGGCAAGCAATCGCACCACGGTCCCCCACGAGACCAGATGCGCCCCTCCATGTCGTATCAGTATCCCCTGAAAAAAGCGGCGCCAGGCGATCGCTGCCGTCCAGAACAGCATGATCTGCATGGCCGGTCGTGCCGCCTGCACAATCGGCCCCGGTTGTCGCATCCATCCTCTACAGATCAGATCGAACAGCGGTGTGAAAGCGACCAGTGCGGTCAACGCAGTGCAGGCAGCAGAAAGCAGGAACGTGAAACGTTGCAGCACACGGAACGACTGCTGGCCACGCACCAGCGCAATGGCCGTAGAGAGCAGCATGATGACCGGACTTTCGATCAACAGCGATAGCGACATGGTCAATCCCCACGCCGCCAGGTGCAATGCCGGGTCGGGCAGCACACCGATCGCCGCCTGCACTGCCGGCCCCTCCAGCATCATCAGTTCGAAACTGACCGCAAGGGGCAACCACAATCGGAAGATAGTTCGAACGTGCATGCACACCCCGCTCACGTAACGGTCTGACCCGACCGCAGGGATTGTAGCACATTCCGCTGCCCCACGGACATCCGGGGAGCGAGCATCGGATCCGGCCAGGGCGCCCTGCGTGCCCGTATAAGCTTGACACGCTCTCATCGTTTGTGCGAAAATCGCTCCGGAGGACATCGGTCATGCTGGATATCCGCCTGTTTCGTGAGCACCCCGAGATGGTAAAAGCAGGCTTTCAGAAGATGGGCACCGACCCGGGACTGGTAGATCGCGTACGCCATCTGGATGAACGGATCCGTACACTCAAGCTGGAAGCGGAGACCAGAAAGGCAACGCTCAATGCGGAGAGCAAGGCCATGGGGCGCTCCCTGTCACCGGAGGAACGTGAGACCCGGCGCGCCGCGTTGCGCGCCCTTGGAGACGAGATCAGCACACTGGACGCACAGCGCGCGGAGCTCGAGAAAGAACTGCAGGATATCCTCTGGATCGTTCCCAACCTGCCCGACGAACGAGTGCCGGTCGGACAGGGGGAGGAGAGCAATGTGGTGGTGCGTTCATTCGGTGAGCCACGCACATTCGAGTTCGCGCCGAGGCCACACTGGGAAGTCGGAGAGCGACTGGGCATTCTGGATATCGAACGCGGCATCAAAATCAGCGGATCACGGTTCTACGTGCTCCGGGGCGCCGGAGCCGCTCTGCAGCGCGCCCTGATTACCTTCATGCTGGATCTGCATATCACGCAACACGGCTACACCGAGGTATATCCCCCCTTTCTGGTCAAGGAACAGTGCCTCTGGGGCACAGGGCAGCTGCCCAAGTTCGCCGATAACCAGTATCACGATGCGGAAGAGGACTACTGGCTGGTACCCACCGCAGAGGTCCCGGTAACCAATCTGCACCGTGACGAAATTCTGGATGCCACGCAACTGCCCCTCCACTACGTGGCCTACACCCCCTGTTTCCGCCGGGAAAAAATGTCGGCTGGACGCGACGTGCGCGGCATTAAACGCGGACATCAGTTCGACAAGGTCGAACTGGTCAAACTGTGCACTCCGGAAACTTCCGATGCCGAACTGGAAACTCTGACTCACAACGCGGAAGCCGTCTGTCGAGCGCTGGAGCTGCCCTACCGGGTCGTTCTGGTCTGTACCGGTGAAAAGGGCGACTTCAATGCCATTCAGTACGATATTGAGGTGTACGCGCCGGCCAGCAAAGGCGAGGAGGGCGGTGAGTGGCTTGAGGTCTCCTCCTGCTCCAACTTCCGCGATTTTCAGGCGCGGCGAGCCAACATTCGCTACCGTCCGGCTCCCGGCGCAAAACCAGAATTTGTTCATACGCTCAACGGCTCGGGACTCGCCCTGCCCCGCGTGATGATCGCCATTCTGGAGAACTATCAGAACCCGGACGGGAGCGTCACGATCCCGTCGGTGCTGCGCCCCTACATGCACAACCAGACCGTAATTACGGCATGACGGCGCAGTGGATCGCCTCATCAGAACGCCGTCAGGCAGTTACCGTTGTTTCCACACGCAGATCAGGGATGCAGTGATCCCCCTGCCCCTGCGCCATTGTGCCCCCACGAATGCCCCCATATCGGGGCATCTCTTGGAAAGAGCACTCTGGCGCGCGAGGAGAGAGAAAGAGGATGGAACTCAAGTACCTTCAGGACCTGTGGGACTCGAACGAGACAACCGGCATGGACGAGCCGGAGCTGCTGCGCTACCGATCCAATCTGCTGGGCCGTGACCTGCGCCTGACCAACTTCGGAGGCGGCAACACGTCCGCCAAAGTGCCCATGCGTGACCCGGTGACCGGCGAGACCGTGACCGTGCTCTGGGTCAAGGGCAGTGGCGGCGACCTGGGCACGATCACACGCGAGGGGTTCGCCACCCTCTATCTGGACCGATTACACGCATTGAAGCAGCAGTACCGGGGTGCTGCACACGAGGATGAGATGGTGCCCCTCTATCCCCTCTGCACCTTCGGCAACAACCCGCGCGCCGCATCCATCGACACCCCGTTGCATGCCTTCCTGCCGTTTGCTCATGTCGATCACCTGCATCCGGACTGGGCGATCGCTCTGGCCGCCTGCGCCAATGGGCCGGATCTATTGCCCCTCCTTCAGGAAGAGACCGGGGTGAAGCTGGCCTGGCTCCCGTGGAAACGGCCCGGATTTGAGCTGGGGCTCTGGCTGGAGCAAACTGTGCAGGAACATCCCGATATCGATGGGATCCTCCTCGGGTCGCATGGCCTGTTCACCTGGGGTAACACCGCGCGCGAGTCCTACCAGAACACACTGCGCGTGATCGACAGCATCGGGCAGTTTGTCCTGAAACGGGTGGCGTCAAAAGGCGAACAGCTCTTCGGCGGCGCACGATTTTACTCTCGCCCTGATCGTCACGCACTGGCTGCCGCGCTGCTCCCTGTGCTGCGCGGGATGGTCGGTCCCGCCATCGGCCACTTCATCGACGCGCCCGACGTGCTGCGCTTCGTCAACAGCATCCGGGCGCCTGCTCTGGCTTTCCAGGGCACTTCCTGTCCGGATCATTTCGTTCGCACCCGGGTACGCCCGTTGTATGTGGAATGGGACGCCACCAGCGGCACCACAGAGCAGCTGATCGCCGCAGCCCGGGCAGCTTTTCCCGCATACCGGGAAGACTACATCCGCTATTACGAGGAGAACCGACAGCCCGACTCGCCATCGATGCGCTCGCCCGGCCCGACGGTGATTCTGGTCCCCGGCGTCGGGATGTTCAGCTTTGGCCGGAGCAAACCGGAGGCACGGATCACCGGCGAGTTCTATGTGAACGCCATTCACGTCATGGAGGGCGCGACTGCCTGCCAGACCGGAGACGGACAGAGCATCGCCGCGCTGGAACCCCACATCGCCCGATGGACGCCGGACCTGCAGCGCCCCACAGCGGTGGACAACTACGTGGCCCTTCCGTTACGGGAGGCTTTTGGCATCGAGTACTGGCAACTGGAAGAGGCCAAGCTGCGCCGACTGCCACTCGAGAAACCCCTGAGCCGCAAAGTGGCCGTGGTGATCGGATGCAGCCCCGGGATCGGACGTGCGACCGCCGAGCGACTGGCGCGTGAAGGCGCGCATGTGGTCGTGGCGGACCTCAACGCCACTCTCGCCCGGGAGACGGCCGAAGCCCTGCAGCAGGCATTCGGTCGGGAGTTCGCCCTGGCTGAAACGGTGGACTGTACTGACCGGGCCGCCCTGCGCAACATGCTGGAGCGTATCACGCTCGCATACGGTGGCATCGATCTAATGATCTGCGTGGCCGCTGTGTTCTTCCCACCGAACACCTCCGGGCGCACCACAGAAGCAGAGTGGCGCAAAACACTGGATGTGAACCTGCTGGGCTCCTACCTCGCTGCAGACGAGGCCGCGCAATGGATGCAGAAGCAGAACACCGGGGGCAGCATCGTGCTCATCAGCAGCGCCAACGCGGTGGTTCCCAAAACAGGGAGCTTCGCCTACGACGTCAGCAAAGCGGCCCTCAACCACCTGACCCGTGAGCTGGCCATCGCCTATGCCCCGCACATCCGGGTCAATGCAGTCGCACCGGCCAGCGTGGTAGAGGGATCACAGCAGTTCCCGCGCGAACGCGTTCTAACATCACTGGCCAAGTATGGTATTGCGTTCGAGGAGAGCGAGAGCACCGAGGTGTTGCGTCAGAAACTGGCCGACTTCTATGCGCAACGCACGCTCCTGAAGAAACGCGTCACTCCTGAAGACATTGCGCAGGCGGTCTTCCTGCTGGCCTCTGATGCCCTGCACAACACCACCGGACATGTTCTGCCAGTAGACGCAGGACTGGCCGAGGCCTTCCTGAGGTAATGCACGATGTGATCTTCATCGGGATGGAACTCTGGGGACCTGTCTGGCGGCGAAGCCATCATCTGATGGCTGGATACGCCCGGCGATTTCCAGAGCGCAAGGTGCTCTTCGTAGCGCTCCCGATCGACGTCTCACACGGGGTGCGCACAGGCCGCCGCGAAGTGCTGGCGCAGGCACAGCGCCCGGTGCTTCCAGTACGGGTCGAGGGATTCACCAACCTCTACACCGTCCGCCCCGTCAAGTGGCTTCCCGACTCCCTGCCGGGAGGGCGCCGTTTCAATCAGAGCGTCGCACGGGCCCAGGTGCGGCGCGCAGCACGCCAGCTGCACCTGCAACGTCCCCTCCTCTGGATCAAGCCGTACTGGGGCGCCCACTTCGCCGGCCGCATGGGCGAGTGCATCGTGCTCTACGACGTAGGAGACGACTGGACCACCATCCGGCAGAGCGTCCGTGCGATGCGCTGGGCAGTACGCGAGGATCAGGAGCTCACGCAACGCGCCGATGCGGTGCTCGTTGTCAGTGAAGACCTCTACCACAGGAAGCGTGCGCTTCGGAACGAAGTCTTTCTGGTGCCGAACGGAGTTGACGCGCCCCACTTCGCGGCGGTCTGGCAACGCACGTTACTCCCCCACCCGATCACGTCTGGCTGGCAACGTCCCGTCCTGGGCTACACCGGTATGCTGCACGCGGAACGCTTCGACATGGAACTCACCATCGCACTGGCCCGGCGCATGCCACAGGCCACGCTGGCTCTGGTCGGACCGAACCTGCTGGACGCCACGCAGACGGCTCGCCTCGCAGCAGAGCCCAACATCCGCCTTACCGGACCGGTATCTTACGAGGAACTGCCCCGTGTCATGACGGCGTTTGACGTCTGCATCGCCCCCAGCAGGATCAACGCCTTCTCGGAAAGTCAGAACCCATTGAAGCTCTGGGAATATCTTGCCTCTGGTCTGCCCGCAGTAGCCACCCCCGTCAACGGCTTCCGGGACTACCCGGAGCTGGTCTATCTGGCATCCACTCCGGAGGCGTTCGCCGCGGGCATCGACGCAGCGCTTCATGAGGCCCCGGACCTCCCCGCACGCCGTCAGCAGGCCGTCAGGGAGCAGACATGGGAAGCGCGCCTCGATACAATACAGCAGATCGTGCGCAGGATCACCACGAAACACAGCACACGCTAGTCCACGTGCGCCAGCTCTGCTGGCTCCGGCCCCTCCTGAGCTCCCATCGCCTGCTGACTCTCCTGCCGGGAGCGCAGGATGGAAAACAACACCGAAAGGCCCAGGATCAGGCCTACCACCCCCAGCGAGATCCCGATCGGGATCTTGATCTCCCAGTATGTCAGCAACATTTTGATGCCAACAAAGCCCAGCACAAACGCCAGACCTGTTGACAGGTACTGAAAGAGCTCGAGCACTCCTGATAGCAGGAAGTAGAGGGATCGCAATCCGAGGATAGCCAGAATGTTCGAGGTGAAGACGATGAAGGGGTCCCGGGTTATCCCGAAAATCGCCGGAATGCTATCCAGCGCGAACAGCACGTCGGTGGTCTCTACAAGAGCCAGAACCAGAAAGAGCGGTGTTGCGTAGAGCCGTCCATCGATGCGTGTAAAGAAACTCTGGCTCTCAATGGTCGACGTGATCCGCAGGTGTCGGCGCAACCACCGCAGCACCGGGCTGTGTCCCACGTCAGGGGCTTCTTCACGACTCTGAAACATCTTCCATCCGGTGAAGATCAGGAAGGCTCCGAACAGGTAGGTCACCCAGTGAAATCGATGGATCAGTGCGGCTCCTGCCACGATCATCGCGCCACGCAACAGGATCGCGCTGAGGATCCCCCAGAACAACACACGGTGCTGGTACCGGGACGGCACCCCGAAGTACCGGAAGATCACGATGAACAGAAAGACATTGTCCACCGAGAGCGAAAGCTCGATGATGTACCCTGCCAGAAACTCCATGCCCGACACGCGCCCCCGGTGATAGAAGACCCCGGCAGCGAAGATCATGGCCAGGGAGATCCAGATCGCACTCCACGTTGCGGCCTCTCGAAACGAGAGAGCACGTGCTTTGCGATGCAGCACGCCCATATCCAGCGCCAGTAGAAACGCAATCCCCAGCGTGAACCCGATCCAGAGCGCTATGTTCCCCAATCAGCCTGTCCCTTTCAGACGCGTATATGATTGTATCTGGCATTTCCCGGGCAAACAGAAGACCTTCGACCCCGCCGGCACATGGTCGGCGTTCGGTCGAAGGTCTCGCATCTTACGACGGCAGGCCGGAGGTACTCACCACCTCGTCCTGACGACATGCCGTTCCGCTGGCAGCGGATTGCTACTCCCCTTCGCACAGGTAAAATGTACGCGTTCTCGTATCTATGTACGCATGTGTGGGCACAGATCATGCCCGGCACGTGGTGTTTGCCCCTCCCATTATACCCGGTCGCCAGCATGGCCCTGTACATGCGGCACGGCGCACTCTCCTCCGGGCCTACTTTTTCTCCGCAGGCTCCACTGTCAGCGAAACCGGCGGCGCCGCGTACCAGACCTTCATCACGAAATTGATGCTCACGTTGGCAAGGATCGCCAGGTTCCAGTCCCGGATGGGGGGCGCGTCCGGCGCAACCTTCAAGACCAGATAGCCTTTCGTCTCGCCCTCGCCCAGCAGGGTCTTGCTGGCACCATCATCCACCGATACCCCGGGGGGCAGCGGATTGACAAAAACGCCCCCCAGATGCTGTATCCGCACGTCCAGAGTGACCGGCTTCGTGTAGTCCGGGCGGCGTTTGATTTCGACCTCAATCCTCGCAGTCTCCCCCGGCTTCAGGGAGAGTTGCGGCGGGCTTGCGGTTACCTCAAGGTCATTGGGCTCCGTGACAGCGAGCGCCTGCGTCTCCACCTCCAGCAACCCCCGTGCGCCCCCCGGAATGTATATCTCTGTGATGGGATGCGCCTTCCGGGTTACGCTGGCCCCATTGATGGTGGCCGTACCAACCACCTCCACCAGAGCGGCATCGACCGGAGCGTCTGGAGCGGCAATTAGATAGAGCGTGCCCGTTGTCATATTGGCCGGGATGGTCACAGGAAGAGCGGTCACACCGGGGGGCAGGCCACGCACCTCCACGCGCACGTCCCCGGCGAAGCCATGTTTACGCTCCACCAGCGCATACCACGTTGTACGGTTTCCCGGCGCGATCATCGCGCGATCGGTATCGCACCGGATCCGGAAGTCCGGTTGCAGTCGCGTAGCTGTCAGGTTGTAAAAGCAGGCAGGCCCTCCACGTCGGGCAAGATCACGCACCTCGATAACGTACTGACCGTCCTCCGGTGCAGTCCACTCGATCCGCGAGTCCTTACCCGAGTGATCGTCGTTCACTGCCAGAACCGCGCCCTGCATGTTGCGGATCTTTAGCTCCGTATCCACCTCCGCATCCAGGCGGCGCGCAGTCACCTCAAACCCCCAGGCCTCCCCTTTCCTGGCCGTGAAAGTGTAGCGATCGATCTGCCCGGGGTTCATCAGGACGTTGTTGACACCTCCCGGGAGATTCAGAGTGCCCGAAGCAGGTTGCGCCCCTTCATGCGTCTGCTGTGGTTGCTCCGTCACCAGCAACGCAACCGGGTTGGTAACTCCCCCGGGCAGGCTCAATGGAGTAGTCCAGATCCCTCGTGGTACATCGGACGGCACGGATAACTCGATCGTCTGCGTCTCCCCCAGCCCCACACCGTGCAGGCGCAGGCGTGCGGTTTGCCCGGGTACAACCGCACAGGGCACCACAGCCGTCACGTAAGGACGCGTTGTCATCTGAAGGCGATAGACCCAGTGGGGATTCCCCTTGTATCCCACATCGCGGATCTCAACGAAGTACTCGCCGGAAGTATCAAACCGGTAGTGAAGCAGGCAGTCTGCACGGTAGTAGTCGTCGTTGCGCGCAATCTCGCGCCCCCGCGCATCGTACAGCACAATCAGGGGATCCGCATGCTCTTCCAGGTCATGCACCCGATCCTCCAGACGATGGCAGAGCACCGCAAATGTCACTGTCTGCCCGGCCGCAACCCGGAATCGGTAGAAATCCACATCCTCGCCCTGCTGGATGCGCCCGTTGATCACACAGGGCAACGTTGCCTCCTGTGCCTGCCCCCGGTCGTTGTTGGGCTCGGCTTCTATTTTCTCCGGCTCGTCGCCGATGACCAGTTGTCCGACCGTGGAAGTGCCCATGCGCCGGGTCGCAATGCGGAACTCCCGTACCCCCGGTGGCGCGTCCGGGGCAACAGTTACCCGCATCTTCACTTCCCGAACCTCGGGCAGCTGCCACGGGTTCTTCTGATCCGGTGCAGGCCACCCTTTCTCAGGAGGAACGATCTCCGCGGTAACGCCTGTGCCGGAGAAGAGGACCCGGTACGCGCCATTCAGGTTGGCTCCCCCCTTGCCTCCTGCGATCACAGTCACCTCGGTGGTCGTGCCGCGTTGCACGCCCGCCGGGAACACACTGCCGATCATGGGGAACGAAGTCTGCGCCGATGCGGGTGACGCCAGCAGCAGTGCGATCAGAGCCCGGATATGATGTGACGTTTTCATTCCCTCATCCCCGTCAGAACAACGAAACCCGGAACGCGCTCCTCACTTCTGAGGAGGTACCGTGGCTGTTTCCAGAGATGCAACCTGCAAAGCCCTGAGCACTTTTTCTGGCTGACGCAGAGAAGCCAGAAACAGCCTCATTCGCGGCGCGTTGACGGTGTCGTCTCCCAACCGCAACTGCATCCGGGACGCCCAGTCCGGTGAGGCATCGTAGTATCCTTCCGGCGTGATCGCGAACCAGTCAGGCGTCCGGGTCTTCTGCCCGTCGGGAGGCCAGAAGGCCAGCGTGAGCCGCAAGCGGCCCTCATCGGCCTGCCACAGACACACCCGACCATCCGCGCCTCCCCCGGCAACGACCTTCCCGTCCGGAGAGATCGCGACAGAGTAGATCCAGTCACCAGCCCCTTCCATGGCGCGGTGCCGCCCGCCCGCATTGCCGTCCCACAGCTGCACCGTCCTGTCCGCGCCGGCCGTCACAACAAATTTACCGTCCTGACTGAAGCACAGGTCGTTGACCGGCCCCCTGTGCCCGCTCATCTGGTTGACCTTGCTGCCGTCCTGCGGGTTCCACCAGCGCAACACGGGGTCCGTACCGGCAGCGACCAGAAACTTTCCGTTGGGGTTGACCGCCATTGCAGTTATGGCCTCCCCCTCCCCGGAGATCGTCCGGAGCAGCTTGCCGTCCGACAGCTGAAAATGACGGATGCTGCGGTCATGACTTGCCGTGTAGAGAGAGTTACCGTCCGGTGTGAAGGCGACCCTGGCCACTGCGTCCGAATGTTCTCCGAAAACGTACAGCTCTTTCCCCGAGGGCCATTCGTACACGCGCGCCGTCCGGTCCTGACTGCCGGAGGCGAGGCGCGTGCCATCAGCGCTCCAGACTACACTGAACACCGTGTCGGTGTGCTTCCTGAGGGGCGGCCCGACAGGCTTCAGGGTCTTCACATCGAACACGCGCACCTCGCCGAGCATGCCCGGTTCCCCGCTGCCTGCTGCCAGCAGCGCCCCATCCGGACGGAACGCCAGGGCATGCACCGATCCGGCCAGATGGGTAATCGCCCCGAGTGGTCGCCCGGATGTCATGCTCCACAGCAACACGGCCCGATAACCCCCCACTGCCAGCACCTGACCATCGGGCGAGAACGCGAGAGCTGCCACAGGAGCCAGAGGTCCGACGCCGAGCGCAAGGGCCAGCCGGGCCTCCTTCGGTGTGTTTTTACCAACCAGATCCGCCGTCGGCACCATATGCGTCGGGATTGCGATCGTCTGTGTCCCGGCACTGGCAGGCATGGGGGCAACGGTGCTCGTGGGCGCCACGGGAGCACCTTTCAACTCTTCACCGGGGGCACCCGCATCGATCCACTGCCGGATCAACGCAATCTCCTGTGGTTTCAACGCGGGCCCTCCTTTCGGCATGCGCCGGGCCGGATCCGCCGTGACAAGTCGCAGGTAGAGCGCGCTCTGCGCACTCTTCCCGGGGACGAGCACGGCGCGCGACCGGCTCTGCTCCACAACCCCCTTGCGAATTGCCTGCAACGTATCCAGCGCAAGCCCTCCGGAGAGTGCGTGATGGTTCAGAGCCGCCTGCGCGTGACAGGCCACACACCGGGCTACCAGAATCGGCCGCACGCGGGCATAGGTAACGGGCGAGGACGTCACCGGCTTCTGAGCCCATGCGGCAACACAGCACAGGAACAGCACAGGAAGAAGAAAGGGCCACAGGCACCGGCACCACACCGATCCGGGTGCGCGATGCATGGAGCGACGGCAG
>JANWZQ010000182.1 GCA_025054835.1 Chthonomonadaceae bacterium
TCTGTTTGTCAGGTCCGATGGATCTACGGGTTCGGAAGCGTTTGCACACGGCGGCCTCTACCCGGAAGAGGTGTTGATTCCCTGGATCGAGTATGTTCGTACCCGGGTACTGCCGCAGATCCGTGGTTCCGCCCATGGGAAGGTACGCAGAGGCGCGAGAAGCACGCTGACTGTCCGTCTTACCAATCCCTCCAACGAGCCCGTTACGATCGTCGCGATGGACATCCGAACAGCCGACCAGACCCTGTTCAGCCATTCACTCGAAACCATGTTGCCACCACTGGAAACGCGGGCACTGGACGTAGAGTTACCCGAGTGGCCCGGTCCTCTGCAGAGCAAATTCCTGCAGCCTGTTGCAACGCTGCGTACTACCCGTGACGAGCTCTTTACCAGCGAACTGGAGAACCAGATAGAGGTCCTGGCGTTCCAGGAACGAGAGATAGAGGATACGGAATTGTGGACCCTGGGTTGAGGGGAGATCCGCTACGATGCATGTGAGTGTGCCAGTTGACTATGAGGCACTCTCGGAAAAGACTCGAAGGGTGTTTCAGAACCTGGCTATAGACAAAAGACGCCTGCCCGCCAGTCAGCTACAGAAACGGGGCATTCCGAGCTATGTGGGTGAATGGGTCCTGGACACCATCGTTCCGGGCACAGGGCCGTTATCTCCAGAAGAGATCGAGAAAGTTCAGGCGTGGGCAGCCCGGGCGATCCCCGGACCGAACGACCATAATCTGGTCAAGTCGCGCCTGATATGCGGGGAGACCTTGCGGATCCTGACCCCGTTACAGGTAGATGTTATCCTCAACCGGAATCGGCAGGATCGGATCGGGAAACTGTCGTTAATTGGTATTCATGACGCGCACATCAGTGAGGATCTGATAGAGCGTTACCCGGAGCTCCTGCGTGGTGGAATGTGGGGGATTACAGAGCTGATCAACACTCCCGAAGGTGTTGCTGTCGCTTCGTTCAGGCCAATGCAGTCTTCTATTAACCTCGATCTCTGGAAAGAAGCGCGTCGCGAGTTCACTCTGGAAGAATGGCGGTCGTTGATCCTGATCTCCATGGGCTATGCTCCGGACTTTTTCAACGAGGAACAACAGATGCTCTTGATTGCGCGCTTGCTCCCTCTGGTTCAAAAAAACATGCATCTGATCGAGCTAGCGCCCAAAGGGACAGGGAAAAGCTATGTCTACGAGAACATCAGCCCCAGAGTACGTCTGGTGAGCGGGGGGAACGTATCTCCAGCAGTGCTGTTTGTTAACAATGCCACCGGTCTGCCGGGCATTCTGGCACGGTTCGCCGTTGTCGTTCTGGACGAGGTGCAGACGTTGAAGTTCGAAAAGCCGGGGGAGATTATTGGCGGGTTGAAGGGTTACCTGGCCAATGCGCGTCTGACCCGGGGTGGTCTGCATGAGATGTCCAGCGAGTGCGGATTGGTCCTGTTAGCCAACATCACACTGGACGAACACCAGCGCCCTGTTCGCGATCCGCTCGTTATGGAGCTCCCTGAATTCATGCGCGAGACCGCCTTCCTGGACCGGTTGCGAGGGATGATCCCCGGATGGGAGATCCCCAAGCTTACCTCCGCTGCATTTGCACAAACTGTCGGCCTGAAGTCTGATTTCTTCGGGGATGCTATGATCGCACTGCGCGACGATCTGGAGGCAGACCATCTCTGCTTCTCCAGGATCCGGCTCTCTGGCAGGAACACTTACAAACGCAATGAAGAAGCGGTTCGCGCGATCGCCACTGGCTTCTTCAAAATCCTCTTTCCAGACAGGGAATTGAGCACCGAAGAGTTCTATCGTTACTGCATTCGCCCTGCCCTGCGCATGCGTCAACTGATCTGGGATCAGCTGTACGCTCTGGATGCCGAGTACCGACAGTATGATCAACAGATCACCTGTGTGTGAAAGAACTCCACATCTTATGCAGGATGTTATGGGGTGGGGGCGTTTGCACGCCCATCAGTGGCGGAGGAAACCGGACACAGCCTGCTATGCGGAACCTGGTTCTGGAGCAGAGAGTGCGTGCGCTTCGCGGATCCTTCCACCGGACGGGGCAAGGCATTGTGGCAGGAAACTCGTCCAAGGAGGGGAAATGGGCGGTAATGGATTTGAACCATTGACCTCTTCGGTGTGAACGAAGCGCTCTACCACTGAGCCAACCGCCCTGAGAAATGCACCTGGAATGCCGAGGACAGGACTTGAACCTGCAAGCCTTTCGGCATACGCACCTCAAGCGTACGTGTCTGCCAATTCCACCACCTCGGCAGGGGAAAAGCATGGAACCCCGGAACGCGCTTCATGGGGATACGGGGAATCGAACCCCGGTTTTAGGACTGAAAATCCCACGTCCTGACCTCTAGACGATATCCCCGTGCCTCCAGGCAATCCCCTGTTGCCCCGCGGTCCTCCGACCTGTCTATTATAGCGAGAAAAGTTCTGGAATGTCAAGCACTTCTCGCCGGAGGAGGTATACGCTCCCGGGTGCCAGTGCCCGGCACTGTTGTGGTGTCTTAGATGCGATCCACGGCAGCAACTCGCATATCCGGGGGGGGTGGGAGTTCATGCAAGGGAGCACATTGCCTGACTCAGGGGTGTTCTGAAACGCTGCGCATGGCCCCTATCTTAAAAAATTTTCAAAATCTGGCAGGAATTCCACAGATATCCAGAGAATGTGCACAGTAACTGTGTGCTCTGGTTCGCACGCCATACCCAGCAACATTGCATTGCAACTAACAGGGCATGCGTCTCTGGAACGCACAGGTTGCGAGCCCAGAACACGGAGGTGGTTCCTTGAAGCAACAGATCAGTCCAGGTGTTGCTGGCGTCATCATTGCTATCGTCCTCATCATTGCGGTGTTCTTCCTGTATCGCAGTACAGCAGGACCAGGGGGACCCGCTCCCGGACAGGTAGGCAATCCCGGTCCATTCTCACCGGGTGGCGCCGCACAGGGCAAGGGTGCCAATCCCAGAAGCGGTCCGGGAGGATTTCCACTGGCACCTCCGGGTGCGCCCGGCAGTGCAGTGCCCGGGAGCAGCGGCGGATAGTCTTGTTTTCCCCCTTTCGCAGGTGCCGCACCTGCGAACTCCAGTGGCCTCCGTGCATGGAGAAGCAATCCGGTTTCTTCGTGATTGCACTGCGGTAATCACTCATCGTGCTCCCGGTCGATACGCGAGGAGCGCATAACTGCATTCCAAGGAGATGCACATGTACAGAGAGCGCAATGCTAGAGCGTTCACCTTGATCGAGTTGCTTGTCGTTATCGCCATCATCGCTATTCTCGCTGCGATCCTTTTCCCGGTATTCGCCAGAGCGCGCGCAGCCGCACGCCGGGCTGCAGGCATCAGTAACCTGCGCCAGCTGGGTACCGGTACGCAGATGTACGCGCAGGACTACGACGAGCAGTTCCCCTACTACAACTGGGGCCTGATGTCGTGTAATGAGTCCGGGAATGCGGGCGGCGCCGGTACCCTCAGCGGGAACGACCCGCGCTTCCGTGAGTACAGCGCAGCAGCCTGGTGCAACTCTGTTCAGCCCTACATCAAGAACCTGGGCCTCTTCCAGGATCCCAGCGACCGCCGGCGATGGCAGCCCGGCTACTGTATCAACTTCCCGCAGGAGATCTTTGTGCCGGGACAGAACTCGTGGACCCGCTCCACGTATATCTCCTATGGGTGGAATGAGAGCGCGTCCGGCACCAAGCTGGCCAGCTACCAGAACCCGGCCAACGACCTGCTCTGGTGCGATTATGTGGGCGTGCTGGTGGACACGTGGGGCCGCTTTGGCTGGACCGACGACCTGTATGTCCGCCGTGGTATCTGGAACGAGTTGAACTGGGGTCCTGCCTGTGGCCTGCCGGACGACGTGCGCGCTCTGCAGACCCCGCTCACTCAGCAGCAGTGGGACTGTCTGGCGCCTATCGGCGTGCGGCATGAGACTGGCGTTAACGTGACCTTTATGGACGGGCACGCCAAGTTCATTCAGACCCGCCAGATGCGTGAGGTTGGCCCGGACACCGGTCAGATCATTCCTGGCCCGGGCAGCCGCATCCCGCCGTTCTAAGGCCTGATTGCTCTCAGGCTTCCGGTTGGCGGCGCAGTGTCCTGCCTGCGCCGCCAACCTTTTGGTTGTACGATGACGCATGAACCTGCCACGATGGTAACTCCTCCCGCCAACCGGCGGGACATAGTTCTGCGCCTGCGCTGGATCCTCGGGATCGGCCTGCTCCTGATCGTTGCCTCTCTCCTGTACAATCGGTATGACGCAACCCGGCCTGTCCTAACCCGGCGCGCAGTAGAGGCCTCTGCCCCGTCAACGTCCGCCGCGCCCTCGCAACAGCCGGCTCCCGTGTCACCTGCCGGGCGGCCCGACCTGAGTCAGCCCATTGCGGAACTGCGCGCGAAACTGCAGCAGAACCCGAAGGACGTAACAGTGCGCACGCGCCTGGCCTCCTTGCTGGATATGCAGGGCAACGGCAGCGATGCAGAGGACGTGATCCGGGAGGCGCTGCAGCAGGGGCAGCGGCATCCGGATCTGTACCACGCTCTGGGGGTGCTCTACGTGAACAACGGGCTCTACCGCCCGGCGGTCGCTGCGTTCGCTCAGGAGATCCGCCTGCGCCCGAAGCACGCACCGGCCTACGTGCAACTGGGCTCGGCCTACGCCTATGGCGGCAACCCCCGGGAGGCCGAACGCGCCTATCTGAAGGCACAGAGGCTGGACCCTTCCTATCCGGATACCTACCTGGGACTGGCGTTCCTTAACAATACGTCGGATCGCTATCCCTATGCTGTAAAGTACATCAACGAGTACATCCGGCGCAGCAAGTACCCGGGGCCGGGTTATGCGTTGCTCTGCCGCGTGTACATCAACATGAACCTCCATGACCGGGCGATCGAGGCAGGCAAGAAGGCGATCCGGCTGGTTCCGGACAACCCGAACGTGTGGTACACCCTGGGGCAGGCGCTGTTCTACAAGCCCGGTGGAGCACATCTCGAGCAGGCAGCTTCGGCTTTCGTGGAAGCGATCCGGCGCAAGCCGGACTTCGGCCACGCCCACTTTGAGCTGGCCAGTGTTCTGGCTCGCATGGGCCGATGGAAAGCAGCTATTGCGGAGTACCGGGAGGCGATTCGTTACGAGCCCTGGCAGGGCCGTTACCACTATCAGCTGGGGCGCGCCCTGATCCAGGCCGGGCAGAAGGAGGAGGGGCAGCAACGTGTCGCACAGGCGCAACAGTTGATCCGCCTCAATCAGATGGAGGCCAGGCTGCTGGATAAGATCACGGTATCGCCGCAGGACCCGCAGCTGCGCTATGAGCTGGCGCAGGTCTACCAGCAACTGGGACGCTACGACGTGGCCCGGCTCTGGTACAACGCTACCCTGGATGTGGCACCGGATCATCCCGGAGCCCGACAGGCATTGAACGCACTACCCCGATGATCGGTATGCGGTTCCACATGCACGATCGTTTGCGACAGAAAGACCTGCGGCGCGGGACCGCGCTCTGCAGCCTGCTGCTCTTCCTGTGCGTCGGGGGATGTCGTCCGTCACAGCCGCGCACCCCGGCACGTCCGGCAACAGCGGAGGCAGTTCATTCTGAGAGTAAGGCCCCAGCAACTCCGCAGGAGGTACGTGCCATTCTAGAGCGAGCTGCGCGAGACGCGCCGGATGATCCGTATGCCCATCTGGAGCTGGCGCTGTTTGAACGGCAAGCGGGCAACCTGCAACGCGCCGAGCAGTTGCTGATCGCATGCTGGAAACGTTTCCCGAACTTTGCGCGTGCGCCGTTCCATCTGGGCATGCTGTATCTGATGCAGGAACGCAACGTACTGGCCGTGCCCCCCCTCCGGGCAGCGGCGCGCCTGGATCCGAAGGACCCGATCGTGCAGGTGAACGCCGGGTTCGCCTGCCAGCGTGCTGGTATGAAACGGGAGGCGCTCGCGTACGCCCGGGTCGCGCTGCAGCTGGATCCGCAGCGCCCTGATCCTTATCTGCTGCTTGCCCGGCTTCATGATACGCAGGGTACCGCGGATGAGGCTCTGCGCTATCTCGATCAGTACATCGCACGCAGCCCCACTCCTGCTACTGGCTACTACCTGAAGGGCCGCATCCATGCGCGCCGATCCGAGGCGGACAAAGCGGAACTCTGGGTGAAACGCGCCATCGAGGCAGAGCCGAATAACGCCAACTTCTGGACCACGCTCGGCCGGATCTATACGGAGCTCTACGCCGACACGCGCACGGAAGAAGGTCTGCGTTGCTTTCAGAGGGCGCTGGAGCTATCGCCGGACAATCCGGACACACACCGTTACTATGGTCTGACGCTCAAGCGCACGGGGCGTTACGCGGAGGCGATCCCGCATCTGGAGCAGGCACTGAAGGAGTCGGGGGGAGATATCGGGCCACTCTATTTCGATTACGGGCAGGCGCTCCTGCAGGCAGGAAGGACGCAGGAGGGGCAGGCGGCGCTGGCAAGATACCGGGAGTATCGGGAATACACACGGGGGATACAGGCGTTGAACCGCGCCCTGCTGGAGAAGCCCCGGGACCGCGCCCGGCATCATGCCCGGATCCGTTTCTGCCTGAAGCACCGGCAGTACGGACCTGCCGCAGTAGCCCTGCAACAGGCGTTGGAAATGGTCGGGCCGGACGCGACCCTGCGCGCGTTGATGGAGGAGCTGCGACGTGCTGCGCCGGCGGCAGGGTTGCCGGCAAACTCATCCGGATCCGGCCTGTGAGGTGCGCTCAGAATCCGGCGCGTGGGCGCACACGCACAGATAGCACCTGGCCGGCGCGCAGTATCTCTACCGCAACTTCCTGTCCCGGCTTGACCTGCGCGAGTACCTCGTAGGCCTCCGGTACCGAGTCGGTCCAGCGCCCGTCGATGCTCAGGATACGATCCCCGATGCGCAGGCCGGCCTCTTCGGCAGCGCTGCCTCTGTAGATCCGGCTCACCCGCACGCCCTCTGCCTCATCGGACTTCTCCTTCTCTACCCGGAGCCCCCACAGTGCCGCGGAACGCTGTACCCGCACTGCTGGCCCTCGCTGCATCAGGCGCGCGGTCAGCACCTGCACCACATCTGCGGGCTGGTACGCTACGGGCGTGAATGTGACCTGCCCTGCCGCGTAGTCGATCACGGTCCGGAAGCGGGCGAAAAATGTGAAGCCAACGATACCGTCTACCGGCCCATCCACCTGCGCAATCAGGCCGATGATCGGGTGGTCCAGCACCAGCAGACTGAAATCGGGCAGGTTCACGTTCCCGACCGCGAAGTTTTTTGCGGAGACCATGCCACGCAGACCCATCAACGCCGGAGTCCGCGCGGTCTTCTCCGTGATTAGGCCGGCCCGGCGCGCCACCTGATTGCTGACGAACGTGACCGGGGATCCGGTGTCCAGCACCAGTCGGAAGGGTCCTTTGCCGTTGATGGTGACGGGCACAACTGCATGACAGGTCTTCAGCAGGGTCAGGGGAACGGCAATCGTTTCCGAGGCCAGGGCAGCGCCGGAAGCGCACGTGGCCCAGAGCCCTGCAAACAGCAACATGGCGCGCATCAGAAACCTCCCGGGCCTGCGGTGACCACGATTTCCCGCTTCCGGCCGGACCGTTCTATCTCGAAGCGCAGGCTTTTGCCCGGCAGAATCCGGGCTACTCTCTGCTGCAGTTCTTCCACGGTGCGCACCGGCCTGCGAGGCTGGTCAGGGGTTGTGATCGCGCGGACATGGTCTCCGGGGGCCATCCCGGCCTGTGCCGCCGGACTGCCCGGTAGCACAGCACGCACCGTCACGCCCCCCGGACCATCCGACAGTTCGATGCCGACGAAGCCGCCCTGACGCACCGTGACCTCCTGACGCGAGAAGAACAGGCGGGCCATGTTGACCAGACGCTCCATGTCCGCCATAGCCGCCGGGGCGTCCTGCGTCTCTCTGCCCGGGGGCGCGATCGGGCGCACGGCAGGTGGTACGTAATCCAGCAGGTGCCAGACCATGTCCGGGCGTGTCAGGTCGATCTCCATGCGGAAGCGAGCCAGCACGTTGTATCCCAGCACACCATCGAGCTTCGTCTCTGCCAGCCCCATGGCGTTCATGCCACGCAACTGCACGGGATCTTCGATCCGGGCTGCCACTCCGGTGAGGATGAGCCCTCCCTCCAGTTGCAACCGTTCCACAGTGCCGATACGGTCGGGGCCGGGGCGGATGCCCAGACGGTCTGCGATCTCCTGCGCCACAAAGAGCATGGGGGCTCCGGTGTCCACGATGAAATGGAAGGGTCCTTTCCCGTTGAGCCGGGCGCGCACCAGCAGATGCCGGGTCTCACTCAGGCGATAGGGTACCCGGTAGGTGGCCACCACCTTCGGTTCGGCAGCAGGGAGTGGCCCGGGTAATCCTCCCAGAGCCAGCAGGATCAGCGAGAAGAGCATGATACCTCCTGTGATGTCCTTACGAGAAGATGATGCGACCCGCAAGGCCCTGCCGGCCAGACACGCTGGTCCCTGTGCTGGCAGGGCCTGAAAGCGCTCAATCGTCCTCGCGTTCCGGGTGGAGCCGCAGTCCGTAGCGGACCGGTGGCGGTGTGGAGTGCCTGCCTTTGATGGACCGCCACAGGATATCATTGAGCTCTTCGTCGGGCAGACTTTCCTCTTTCAATGGATTGAGCAGACGCGCGCTGTCCTGCGCACGATAGGCCGTGGCCTTGTTGATCGCTGTGGCGATTTCCCGTGCCGGCATGATCGCTTCGTAGGGGGCGTCGTTGTCCGGTGTGGGCCCGAACACATTCATCGGAGTGGCCACCGCGTCGTACTGACACAGGGGGGGCAATCCCAGGATCAGTCCTATGGTGCGGAGCATGCTGTCCGTGTTGTAAAACGTGCTGTCCACCGTTCCTTTCCGAATGTAGGGGCTGATGACGAACGCGATGCTGCGATGGGCGTCCACATGGTCGTAGCCGTTCTGCGCGTCATCTTCCAGGATGAAGATGGCCGTCTTTTTCCAGTAGGGGCTCTTGCTGACCGTCTCTACCAGTTGCCCGACGGCGTAGTCGTTGTCCGCCACCATGGCCTGCGGGGTGAATGCGCCGGGGGTGGTGCCGCTGGTATGGTCCCGTCCCAGACGCACGAGCATGAACCGCGGCAGGTTCTTCTTGCGAACGAACGCTTCGAATTCACGCCGCCAGGTGGTGATCCGGGCCGGGTCGTTGAACCGCCCGTAGGATTTGAGCTGATTGGGCGCAGGGGCGTTGTATTTGACCCAGAGTTCGCTATCGGCGTAGCGCATGTCGTAGATGCGGAAATCCAGGCAGGTATGCCCGACCAGCGCCTTTTTGTTGGGATGGTTGTCCTCTCCGGCCCACTTGCCCCCGAACTTGTCGCGCACCTCGGCACTGCTGAAGTTGAGGTATGCACCGTAGTTGCGGTAGCTGATGCCCTTCCGAGCGCAGGCGTCCCAGATGTAGCCGGAGGGCGCGCGGGCCACATCGGGAATGCCCTTGAGATCCACGGGCACGCCATTGTTCTGCCCTTCGAAGTCGTAGTTGCGGCCGCGTCCGCTGTAGTTGTAGGGGGCGTTGCGCGCGGTGTACTCGGAGATCATGCCGGAGACCGACCAGTCCCATCCGTCCGCAGAGACTTCCGCACAGACGTAGAAGTTGTCCAGCAGGACGAAGCGTTCGGCCAGCGCGTGCTGATTGGGCGTGACCTCGCGGGGAAAGAGGCAGAGGCTCGGGTCGCCGTTGCCCTGCGGTAGATCGCCGAGCACCTGATCGTAGGTGCGGTTTTCCTTGATGATGTAGATCACATGTTCGATGCCGGGGTTCCGGAAGCTCTCGGCGGCTCGCTTCTCCAGTTCCGGCTTGATGCGGTTGTTGGCGATCACCCGGCGTGTCATGGCGGAGAGGTCGGCGTTGGTCGGTGTGGGGATCACCGCCACGGTGCCCTCGATGATGTTCTGAATGTACTGTCCCCACCGGCCGTCTGGCCCGACTGGCCGGTTGTTGGGGATGCGCGCATTGATCCCCTTGGCGTTGGCCACGAAGAGCTTCCGGCCATCCGGGCTGACCACCACCGCGGTAGGATACCATCCCACGGGGATGTAGCCGATCAGGCGGCCCTCGGGGAGCTGCACCACTGCCACGGCGTTCATGTCGGCGCAGGTGACGTAGAGACGCTGCTCGTCGGGGCTGAGCGCGAGGCCGGTTGGTGTCACGCCGCACAGGCCGCGTGCGTCGTCCGGGCGTAGCAAGATGGTGCGCACGACCCGATCTCTGTCGGTGTCGATCACGCTGACGGTATCACTGCCGGCGTTGGCCACGAAGAGCCGCTGGCCCTTCCGATCGGAGAGCAGGGCCATGGCGTGCATGCCTGTGCGGATGTCGCGTATCCTGCGTCCGGAGTCTGCCGCCACCACACTGACCACCCCGTCCCGCTCGCTGCTAACGTAGACGCGGGCCAGGTTCCCATTCCGCGCGGGGAGGTACGCGACCGCGAACGGGAAGCCGGGCAGCACTGTTTTCCGGACGATCCGGCCGGAGGGTACGTCCAGAATGGAGAGGGAGCCCTGCATGTTGGTGCGCGCGTCGGTGTGGTTGTTGGCGGCGTAGAGGGTGCGCCCGTCCGGGCTCACAGCGACTCCGGCGATTGCGTGGGGGGTATCGCCGTCGGCGAACTCGGAGGGGTTGTTGAGGAACTGCCCATCGTCCTCGAACGTTCCATCCGATCTGAGGGTCAGCACCCATACTCGATCTTCATTGCCCCGTGAGGCAAAGATCCGGGCACGTCCCTCCGGGGCAGGAAGCGCGGCCAGCCCGTAGTAGAGCCCTTCGCGTTCCGGTTTTCTGCCCCGGATACGTTCTGGCCCGACCTCGCGTTGCGCGGTGATTGTGCCGTCCTCCACCCGGATCACGGTCAGGTACTGGCGGAAGCCTGTGTTGGTGACCACCACATAGCGCCCATCAGGGGTCAGGATCATGTTGGCCGGGAAGCTGCCCACGTTGATCTGGGTGCCCTCCGGGGTAATGAACTTCCCTGTTGGCAGGGGGATCAGTGTTTCCTGTCGACCTGCGCGCGCCTTCTCGCCCGCATGCAGACCGACACTGACGGCCATGGCGAGGATGCCCGTAGCCCCGAGAAAACCGAGTAGTTTGCGTGGCCCGATGTTCATGTTCCGGCTCTCCTGATCGATGGTTCCATGAGCGCGCTCTCTCGCCAGTGCAACGATACTCACCCTGTGATTTCCCGCAACCGGGAAGGCATCAGTCGTCTGTGTTGGGGCGGAAGTGCTCCCACGGAAAGGAGGCATCTGGCTTGCAACTGTGCCAGACGGCCCGCGCGATGGTGACGGCACCCACCCGGTGCATGTCGGAAAGGTCCAGTTCGCGGGAGGCCACAGCCCGATGGCGCACCTCTCCTCGCAGGGCACCCCCGGAGAGTTGATCTCATCCAGAGGAATACGACCGGGCTGCGCCGCGCAGGGCGTCGGAGCCAGCCGGTAAGACCACCTGACCGGTGGAAACGAGAGCGGAGCCAGCCGGTTGCAGCCCGCTGTTGCAGTACACGCTTTGCGGCTGCAGGCATGCTCGCAGGACAGCATAGCAGACGAGGAGGCAGGTAAGACGTTGTTGGGTGGACATGGTGGCATCCTCTGGAGGAAATCCTTTCTTAAGGATACCTCAGAGTGCTGCAAGGAGTATGGTTCTTCTGTCGTAGAAAGAGTGCCGTGTTGTTTGTATTTGCCCGGGGGAACCGGAGGCATCAGGCGGCCTGACGGGGCGCCATGGTCATCTGCTGCAGCACATCGGCGATGGTGTCCATCTGGGTTTCGATCCGGGCATCGATGTTGCCGCACTCCGTCTCCACGATGCATCCACCGGGCCCAACCCGGCGATCTGCCACAATCTCCACATGGGGCACGCCGTCCAGTAGCGTTAGCAGCTCCTGTCGGGCGGCACGCACCGTTTCCAGATCTTCCTGATGCACCCGGATCCGCAGAGATGTGCTGTCGGCGACACGGCGCAGGGCGTTGCGCACCATTGAGAGGGCCACGTCGCGGTTGACTTCCACTTCCTGTTTGATGACTTTCCGGGCCAGATCGAACACCAGTCCGATGATCTGAGGTTCGAGTTCCTGCCAGATCTTGCGGCGCTGGGCCTCGATATGGGCGATGAACGCGGCGATTTCTTCGCGCAGGGCGACGCGTTCGGTGTCTGCCTGTTGTGTCAGTAGCTGTCGTGCAGCGGCCTCCCCCTCGGCGTACCCCTGCGCGTAACCGGCCTGATAGCCGGACTGCTGCGCTTCCTGCAGGATCTTTTCGGCCTGCTCCATGGCCTGCTGCACGATGGTCTCCGCGGCCTCGCATGCCTGACGGCGCATCTCGGCAATTTCAGGGGGCTCGGCGACCTCCCGACGGGAGAGCGCCCGCTCCATGGTGGCCACCTGCTCCAGATCCGGGAAGGTCACAGGGCACGCGTCGTTCGGCTCCCGGGCTGCTGGGGTGGATGGCGCGGGATCCGGTTCTGGCAGGCGGGGTGCCAGATGTGTGAACCAGCTGACCGGCTCTGGTGGCGCGGGCTTCGGCGGAGCGACATGCGGTGCCGTGAGCGGCAGGAAGGTGTCTTCCCTGTGTTGCTGTGTGTCCGGTACTGCGTGTGGTTCGGTAGTCATCGATCTCTTGTTCCGGATCAGACAATGATCTCTTCGCCGCCGCCGCGCGCCACGATGATCTCGCCGTTCTCTTCCAGTCGGCGGATGATGCCCACGATGCGTTGCTGCGCCTCTTCCACATTGCGCAACCGCACCGGTCCCATGAATTCCATATCTTCCTTGAGCATGGTGGAGGCACGCTCGCTCATGTTCTTGAAGATGCGTTGCTGCACTTCCTCTCCCACGCCTTTGAGCGCTAGCGCCAGCTCCTTCGTGTCCACCTCGCGCAGCACCTTCTGGATCGAGGCGTCATCGAGCAGGATGATGTCCTCGAAGACGAACATCAACTTCTTCACCTCATCAGCCAGTTCGGGGCTGGTCTCGCTGAGGGACTCCAGGATGGTCTTTTCGGTGGTGCGGTCCACGAAGTTGAGCACTTCCACGAGGCTCTTGACGCCGCCGACAGCGGAGAACGTCTGCGTCATCATGGCACCGGAGAGCTTGCGTTCCAGCACGCGCTCGATCTCGCGAATGACTTCTGGCGGAGTGCGATCCATGATAGCGATGCGTCGCGCCACTTCGGCCCGCAGTTCCTGGGGCAGGCCGGAGAGCACCGCAGCAGCCTGGTTGGGGTTGAGATGCGCTAGAATGAGGGCAATAGTCTGGGGGTGCTCGTCCTGAATGTAGGAGAGGAGCTGACTGGGATCGGTCTTCTTGACGAAGTCGAACGGCAGGACCTGCAGGGTCTGCATGACCTTGCTGACGACCTCGCTGGCCTTTTCCTGTCCGAAGGCTGCCTCCAGGGCTTTACGCGCCTGATCGATGCCTCCTTCGGAGATGATCTCCTGCGCCATGCACATCTCGTAGAATTCGGCAACCACCTGTCGGCGTGCTTCCGCGGAGATACGTCCGAGGCGGGCGATCTCCAGTGTGAGGCCCTCGATTTCATCCTCGCGCATGTGCTGGAAGATCCTGGAGACAGCCTCCGGCCCCAGCGCAATCAGCAGCACAGCCGCTTTCTGCCGGTTCGTCAGTTGTTGTCCATGGTGTCGACTCAACCGGTTCTCCTTCCGCTATGCCTCTTCGCTGACCCATGTTTTCAACAGAGCTGCCACCATTTCGGGCTTGGATCGGGCCAGATGGAGGATGGATTCCAGGTGCGCGTCGAAGGCCTCTTCGATAACATCGAACGTGCGTGGCGTGCCGGCCCCGGTCGGCAGCCCGATGGCCTCAGGTCCCTCTGCAGTTCCCGGTTCGCCCTCCGCAGTAGCCTGAGCGGGCAGGGCGCCCTCCAGGGCGTAGGAGCCGGGGGGCAGAGCGCCTCCGCCGGCCAGCGCCAGCTGCCCGGCAGGTGCCGGCACGGCGCGCTTGAGTGCGCGCGCCAGCAGGAGGAAGCAGATCAGCATGAGCGCCAGCGGAATGGCGATGCTGAAGATGCGAGACAGCACCTCGGAGCGCCGGGCCTGTGCGGCGACTTTCTCTGCCTCGATCTCTGCGGAACGATCGAACGGGAACTGCTCCACAGTCACGACGCGGGTCGGGTCGTTGGCGGTCACTCCGACGTAGGTCTCCAGCATCTTTTTGATAGCCGCCAGATCTACGGGCTGACCATCGGGGCCTTTCAGGCTGGAGTCGATCATGGCGCTGACGGTTAGCTTCTCCACACGCATGGGTGCCCGGGTAGTGACCCGTCTGGTCTGACCGACCTGATAGCTGGTGGTGGTCTCTTCGCGCCGGTACTCTCCGTTGGCGTCCTGATTATTCACCTGGTAGGTGGGAATGTTGGGCGCGGCGTTCACGTTGGCCGTTGCTCCGGCCGGTGGTGCGGTGATGCTTCCGGCGCCTGTCATGGTCTCGGTGGAGACGGTTTTGTTGGCGGCGACGCCGGCCTCCGGAACCACGCTCTCTTCGGTCTGTTTGTCGAAATTCAGTTCGGCATTGACCAGCACGACCGACTTGCCACGTCCCAGCATGCTGTCCAGAAAGGCCTGCAATTCGGCGCGCTTTTCCCGCGCGAACGCTTTTTGCTTTTCCAGGTTCTCATCGCCCTGCCCCTCGTCGGTGCGCGGGCCGTCCCAGAGTACGTTGCCCTCGGAGTCCACCACACTGATGTTTTTCTCGTCCAGACCGGTGTAGGGCATCTGCGTCAGGCGAACGATGGCCCGCACATTCTCCTTCGACAGCGTCATGCCCGGCTTGAGCGTCACAATGACGGAGGCGGAGGGGGGTTTTTGCTCGGAGAGGAACGGAGAGTTCTGCTCGGCTGCGTAACGTACGGTAGCCGAAGCGACCTGCTCCAGAGTCATGATGCTCTTGCTGACCTCGCCCTCCCGTGCCCGCAACAGCATCTGTGCCTCCTGCGGGGGGGTCATGAAGGAGCCCGCCTTATCCAGCAATTCGTATCCGGGAATGATCGATCCCTGTCGGGGCAGGCCTTCGCTGGCCAGGCGCATGCGAAGTTCATCGCGCTTCTGCAGGGGCACTTCGATGCTCGTGCCTCCCTGCGCCAGACGGAACGGAACGTTCTGTTCGCGCAGCTTGTCGGTGATGGTGCTGGCGTCCTGCGGGGAGAGACCGGAAGCCAGCAGGGCGTATTCGGGCGTACTGGCCCAGCTGATGAAGCCGACCATGGCAACGAGCACGCCCAGTGTCGAAACAACAAGAATGATCTGGTTGTTCCGGGAGAGCCCCTCCCACCATGTCCGCACGCGATTGAACACTGTCGCGTTCCTTCCTCCTCATGAATTCCGGGGGCGCCCTGCTCGCTCCGGTTCAGGCTATGCGCTACTCCGTCTCACACAGGGGTCAGAGGTTGACACGCAGGATCTCCTGATAGGCGTCCAGCAGTTTATTGCGCACCTGTACTGCCAGATCCAGCATCACGCCTGCTTCCTGTGAGGCGATCATGACCTGATGTACGTCCAGTGGCTCACCGGTAGCGAAGCGAGTGGTCAGGTCGGCGGCGCGCAACTGAGCCTCGTTGACCTCCCGGATAGCGTCCTGCAGGAACTGCCCGAATGTTTTCCCGGCTCCGGTTGCACCGGACAGGGCATCCGTCGTCGGGAGCGGCAGCGCTGCGCCCTCACCACTGCGCAGGACGGACGCGGGAGACAATCGCGTTGAGATCGGATCGATTTGCATCGTGTTCTTCCTTCTGGATACCTTCCGGACGGGGTTACTGCCCGATTTCCAGCGCCCGTTGTTGCATCTGTTTGGCTGTGTTGATGGCGGTCACGCCCGCTTCGTAGGCGCGTGCAGCCGCGATCAGATCCACCATTTCAATGATGGGCTCTACGTTAGGCAGGCGCACGTAGCCGCGTGCGTCGGCATCGGGATGACCGGGATCGTAGACCACTTTGAAGTCGCGCCGGGTATCTGGCTGAATGGCAGCAACCTGCACGCCGGCTCCTGCGACCTGTGCACCCCGTGCGCCCCGTGCTGCTGCCAGTGCTGCAGCGAAGCCACCCCGCGCCTCGCGCGCGGCGAAAATGACCTGCTGTCGCCGGTATGGCTGGCCTGTCGGGGTGCGCGTGGTGCTTGCGTTGGCGATATTGTTGCTGATCACGTCCAGGTTCAAGCGTTGTGCGGTCAGCCCGGACGCGCTGATCTGCAGTGAGGTAGCAAGGGGCATGGCAATCTCCTGTGCACAAATGATGTTAGCGCCCGTTGATCACGGTCCTGAGTGAGCGGAAGGTGCCGCCAATGGACCGGGCCAGCACCTCATAGCGGAGCGCATTGACGGCCATCTGAACGGTCTCGCTCTCCAGATTGACATTGTTGCCATCGGTGCGCTCACCGGTCTGCGTGATGGTGACAACGCGCGGGCGCACTTCCTGCAACGGGTTATGCCCCGGAGGAAGGCAGGGGTTGCGCTTCTGTGCCAGAGCGCGCTGGAGTTCTGTTTCGAAGTGGACTTCCTGTCGTTTGAAGCCGGGGGTGTTGACGTTGGCGAGATTGTGCGCGATCACCTGATGCCGCAGGGCGGCAGCGTCCAGCGCACGGGTTACGGCGATGAACCTGTCTCCGCCGAAGAGCCTGTCGTACATGGAGGTATCCTTGATGTTCGAAGACTTGCCGGCCGTCCGGGCCCGAAAGTCCCGGTGCGAGCCTCACTCTGATTATTGGCGCAGGTGCAAGCAGGGCTCAGGGAGATTTGCGGGGTGGAGGCGCCGGCCGGATGTGCTGCCCGGCAGGAACCCGACCTGCCGGTCGCGAATCCTTCTGGCAAAGCCCTGTTGAAAGAGGAGTCGTGTGAGCGAACGGTACCGCAACTACATCGGCGGAGCGTGGGTGCGTCCGGCCGCTGATCTCTACCACGACAACCGCAACCCGGCCAATCGTGAGGACATCGTTGGCCTTTTTCCAGACTCCGATGCCACGGACGCCGCACAGGCGGTCGTGGCGGCAAAGATGGCTCTGGAGTCATGGAGTGGGATGGCGGCACCGGCACGCGGGGAGTACCTGCGGCGTGCGGCCGACATTCTGGAGCGTCGGGCGGAGACCGTGGCGCAGGGACTGATGCGCGAGGAGGGGAAGTCTCTGCCGGAGGCGCGCGGCGAGACAATGCGTGCGGTGACTATTCTGCGCTACTATGCCATGCAGACCCTGCTCCCGGAGGGTGAGGTGATCCCTTCCGCCAGTGCCAGAACTTTTCTGTACACCCGGCGCGCGCCTCTGGGCGTCTGCACGTTGATCACCCCGTGGAACTTCCC
>JANWZQ010000017.1 GCA_025054835.1 Chthonomonadaceae bacterium
GTTACCCTGTATCTCCGCATTGAGATAAGGGAAAGCCTTGAGCGCGCCCACACAGGCCTTGGTGAAGAACGACATGAACCCGAGTGACACCCCATACCGCTCTTTGAACGCATCCCGGCGGCGCTTGCGAATCTCGATCACAGCCGACATGTCGATCTCGTTAAAGGTCGTCAGCATGGCGGCCGTGTTCTGGGCCTCCTTGAGCCGTGCGGCAATGGTCTGTCGCCGGCGGGACATACGCACTCGCTCTTCACGCAACTCTGCAGGAGGTGCGAGCACATCCGGAATCCGCGACACCCTCTCGGCAACAACAGGAGCAGACTCCACAGGCCCCTCCACAGTCGGTGCGACTTTCGGCTTCCGCCCTTCAGAGCGCGCCTGCAGTGCGGCCTGCACATCTCTCTGGACAATCTTGCCGCCAGCCCCACTGCCCTGCACAGCGCTCAGGTCAATATCGTTCTCGCGTGCCATGCGGGCTGCCACAGGAGAGACGCGCACCTCCGCAGTCTCCGCAACCCCATCAGTCTTCACAACGGCCGGCCGGGGCTCCTCAACCGGCGTATCAGAAGGCGCGCTGCCATTCGAAGCCGTGTTGAGGATCGCAATCACATCATTGACAGCAACAGTATCTCCCTCGCGGAAGCGCAGAGCCTCGAGCACACCGGCCTGATCGGCAGTGATCTCCATGTTCACCTTATCAGTTTCTAGCTCCGCAATCGGCTCACCGGCGCTCACCGGATCTCCCTCCCGCTTGATCCAGCGCGCAAGGGTCGCTTCCACTATGGACTCCCCCATCTGGGGTACTCGGATCTCCACAGACATCTGGCTCTCAACTCCACAGGCGTGTCTCTAACGTATCTGCGCAACCCGGGCGCGCGTGGTAGAAACGCGCGGGATATCTCGCAACGCCTCAGCAATGATACGTTGCTGTTCCTGAGCGTGCCGCGCACTGGACCCTTCGGCCGGGCTGGCAGCCTCGGAACGCCCCACATAAGAGAGAGGTCCCTTCCACCCCCCCGTATCCACCCCCAGCAGACGGGGCGCAATGTAGGACCACGCTCCCATGTTAGACGGCTCCTCCTGCAACCAGACAATCTCACGCAGGTTCCGACTGTACTTCTGAATAACCTCGCTGATCGCCTCCTCCGGGAAGGGATACAACTCCTCCACACGCACTACGGCAACTCCCTCAGCCTGCTCGAACTCCGGACGATACTGCGTGCTGGCCCCATCCCGATACACCAGATCCATGTACACCTTGCCAGTACAGAAGATCAAGCGGGTTACACGATCCGGATCCCGACTGGCACGCGCATCATCGATCACAGACAGGAACTGTCCATCGGTCAGATCACTCAGGCACGCCGCCGCATTGATATTGCGCAACAGGCTCTTTGGCGTGAAAATGATGAGCGGTCGCGGATCCGACTCCAGCAACGCGGCCTGCCGGCGCAACAGATGAAAGTACTGAGAGGCCGTGGTGCAATTAGCAACCCGGATGTTATCTGTGGCCGCGAGTTGAAGAAACCTCTCGGGTCGCGCACTGGAATGCTCCGGCCCCTGCCCCTCATACCCGTGGGGCAACAACAACACCAGCGACGGAACCTGCCTCCACTTGGCGTTCCCCGAAACAAGAAACTGATCGATGATCACCTGAGCCCCGTTCACAAAATCCCCGAACTGTGCCTCCCAGAGCACCAGCACACCGGGTGCATGCATGCTGTAACCGTATTCAAAGCCCAGCACAGCGGCCTCAGATAGCGGGCTATTATAAACGGCAAACGAGGCCCGGGCCTGCGGCAATGCCTGCAACGCGCAGTAGCGTGCGCCGGTCACTGCGTCGTGCAGAACCAGATTGCGCTGGCCAAATGTGCCCCGCTCAGAGTCCTGGCCGGTCAGCCGGATGGGCGTCCCGTCGGCGAGGATCGAAGCAAACGCCAGAGCCTCCGCATGCCCCCAGTCGATCGCACGCTCTCCGGACAACGCGGTGCGGCGTTTCTGCAGGAAGCGCGTCAACAACGTGGGATTCGGTGTGAATCCATCTGGCACAGAACAGAGCGCCTCATTCATCGCCACCAGCTGATCTGCCGGCACAGCAGTCGTGATGTGCGTCCGCCAGCTGCGCGTCGCATTCTCCATATCGTCGTAGGGCTCGCGTGTCACAACCTCCTTTCGTGCCGCGACCAGCTTCTGCTCCACCTCACGCGCCATTGTCTCCGCCTCGCCCGGAGCAATGATCCGCTCCTCCTCAAGACGTCTGGCCCAGATCTCACGCACACGCGGATGCTTCTCGATGATAGCGTACATCCTTGGCTGTGTGAAAACTGGCTGATCGCCCTCATTATGCCCGTAGCGCCGATAGCCGATCAGGTCAATCAGGAAGTCCTTCCGGAACGTCTCCCGATACGCATGCGCCATACGAGTCACGGCAAGACACGCCAGAGGATCATCGGCGTTGACGTGCACAATCGGGATCTCAAATCCCTTGGCCAGATCGCCCGCATACAACGTCGAACGCGACTCAGAAGGCAATGTGGTGAAGCCGATCTGATTGTTCACAATGATGTGGATGGTTCCACCGGTGCGATACCCGGGCAGCTGCGAAAGGTTAAGTGTCTCTGCCACTACCCCCTGTCCGGGAAACGCGGCGTCCCCATGGATCAGAATCGCCAGAGCAGCACGCTCGTCCTGGATCGGTGCCCCACGATGATCACGTACGTCCTGTGCTGCACGCGTGTGCCCCTCCACCACCGGGTTCACAAACTCCAGATGGCTCGGATTGGGCACCAGCGTTAGAGGCATCTCCGTTTCATCCTTGCCCTGATAGTTCCGCTGGAACCCCAGATGGTACTTCACATCACCCGACCAGATCGATCGCCCGGAAACCTCAATGGAAGCGTTCAAATTCTGCGTGGTCGTCTCAAAGCCAGAAAGAATGGCCGCATATGGCTTCCCCATCACATGTGCCAGCACGTTCAGGCGCCCACGATGCGCCATACCAATGACAATCTCGCCAGTGCCCGCATTGCTCGCCAGACGGATAATCTCATCCAGCATCGGAACCAGCATGTCATTCCCTTCAATCGAAAAGCGCTTGGCCCCTCGGAAAGTCTTGTGAATAAACTGCTCGAATACATCCACCTCGACCAGCCGATACAGCAGGGCACGCTTGCCTTCCGCATCAAAGTCCTGAAAGAACCGCTGGCTCTCAATGGCCTCATACAGCCAGTCGCGCTCCGCCGCAACCTGGATGTGATCCGTCTCATACCCGACTGTCCCGGAGTAAACGCTCCGCAAGCGCTCAATAGCCTCCAGAGCATTCGCAGCCCCGCGTGCCAGCGGGCTGGATACCACATACGCAGGCAGCTCCTCCAGATCGCGCTCCGTCAGTCCCTGCGCCTCCAGAGTGAGATCCGGGTCCCCGGGAGGCTCGCTACCCAGTGGATCAATCCGCGCCTGCATATGCCCGATCTCACGAATAAAGCGGGCCAGACGCGCCGTCGCCACAATCCTCCGAATATCCTCGGAGCGCCACACCGGACGCTCTATCACCCTCTCCGCAGCAATAACTGCCCCGTTGCTCCCGCCAGCAACAGGAGAAAGCAGCAAATCCAGCACGTCCCGCGGCAGAGATGCAAAAAAAGCGCGCGTCGCGCTGTCCACCACATCGGGGTCGCGCAAGTAGCGCTCATAAAGGTCCACAACGTACCCGACATTGGGTCCGAAGAAACGACTGAGCAGATCCATGGTCTATTTCCAGCAGGCATTTGGTATGGCACGCATGTGTATATCATACCGTTATCTCTGACAGAAAGTCAACGACCAATTCGCCCCCTCCGCTCCCCCTCGGCCAGGGAAGAAAGCCCGCAGCACCGTCCGATAATGTAAAATTAAAACAAAATTCTTACGCTTTTTTTGAGGATTTCCGTACGGAAATCCTCAAAAAAAGCGCGCCGCGGCGCGGCGCGCCCACAACAGGAATCTCCCTCCACCTAAGCAGGCTCAGGGCGCAAGCGCGCCTGTATTCTGGGAACCTCAGAAGGAGCTGGAGCAGTCACTCCCGACTCCGGAGGACTCGCCTGCTTTGGCGGCAACTGGTTGTTACGTATCTGATCTGGCGTGGCCTCCCCGTTCAACAGAGCAAGAAACTCATCGCGCGTCAACGTCTCCTTCTCCAGGAGGACCTCGGCGATTTCATCCATCTTCGCACGATGCTCGGTGAGGATCTCCCGTGCGCGCTTGTACCCCTGGTCGATGATCGCCCGTACCTCCTCATCAATGGCGCGCGCTGTCTCATCACTGTAGTCACGGTCCTCCATAATATCCCGGCCCAGGAAAGGATTGCCGTGCCGACGTCCCAAACGCAGCACTCCGAGCCGATCACTCATACCGTACTCGCAGACCATGGCGCGTGCAAGGTTCGTGGCATGATCCAGATCACTCACAGCCCCTGTAGTGACGTCCTCAAAGACCAGCTCTTCAGCGACACGCCCTCCGAGGGCCGTAGCGATATCATCCAGCATGTCCTTCTTGGTACGCAACGTCTCTTCCTTGGGCAGGTACCACGTGACGCCACCAGACATACCTCGCGGCACAACCGTGATCTTGTAGACAGGATCCGCGTTGGGCATTTTCGCCGCTACGATGGCATGCCCCAGCTCATGGTAGGCTACCACGCGCAACTTACGTTCAGAATTCATGCGCGTTCGACGCTCAGGCCCCATGATTACACGGTCACGCGCCTCGTCAAACTCCGCCATCGAGATCTTGGTCTTATCACGGCGAGCCGCTAGAATTGCCGCCTCGTTCACCACGTTCATAATGTCTGCACCGGTAAAGCCCGGGGTCAGCTTGGCCAGTGTGTCGATGTTCACATCATCGTCGATGGGCTTCCCACGCAGGTGCACCTTGAAGATCTCTTTGCGCCCGACGATATCCGGTGCGTCCACCACAATGCGCCGATCGAAACGCCCGGGGCGGAGCAGTGCCGGGTCCAGCACATCCGGACGGTTGGTAGCGGCAATCAGGATGACACCAGCATTGGGATCAAAACCATCCATCTCAACAAGCAGCTGGTTGAGCGTTTGCTCGCGCTCATCGTGCCCTCCCCCCAGTCCAGCACCCCGTTGACGCCCTACAGCATCAATCTCATCAATAAAAATCAGCGAGGGCCGATTGCTCTTGGCAGTATCAAACAGATCCCGTACCCGGCTCGCCCCTACCCCGACAAACATCTCAACAAAGTCGGAGCCAGAAATGTGGAAGAATGGCA
>JANWZQ010000021.1 GCA_025054835.1 Chthonomonadaceae bacterium
TGAAGAGCTCGCGGATGAGGTCGAAGACACCGGTGTAGGTTGCGGGGTTGGATCGGGGGGTGCGTCCGATGGGGGATTGGTCGATGTCGATCACCTTGTCGATGTGTTCCATGCCACGCAGTTCGTCGTGGGCGCCCCAGACTGCGTGGCTGCCGTGCAGGTGGTGCATGAGCCGGGGGTAGAGCGTTTCCTGCACGAGGGTGGATTTGCCGGATCCGGACACTCCGGTGACGCAGATCATCAGGCCGAGGGGGATGCGTACGGTGACGTTTTTCAGGTTGTGCTGGCGCGCTCCGATCAGTTCCAGGTAGCGTTCTGCGGGTTTGCGGCGCACCGGGGGCACCGCGATCTGTCGCTGGCCGCTCAGGTACTGTCCGGTCAGGCTTTCGGGGCAGGCTTTGATGTCTGCAACGGTGCCCTGCGCGACCACATGTCCTCCGTGCTCTCCGGCTCCGGGCCCGATGTCGATGATCCAGTCGGCGGCTTCAATGGTTTCCTGGTCGTGCTCCACGACGATCACGGTGTTGCCCAAGTCGCGCAGGTGTTCGAGGGTGCGGATCAGGCGTGAGTTATCGCGCTGGTGGAGTCCGATGGAGGGTTCGTCTAGGATGTAGAGGACGCCCATCAGTCCGGATCCGATCTGTGTGGCCAGTCGGATGCGCTGTGCTTCACCGCCGGCGAGGGTGCTGGCGGGTCGGTCCAGTGTGAGGTAATCCAGCCCGACGTTGAGGAGGAAGCCGAGGCGTGTGCGGATTTCTTTGAGGATCTGTCGGGCGATGAGTTGCTCCCGTTCGGTCAGAGCGAGGTTTTCGAAGAAGGCGGCGAGGCGGTCGAGGGAGAGGGCGCAGAGGTCGGCGATGGATTTGCCTCCGACGGTGACGGCCAGGGCTTCCGGGCGCAGGCGTTTTCCCTGACATGCGGGGCAGGGTCGTTGCCGCTGGTACTGTTCGAGATCTTCTTTGACGTGTGCGCTGGTGGTTTCACGGTAGATGCGTTCGAGGATGGCCACGACACCGGGGTATTCGGTGTCGAAGTGGCGGGTGCGTCCCCACCGGTTGCGGAATTCCACGGTGACGTTGCCGGGGATGCCGTACATGAGCTGGTGGAACTGTTCGGGGGTGAGGTCGCGGAGGGGCGTATCGAGGGTGAAGCCCAGTTTCTGCGCGACGGCCCGGAACATCGCGGTGCGGTGTTCGGCCATGACTTCTTTGCCGGATTTGTAGACGAAGTAGCGGATGGCGCCCTGCGCGATGCTCTGATTGCGGTCCGGGACGATGAGTGCGGGATCGAATTCGGTACGGACGCCGAGTCCATGACATTCCGGGCAGGCTCCGTAGGGGGAGTTGAACGAGAAGAGGCGGGGTTCGATGTCGTCGAAGTTGAACGCGCCGTCTTCGGTGGTGTAGTTTTCGCTGAACTGCAATTCCTGGGCCGGGTGGTTGCCGATGGCCTGGACGCTTGCGATCGCGATGCCTTTGCCACGCAGGAGTGCCTGTTCGAGCGCGTCGGTCACGCGGGTGCGCAGGCCTTCGCGGATCACCAGGCGGTCGATGACCACTTCGATGGTGTGCTGCCGGTAGCGTTCGAGGGTGGGGAGGCCTTCGCTCAGGTCGACGATTTCGCCGTCGATGCGGGCGCGCACGTAGCCTTCGCGGAGCAGGCTTTCCAGTTCCCTGCGGTATTCGCCTTTGCGTCCACGGATGATCGGTGCGAGGATCTGCACGCGGCTGCCTTCCGGCAGGGCAAGGACCCGGTCTACCATTTCTTCAATGGATTGTCGGGTCAGGGGTCTTCCGGTGCGAGGGTCATGCGGGATGCCAATGCGGGCGTAGAGCAGGCGCAGGTAGTCGTAGATCTCGGTGACGGTGCCGACGGTGGAGCGGGGGTTGTGGGAGGTAGATTTCTGGTCGATGGAGACTGCCGGTGAGAGGCCGTCGATCTGGTCGACGTCGGGTTTGTCGTGCTGTCCGAGGAACTGGCGCGCGTAGGCCGAGAGGCTCTCGACGTAGCGTCGTTGTCCTTCAGCATAGAGTGTGTCGAAGGCCAGGGAGGATTTGCCAGAGCCGCTGAGGCCAGTGATGACTACCAGACGGTCCCGCGGGATGTCCAGATGGATGTTTTTGAGGTTGTGCTGGCGCGCTCCGCGGACGCGGATGATGCCGGATGCGGCTGCCCTGTTGCTCGTCGTGGAGGGTGTGTGTTCGGGAGGTGTCGGGATCTCCTGCGCGGTCTCTTTCACCACTGCTTCCGGTCCTGGATTGCCCTCATGCAACGCCGCAACGTCCTTGCCCGTCTTCGCCTGCGCCATGCTGTGTTGTGCCCCTTCCTGCCCTGCGATTTCTAACCGACAGAATTCTACCCGAATGTCCTGCAGGAAAGCAGCATTTGCTGCGGAGATCTGTGTTGGTGTCTGGCTAGGGAGGAAGGGGATGCCGGTAGAGCACGCGCCGGAACGCTCCGAGGTTGCCCTGTGCGGTCCCGGCTTGCGCGGGGCCACGCTCTTCGTCTCGTGTGTAGTAGAGGAAGTCTCCATCCATGAGGAATTGTGTGGTTTTCGGCGGGAAGCGGAAGATTTCCCGGGCGCGTTGCGGCGTGTCCGTTTCCAGACGCATCAACAATGTGCCGGAGCGTTTGCGGTTGTGGATGCGGCCTTCGTAGACATCGAAGTAGAGGCGGCTCCGGTGTACCAGGAGTTGCGAGGGGACCGAGGAGGTTTCGAAGGCAAATTCGATTCGTCGGTCTTCTCCATTGTGATTTGCTGACCAGATCTCGGCCAGATGGTCCTGATACTGCGCCTCCGCGATGGCGTACAGGTCGCGTTTCCAGTAGACCCGGTCGCGCACAGTCACCGGCCGACAGATGTGGCTGCGTGTGTCCAGATTGGAGAGAAAGAGCGCGGGCTGGTCTCTGGCGCTGTCGATGCGGTAGAACCTGCGTCCCGGTGTGTATTCGCCGGGGGGCGGTGCGATGAGCCAGACCACGCGGTGGTCGCCGGCGTCCACGCAGAGGCTGCTTAACGGGGAGAGGCCGGTCATCAGTCTTTTTTCCGTGGTGGCGTTTCTGTGGCGCACTTTCAGGGTGGCGCATGCATGCGTTGCTCTGCTGCTCGGGTCGATTTCGATCCAGTAGATTTTCTCTCCGGCGATGCAGAGGGGCTGTGCGTCCAGTGTGCTGATGACCACAGGGAACTTCTTTCCGGCGCACCATTCTGTGGGTGCGCCCCGGGAGACCCGCATGGAGTAGAGCGTGACGGGCGCAAAGCCTATTCCGACTTCGGTTGTGTTGCCCGCACCGGGAATGGTTGCCTGCCATCCGAGAGAGCGAACGTCCTGCTCCCGATAGGCGAAGTAGACGACCTCGCGTTCTGAGAAGTGTACTCTCTGGAACATTCTGCCGGTGAGGCGATGCTCACCGATGCGACGCCCTTCGCCCCCGGTGACGGGCATGACGTGGAAGAGGAAGGGCTCCAGCGCCGGGCGCATGCGCAGGAAGACGCGTCCGCGTGCATCCCGGAAGGTGACCATGCGTGGCAGGAACACTTCCTTCATCTGGAAGTAGGCCCATCCGTCGCGGATGGCGATGAGTTCGTTGCCGTTTGGCGGCAGCTCACGCAGGCGCCCCGGAGTCCGGTACTGGAATGCCCAGCGCGCGCCCAGAAACAGGCAGGCTCCGGCGCAGAACAGGCCGAGGGTTCGCACGATACGCCGATCAGGTAACACGGACGGTCCCTCCTGTTGTGCTGACGGGGCCTCAGAACTGGTCTGCAGGCCAGTAGACGCAGGCGTGTCGAGGAAAGAGCGTATTCAGGAGTGTGTGGCACCTTGCATCGGGGGCTATTGTTGCGGGCTCCCGGAGGCCGATCAGGAGCTCGAAGAACGTTTCCTGCCCGAGCGCGCTCTCCTCTGTGTCAATCGGTTGTACGCGCAGGAACGGGCCGGAGGCGTCCAGTAGCACCGGCCCATAGGGTGTTTGAAAGGCTACCTGCCCTGTGGGGCGTCCCGCTGCGATCCAGCGTTCGTTCCAGTCGAGCGTGAGGCCACGCAGGAGGTTGTCGCGATGCAGAAGACGCACCATGGCCGAGCGTTGCCATCGGGCCGCTGTGCGTTCTGCCACGGGCTCCAGTGCGGTTTGCAGTGCCGGTTCCATGGCTACTTCCAGGCGCAACAGGCGTTGCGGCACCGGTGGTAGTTGCGCGATCACATCGTCGAGCAGGGCCGTGACTACCTGCTGTTCTACCTCTGGCCTCAAGTCCAGTATCCATCCACATTCGATGACCCGCGCACCGGCCTCTTCTGCGTTGCCGGGGAGCTTTTCTATCCGGATGTATCCGAGTACTTTCCCTTCTGCGTCTGTGGCTACCCGCAGCGTGTCCGGCAGGTGGCCCGGGTGGATCCGGAGCCAGTCGCGCCAGTAGGCCTCGTTGCGCTGCACGGCCAGCGGGCGCCGGTGGTTGTAGCGGTTGTAGATTTCGCGGATCTGTGGCAGGTCGTTCGCCGTTGCCTGACGGACCAGCAGGTCTGTGGAGCGGGGCACGGCTTCCGGCGTCAGTGCGGCTTCCAGCACGGGCAAGGGAAGCGTGACATATCCGGGGGGCGCGCAGTGGTCGTGCATGCCGGGATTGTGGAGGAAGAGCAGGGAGAAATCCATTGCGTCCGCTTCCATGATTGTGATGGCGCGGCGCAGGCATTCGGTGCTGTAGCCGCGGCCACGATATTCTGGTCGCGTGGCCACACCGGTGATGCCTCCGAGTGTCAGTTGAAAGGTGCCGCAGGCCACGATGCGCTTGCAGATGTGGGCTGTGCTGACGATTCGTCCCTCTTCCACAGCGACCTGTGTGTAGTATGGCAACCACTCGACATCGCCATAGAAGTAGCGTTGCCAGGTGTCGGGGCTCTCATCTGGCCAGACTGTGCGCCACAGGTTCAGGCAGGCCTCACGTTCCTGCGGTTGCAACGCGCGGAATTCCACACTCACGGCCCCTCCTCCGTGTAGTACGCATGGATGCGCGCGGCGAGAGGTTCCTGCGGTTCGATCCCGGAGACCTGATGGAGTGTTTCGTGCAGGCCTTTTTCCCGGATCATTTTTTGTAGCGCGGGGGCGGAGGGATCGTCGGGGTCCGCGTAGCGCAGGGCGCAGGCGATCACGGCGGCCAGCGCATCGGGCACGATGCCCTGCGCCTCGCACAGACGGGCCGCACCTACCAGCCGGTCGCCGGGTGCCAGCTTCCGGATCGGATCGCGCGCCAGGCGCTGACAGGTGTCGCCCAGACTTTCGTTGCGGAATCGTTCCATCAGGTCGGCCACGTGGGCAGCGTGTTCCTGCGGGTGGAAACCGTATTGTGCGATCAGGGCGTTGCCAGTCTCCTGCATCACGCGATCCAGCAGAGCAGTGATGCGCGGGTCACGCAGGGCTTCGTGGCCGTACACGTATCCTGCCCGGTGGCCCAGATAGCCGATGACCGCGTGCGCGCAGTTGTGTGTGTAGAGCTTACGCGCTTCCCATGCCGGGAAATTGTCGACCAGCTCCACTCCAACGATCGGGGGGAAGGTCCCCACGACTGCGTGTGCGTCGGCGGGGAGTCGTTTGTAGGCTTCAACTCGAATGGACAGCGGATCGGCGGCCCGTTCTTCTGCGGTCAGGGTGGGCACCATGCGCGCGACCACCGTTTGCACGAACCCGGTCTGTGCCAGAACGGGCGCGCGCAGGGGTTCTGGCAGGTGTACGGCTACCATGTCCCGGAAGCGTGTTGCAGCGTTGTGCAGGTTTTCGCAGAGCAGGACGTTGAGCGGGGGAGCGCTGCGTTGATGCCGGGCAAGTAATCCCGATGCGAGTGCCGGCGCGATGTGCGGCAGGGCGCCGGCACCGACGGCGGTGCAGACGATTTCTGCCTGTGCGATCTCTGCGGCCACGCGCTCCCGATCCTGCCCATGGATGGCGCGCACTCCGGTGATACGCACCTGTTGCGCTTCTCTGCCCACGATCTGGATGGTGTAGGCGCCCCGCGCGTTGATCGCCTCCACCAGATCGGAGGCGACGTCCACGAACACGACCTCCAGCCCGCTCTCGTGGAACAGTTGCGCGATGAAGCCCCGGCCGATGTTGCCGGCGCCAAACTGTACGGCGGTGCCCCGCATACGGCTGGCTCCAGTACATGAGAGCGGCGAGGTGTGGTGTAAGCGGGGAGCCGCAGCACCTCGCCACTCAGTCGTATTACCTGACGGCCTGTGCCACGGCCTGTGCCATCTTGAGATTGGCGTTCACTGCATCCCAGTCGATCACATTGAAGAAGGCGTCGATGTATTTGCCGCGATTACGGCCGAAGTCGATGAAGTAGGCGTGCTCGTACACGTCCAGCGCCAGGATGGGCGTGGCGTTCCACACAGGGAATGTGTTCTGTGCGTCTCCGATGTAGTTGAACAGGCTGCCGTCGGTGTAGTCGTGTGCCAGCCAGACCCAGCCGCGGGCTGCGAGGCCGGTCGCTTTCAGGTCGGCCTTCCAGTTGTCGAAGGAGCCGAACGCTGCGTTGATTGCCTCGGCGATGGGGCCAGTGGGGGCGCCTCCTTTACCTCCAATGTGTCCGAAATAGAGTTCATGGTTTTTGACACCCCCCAGTGCGAAGGTGTATTCCACTTTCAGTTCCCGGATTTCGCTGAACGTCTGATTGGCCCTGGAGGGGTCGGGCACGCCCATGGCGGTGAGCTTCGCGCGGATCTCGTTGACCTTGCTGACGTAGCCTTTGTACAGTTCATAGTGCTCTTCATGGGTTCTGCGACTGATGCCGGCAGCCTCGGTGTTGAAGACTTTCTGTGGCAGCGGCTTCGCTTCTATGGTGAGAGGAGTGCTGCCTCTGGCAGGCCCGTTCTGTGGAGCGGCCAGGGCCGGATCGGCCCATGAGGCGGCGAGGACCGTTCCGGCGCCCAGTGCGCCAAGGGTCAGCAGTTCTCTGCGATCCATCCGGTGGTTGGCGGGTTCCTGTGTCATGCCGTACGAACTCCTTTGTTGTGAGGTCGAGTGGTCAGTTTGTCTCATCCAGAGAGAGGGCCGCATCGGAGGCCGTGCGATCGGCGCGCATGGCTTCACGGATGCGGCGCATCACGCGGGTTGCAATGTCCTGAAACATCGCTTCGCCGCACAACAGTCGTGTCGCGGTATGTGTGGCTCCTGGCCGCTTTACGCCGTGCCGGTAGCAGAAACCGGGCCACTGGTAGAAGAAGCGCGCCAGTCGCAGTGCCGCATCGAAGTTGGCCTGGAACTCCGTCGCGATGGCCCGGGTGTACCGGGATGTTGTACCGTTCAGAATGCATTGCGCGGCGATCTGCCCGCTCTTGAGCGCGTGCAGGATCCCGTCACCGAAGAATGGGTTGATCAGGCCGGCAGCATCGCCGGCCAGCAACACGCGGTGCTCGCGGGTCTGCAACGTGTCCAGCCCGTTCCAGATGGGCAGGGGATGTGCATGGTAGGTGAGCGTATCGGGGTTTGCCGGGACTCCCAGCGCCTGCAGGTACCCGTGAATGGCCCGATGCAGCTCCGCGCGGACTGTGCTGTCGCCGCGGCCATCCGGTTGCCGGGGGCGAAAAACGCCGGCTCCTACATTCAGATGGTTCCCTTTGGGGAAGACCCATGCGTATCCGCGCCGGACAGCGCCGTACTCGAGGTGACACACATCGGGCCGGAGGTCCGGGTGGCCGTCGCCCCAGCGATGCGGGACCTCTACTTCGATCGCGATGGCCAGTGCGCGATTCCGGCGCAGGCCCACGGAGCGCGCCACGATCCCGTTGGCTCCATCGGCACCGATCAGGAAGTCGGCAGTACCTTCCCATGCCCCCTGTGGACCTTCTGCCAGCACGCGAACCCGGCCCGGCTCTGTGTGCACCACGCGTACTGGTAACGCATCCCGCAGCTCCGCACCGGCACGAGCAGCGCGCCGGGCCAGCGCGTCATCGAACACGGAGCGTTGCACCATCCATAGCGATAACGGACGGCGGGCGCTCTCTCCTGTGCTCCCCTCCGGATTCATCGGCATGAGGCAGGGATCTGCGAAGTTCCATGTGTGCCGCATGTAGCGTGCGTCGGCCTCCACAAACGTTTCGGGTGAGAGGTCGTTGCAGACATCGATGGCGAGCACATCGCGGACGACCATGGGCATGCCTCCTCCACAGGTCTTGTGCCGGGGCAGCGTGTGCTTTTCCAGCAAGGCCACACGCGCACCGCCACGGGCGAGCGTGTAGGCTGCTGCGTTTCCTGCGGGTCCGGTCCCCACGACGATCACATCGTAATGTGGCACGCTTCTCACTTACTCCTTCCGTTCGCTGTGCTGTTCGTTGATCCAGCTTACCCCCGGATCTGGCCGTTGCCGCGCACG
>JANWZQ010000066.1 GCA_025054835.1 Chthonomonadaceae bacterium
GCGTTTCACGTGAAACGGCGTTGCGCACGCAGAATAGTATAGGGCAACGGTGGCGGAAGCGCCTGCCCTGCGACATGCTCGAAACCCGCCTGCTCCAACCACCGTGCGCCGTCAGAAACAGAGAAGACGTGGCCCCGGTGACTGGTCAGCAACATCTGCAACGCGAACAGAGCCACAAAGGGCGTGCGGTGCCCGGTGTCATCCGTCATCAAATCGCAGATCAGAACCTGACCACCGGGACGCAGCGCACGATAGGCACGCTCCAGCATGAGCGGGATGGTATCCGGAGCCATCTGATGCAGGACGCCGAAGAAGAGCACCGCATCGAAGGCGTTCACGCCGTAATCCTCCTGCGTCGCGTCGCCGGCGCGGGTGCGCACCCGATCCGACAGGCCCATCTGCGCGATCCACGTGTCCGCAATCGCCACAACGGAGGGCAGATCCAGAACGGTAGCGCGCAGGGAAGGGTACTGCTGCGCCAGCAGACACGCAAGCGCGCCGGACCCACCGCCAACATCCAGCAACTCCTGTACTCCATCCATGGGCAGGAAGGGCACGATGCCGCGCGCCATGCTCAGAGCGCGCTGGTGCATGGCCCGCACAAAGGCGCGGGTCTGCTCCGGATCGCCCCCCAGATGACTTTCCGGAGAGACAGCGGGTTGCCCGGAGCGCACGCTCTGCGTCAACTGACCCCAGATCGGATACTGCGCGAGGCCCCATTGCACCGCATCTCGCATGCACGTCGGGCTGCTGCGGGCCAGATAGCGGGCTGCAGCAGGCGCACTGGCGTACCGGGGCGCGCCGCTGTCCATGTGCCGGGTGAGCAACCCGAGCGCCGTGCAGGCCTCCAGTAGCATCCGGGTCGCGCGCAGGTCCGTATGCGCCCGCGCCGCGACCTCTTCCGCGGTTCGAGCGCCTCCGTCCAGCACGTCGAACAGGTCCAGCGCGCAGGCCGTGGCCAGAACGGCCGACTCCCAGTAGGCGGTGGTCAGGCGCATGATGCGCGCAAGCTCCTGCGAGGAGCCCGCCGACGCCTCTTCACGGCTCACAGAGGATATCCCCCTCTCTCCAGAACATGCGCCGTCAGTTCCCGGCGCAGACGCAGAGGACTCTCATCGAATCGGTCCAGACGATCCAGCAGGGCGGAGAGCCCGGTGAACGGCTCGTTCCACCAATCGATGGTATCGACCAGCTCGGACAGGCTGTCCAGGGCATAGCCGGCAGCAGTGTGCGCGGCCCGGGCGCAATCCTGCGCAACCACCTGACCGGCCAGCAACGCGACAGGGTAACGCGGGTGCTCCCGGGTCCGGAGTTTCTGGCAGCGCAGATGCACGCTCTGCAGGGCGTATGCGGCGCAGATCACATCGGCAATCGCCCCGGCGATCTCCTGCATCTCCTGCAGGTCTGTGCCCGGCTGCTCTGTGGCCTGAAAGAGAAGCAACAGGGCCAGCTGCCGGACGTCCTCTGCGAGGCCACGGATGACGTCCAGCGCGTCCGCATACAGGGGCGATGCGGGTAGTGTGGTGGACGCGAGCGCCTGCGCGGCCTTCTGGCCCGCGTCGCGCACCGTCAGGCGCCCGGCGCGATCCCGGCGCAGGATCTGGTTGACGATCGCGATCCGGACGATCTCGTTGGCCCCCTCGCCGATCCGCAGCAGACGTTGATCGCGCCAGGCCCGTGCGACGGGGAACTCCTCGGTGTAGCCGTAACCTCCGTGGATCTGGATCGCCTCGTCCGCCGCATGGCTGTAGGCCTCGGAGCCGAGGACCTTGACGATGTTGCACTCGATGGCGAACTCCTCGGCCGCACGGTGATAGTGCGCGGGGGCATCGGGGGCATCGGGAACAATCGGAGCCAGCACGCTGTCGAGGTCCTGTGCCAGACGGTAGATCATGCTTTCCAGCGCGAAGGTCTGCGCGCAGAGGGTGGCCAGTTTGTGCTGGATCAGGCCGTGCTGTGCGATGGGCTTGCCGAACGTGCGGCGCTGTTGCGCGTAGGTCGTGCACACTTCCAGCAGATACTTGAGCCCTCCAACCGTGCCCGCTTCCAGCTTGAATCGGCCGAGGTTCAACGCGCACAGGGCTGCGTAGTGCCCCTTGCCTACCTCCAGCGCGTTCTCCACCGGTACCGGCACGTTGTCCAGGATCACCCGGCGTGTGGAGGTGCCATGCATCCCCAGTTTGTGTTCTTCTTTGCCGAAGGAGACGCCGGGGAAATCGCGCTCTACCAGAAAAGCGGTCACGCGGTCATCGACCCGGGCGAACACGGTGAACAGCTGTGCGAACGCGGCGTTGGTGATCCACATCTTCTCGCCGGTGAGCCGGTAGTGCGTGCCGTCCGGGGAGAGCACGGCGCGGGTCTGCAGGGCCAGCGCATCGGAACCGGAACCGGCCTCACTCAGGGCGAAACTGGCGATCCACTCCCCGGAGGCGAGCCGGGGCAGGTAGCGCTGTTTCTGCTCGTGGGTACCGAAGAAGAGCAGCGGCAGAGTGGCGATGACGGTGTGCGCCTCATGGGTCAGGGCGAAGGACTGCTGCGGGTTGAGCTTTTCGGCGATCAGGGCTGTGGTGGTCTGCGGCAGGCCGAGCCCCCCGTAGACTTCCGGCACGTCCGCGCCCAGCAGCCCCAGAGTGCCGGCCTGCTGCATGAGCCGGTGCATCAGCGCGTGATCGCCCTGTTCAATGCGAGGGACCTGCGGGAGCACGGTGTTACGCAGGAATTCCTCTGCGGTCTGGCCGATGAGCCGCTGTTCGGCCGTGAAGTCTTCCGGGCTGAATGTTCGCAGGGGGTCACCCGGTTCCAGCAGAAATCCGCCACCGGCGGGGGACAGTGTCTCGGGCATGCGCAGCTTCTCCTTTGAAGCGGGAACCTGTGTTGCTATTTCTGAGTCAGTGGGATGGTGTCTTCGCGCTGGATGCGCTCGCGCAGTTCGCGCGGGGGTTCCGGGATCTGCCATCCGGGGTAGGGGTCGACCCAGCGGCCGTCCGCCTTGATCAGATTGACCAGTTCCTCCACGCCTTTCTCCTGCGGAATGCCGGATTTGACCTCTTCGCGCTTGCGGTAGAGCGAGATCTTGCCTCCGGCTTTGCCGACAAATCCGTAGTCGGCGTCGCCCATTTCGCCGGGGCCGTTGACGATGCATCCCATGACCGCGATGTCCAGGCCGACCAGGTGCTGGGTTGCCTGCTTGACCCAGTTGAACACCACGGGGAGATCGAATTTGGTGCGGCCGCACGACGGGCAGGCGATGAATTCCACCCGGGTTTTGCGCAGGCCGAGCGATTGCAGGATATCGTAGCAGACGGGGAGCTCGTGGATGGGGTCTTCTGCGAGCGAGACGCGGATGGTGTCGCCGATGCCCTCGGCCAGCAGGGTGGCGATGCCTGCGGTGGACTTGATCCGGGCGTACTGCCCGTCGCCTGCCTCGGTCACGCCGAGGTGGATGGGGTAGTCCATGCCTTCTTCGGCCATGCGTCGCACCAGCAGGCGGTTGGCCTGCAGCATGATGGGCACGCGG
>JANWZQ010000083.1 GCA_025054835.1 Chthonomonadaceae bacterium
CGGTAGTTGTGCACGGTCGGGTAGTGCCGGGCCAGTTCGTTCAGATAGTGGTAGTGAGTAGCGAACAGCGTTTTGCAACCAATCCGGATCAGATGTTCTGCGACTGCCCACGCAATGGACAGCCCGTCGTAGGTGGATGTACCCCGGCCAATCTCATCCAGAACGACCAGGCTGCGGGGTGTGGCGTTATTGAGGATGTTGGCGGTCTCATTCATCTCGACCATGAAGGTCGACTGCCCGGTAGCGAGCTCGTCGTGGGCACCCACGCGAGTAAAGATGCGGTCCACAATTCCGATCTCTGCGCTATCGGCTGGCACAAAGGATCCGATCTGAGCCATCAGAGTGATGAGGGCGACCTGCCGGAGGAAAGAAGACTTGCCGCTCATGTTGGGGCCGGTGAGGATGATCATCTGGCAGGTGTCGTCGAGCAGGACATCGTTGGGAATGTACGCCCCCTGCGGCCCGATCCGTTCGATGACCGGGTGACGTCCAGCCCGGATCGCGATCCGGTTGGCGTCATCGACCGTCGGGCGTACATAGTGGTAGCGCACAGCATTCTCCGCGAAGGCGGCCAGCACATCCAGCTCAGCAACAGCGCGTGCTACGGCCAGTACTTCCCCGGCGGCGGCCGCAACCTGCTCGCGTACCCCGAGGAAAATCTCGTACTCCAGCTCCATCGCCTTCTCGTCTGCCCCGAGCACTTTACTCTCGACCTCTTTCAGTTCCGGGGTGATGTAGCGCTCGCCATTGGCGATGGTCTGCTTGCGGATGTATTCCGGGGGGACCTTGCTCAGATTGGCTCTGGTGACCTCGATGTAGTAGCCGAACACCGCGTTGTAGCCGACTTTGAGAGAGCTGATCCCGGTGCGTTCGCGCTCGGTTGCCTCCAGATTAGCGATCCATGCCTTGCCTTCTGTGGCCGCCGCGCGCAGGGCATCCAGTTCGGCGCGATATCCGGGGCGGATCAACCCGCCGCTACGCAGGTCAGCGGGCGGATCGTCTTCCAGCGCCTCGGCAATACAGGTGGCGATCCCGGGAGGACAGGCGAGATGTCGGGCGATCTCCTGGAGTCGGGTGGAGCGGACGTTCTGCAGGGCCATGGCCAGGGAGGGAAGTCGGAGCAGGGCGTTTTTGAGCGCGACCAGGTCCCGGGCGTTGGCCAGACCCGCTGCGGCGCGGCTGACCAGACGCTCCATGTCTCCCATGCCCCGCAGGGCCTCCAGCACGTCCCCCCGCCGGATGCTATCCAGAAACAGTTCCTCCACCGCATCCTGTCGCTCGCGGATCCGCGCGATGTCCAGCAACGGTTCCTCCAGCCAGCGGCGCAGCAAACGACCGCCCATGGGAGTAACTGTGGCGTCCAGGGTGCCCAGCAATGTGCGCTGGCGTCCTCCCTCGCCCATCGGGCTGGTCAGCTCCAGATGGCGACGGGCCGGGCCATCCAGCATCATGTAGTCCTGCGCGGAATACACGCTCAGTGTCTGGATGTGCGGCAGAGCGTTCACCTGTGTCTCCTGCAGGTACTGCAGGACCAGTGCGCAGGCGTCTAACCCGGAGGTGAACGTCTCGCACCCGAACCCGCGCAGGGACTGTGTCCGGAAGTGTGCCAGCAGCACTTCGCGGCTGGAGGCGCAGCGCGAGCGCACGGTAGCCCGGGGCGCATAGGGAATGATGGTGGCTGTGCAGCTCGCTTGAAGCGTTGCAATCCATTCTTCGGGAGCGTTGTCCGGCACAAGGATCTCTGCAGGCTCCAGACGCTGGATCTCATCCAGCAGACGCTCCAGACGGTGCTCCCCGTCAAGCTCGGTCGTCAGGAACTCACCGGTAGAGACGTCCACCACGCCCAGTCCGGCGACCGGATCGCCCACAACGGCCGCGAGCAGGTAATTATTGCTGCGCGCTTCCAGCATGTTGTCTTCCAGCACCGTCCCCGGAGTGACAACCCGCGTGACCTTGCGCTTGACGAGCCCCCGGGCGTACCGGGGGTCCTCGATCTGGTCCATGATCGCAACGCGCCGGCCCTTGCGGATCAACCGGGCCACGTAGCGATCCAGCGCGTGATGGGGCACGCCGGCCATTGCGATCCGCAGGTTCCCGTCCTCGCGTCCGGTCAGGGTCAGGTTGAGGTCGCTGGCGATGGTTTCTGCATCCTCGCCATAAGCCTCATAGAAGTCGCCCACCCGCATCAACAGGATAATGCCCGGGTGCTCCTGCCGTGCGGTGAAGTACTGGCGCATCAGCGGGGTATTGCCGGAGTAGTCGGGCGGGATCGAGTCGATGGGTTTGCCAGCTGGAGTCCGGTTGGGATTTGCCTCGCTCATGGTGAGTAGGAGTATACTGATCAGGACACAGAGACGTCAAGGAGGGCTCGAGAGCAGTGCAGAGGTATCGATGGCTCTGTCAGGCAATGACCGTTGTGCTGGCAATGTGCTGCGCATGCTCTCCGGGAAGCAGTCAGCCGGTGCCGCCTGTAACGGGTTACCTGCTGCGTGTGGAGAACGCGTTGTTCGGCAGAGTCGAGCTGAGCGTAGACCATGGCAGGACCTACACTCTGGTGGGGCGGGTGACGCGCCCGGCTACCTCGGCCACGCCGGACAGGTCCGTGCCCGCAGGAGGCACGGTGGTGCGGGCGAGCAGAGAGGGTCTGGCTTTCGGGGCGGGGCCAAAGCTGGTTCTGAAACTGCGTCCGGAGTGGACACCGGCGCGCCCGGGAGATCGCTCTGTGCGGCCTCCGGCTGCCGAGCCGAGCGTGATCCAGACTGATCTGCCTCCCGGACACCTGTTGTTCCGTGAGCTGCTGCCCCCGGTGGGAACCAGAGTGCAGGTACGCACAGCCGACGGCGAGTTGCGGGATATCCCGCCGGGATATGCCCCTGCCCCCGGGGACCTGTTCGTGTTCTCGGTCCTGCAGGCGGATGCCTCGGGAGCCGCTGGCAACGTCTTGCGAGAACGTATTGAAGCGCTCGGCAGGGCGTACGCGCAGGAGGCCGAGACGCGTGGAAGGCGTCTCGGCCGCAAAGTGGTCTCCGGCACATTGACCCTGCAGGCTCGCCTGCCGTCCGGGGAACCGGATCCCATCCATGCGGTCGCTTACCTGGTAGACGACGAGTTGCTGGCCGTGCAGAACACACCGCCGTTTTCCTACGCATGGGATACCACGCGCGCCACGGACGGCGAACATGTGGTGGAGATCCGCGCATTCAATCGCGAGGGGCGCCGGATCACCAGCGCACGAGCTCTGGTGGTGGTGCGTAACCGGCCGGGAATCCCCTGAGGCGCGGTGGACCTTGCTTGACAGCAGGCCCCATTTTGGGTACACTCTCTGCCATCTGCCCAACTGATATTGCTCGACCGCCCGTACGGTGCGGTCTCTTTTTGTCCCGTACCTCCTGGCCTCCGGGGCCAGTCCCGTAAGGAAAGGGAGTCATGCTTCTGCTTGGAACACAACAGGTCAACGCGCAGGGACATCTGGAGATCGGCGGGTGTGATGCTGTGGAGCTGGCCAGACAGTTCGGGACCCCGCTCTACGTGGTCGATGAGGCGGCAGTTCGGGAGAACTGTCGCGCCTACCGGGCCGCGTTCGATGCCTGCTACCCACGCAATCGGATCTACTATGCCAGCAAAGCCTTCCTGACCTGTGCGATGGCCGGCCTGATCGCGCAGGAAGGACTGTTTCTGGACGTGGCTTCTCTGGGCGAGCTGTACGTGGCACGGCATGCCGGGTTCCCCCCGGATCGCATCGCGTTGCATGGCAACAACAAGTCCTGGCAGGAGCTGGATGCAGCATTCGAGCATCGGATCGGTCACATCATTGTGGACAACTTTCTGGAACTGGAGATGCTTGGCGTGCTCGCGCGCAACCGCAAGGAAACGATGGAAGTGCTGGTGCGTGCCACGCCGGGTGTGGACCCGCAGACGCACCACCTGATCCGTACCGGCCAGGCCGACACCAAGTTCGGGTTTAACATCGCCGACGGGTCGGCGATGGAAGCCGTGCGTCGGGTGCTGACCACGCCGGGGTTGCGCTTCCGCGGGATCCACTGCCACATTGGCTCGCAACTGCTGGACGCCGATACGCACCGTGAAGCGGCTCTGGTCATGGTGGAACTGATGCAGAAGATCCATGCCGAGACCGGCGCACTGGTGGAAGAGCTCAACATCGGCGGGGGGCTCGGAGTGCGCTACCTGCCCGAACATCAGCCCCCTGACTTCCGCGCGTTTGCCGGGGCCGTGGCGCGCCCGCTCCGAAAGGCGCTCGACGATGCCGGTCTGCCCTACCCTATCCTCTCACAGGAGCCGGGGCGCTCACTGGTCGGCGAGGCAGGAGTGACGCTCTACACAGTGGGAGCCATCAAGACGGTGCCGATCACCGAACCACCCGGGACCCGCACCTACGTTGCTGTGGACGGTGGGCTCTCCGACAACCCGAGACCGCAGATGTATCAGGCGGTCTACTCCTGCGTGCTGGCCAATCGCGCCAATCAGCCAGCCGATCGCATCTACACCATTGCCGGCAAGCACTGCGAGACCGACATTCTGATCCGGGACACGATGCTGCCGGAAATGCACACCGGAGACGTGCTGGCCGTACAGACGACCGGGGCCTACAACCAGGCGATGGCCAGCAACTACAACCGCTTTCTGCGCCCTGCCGTCGTGTTTGTGATGAACGGCAGGGCCGATCTCGTCGTATCACGGGAGACACTCGACGACCTGGTCCGGCACGAGATCCTCCCGGATCGACTGCGCCCTCTGCAGAGCGCATGAGCTGCGACCGGGAGGAACAGGATGCGGGGCGATTTCAGTCTGGAATATTTTCTGATCACCCTGATCGTGATCATCTGCAGTATCTCGCTGCATGAGTTCGGGCATGCCATTTCGGCAGATCGTCTGGGGGATCCCGGTCCACGACGGGATGGGCGCGTCACACTCTGGCCCGACAGGCATTTCGATCCAATCGGCTTCATCATGATCCTGCTGACCACCTATTTCGGGTTCGGGATCGGGTGGGGAAAGCCGGTTCTGGTGAACCCGGATCGCTTCCGTCACCCGCGGCGCGACCTGTTGATCGTGGCTGCCTTCGGACCCCTGATGAACCTGTTGCTGGCACTCGCCGCGGGGGGCCTCCTCCGGGTGGGGCTCCTGACACAGAGCCCTCTGCTCCTGGCGGACGAATCCTACGTGTTCAAGTTCGCATTCGCTTTTCTAACCATCAATCTTTCCCTGATGTTCTTCAACCTGTTGCCTCTGCACCCTCTGGACGGCGGGAAGATCCTGAGCAGCCTGTTACCGGAGCGCACCGCCGAGCAGTATGATCGGGTGATGTGGCAATGGGGCCCCCTGATCCTGATGATCGCTGTGATGTCGGGCTCCGGCATCCTGGGAACGTTGATCGGTCCCGCGGTGCGCCAGTCGGCCGCATGGATCCTCGGGTTGCCGGGGGCCGCCTGATACAAAACGGGAGTTGATCCGCTTATGTCCGCGCCTGCGCGAAAACGCCTGCTGAGCGGGATGCAGCCAACCGGGACCGGCGCGCTGCATCTGGGCAACCTGGAAGGTGCGCTCCGCAACTGGATCCGCCTGCAGAACGACTATGAGATGTACTGCTGTATCGTGGACTGGCATGCCCTGACAACCCGGTTCCACGAGGCGCGTGCGATCGCGCCAGCTAGCCGGCAGGTCGCTGCAGACTACATCGCTTCCGGACTGGACCCGGAAAGGTGTGCCATCTTCCTGCAGAGCCACGTCAAAGAGCATGCGGAATTGCATCTTTTGCTCTCCATGATCACCCCGCTGGGTTGGCTGGAGCGGGTTCCCACATTCAAAGAAAAGCGCGAGCTGATGGAGGCACGGGGTGAGGGAGACGAGACAGTCTCCTACGGGTTGCTCGGGTATCCCTGTCTGCAGGCGGCGGATATTCTGGTCTATCGGGCTCATCTGGTGCCTGTGGGTCGGGATCAGGCCGCGCATCTGGAGATCACCCGGGAGATTGCCCGCCGCTTCAACCGGCTATACGGGGAGGTGTTTCCGGTGCCCGAGGCGCTCATCGATGAGCAAACTGCAATCGTGCCGGGAGTGGACGGGCGCAAAATGAGCAAGAGCTATGACAACGCGATCTATCTGTGCGATCCACCGGACGTCGTTGCGGAAAAAGTGCGAAACGCTTTCACCACCCCGACCAAGATCCGCAAAACCGATCCCGGCGTACCGGAAAACTGCGTCGTCTGTCAACTGCGCCGGATCTACGACCCGGAGGGCTACCGGATCTCCTGGGAGGAGGATCGCGCTGGAGCACGCGGATGCCTGCAGAACAAGAAAGAACTCATTGACATCCTCAACGCCTTTCTGGACCCGATCCGGCGCCGGCGCGAGGAACTGCTGGCAGATCCGGCAGAACTGGACCGCATTCTCCTGCACGGGGCAGAACGCGCCCGGGCTGCTGCTGCGGAGACCATGCAACAGGTACGCGCCGCAATGGGCTTCTGAATTCTGAGCCGTGCGCGACTCCGGGGAGGACAGTGTGAAAAAGATCGAGTGTGTGATCCGACCAACCAGAATTGACGATGTCCGGCAGGCCCTGGAAGCCATCGGGATCATCGGCATGACCGTCATTGACGTGCGGGGCTACGGCCGCCAGCGGGGGCGTACCGAGAAGTACCGGGGCAACACGTACGTGGTGAACCTGTTGCCCAAGGTGAAACTGGAGATCGTGGTGCCGGATGAACGCGCCGAGGAAGTGGTGGAGGTTGTGCTGGAGGCTGCGCAGACCGGCGAGATCGGCGACGGCAAGATCTTTGTCTCTCAGGTAGAAGAAGCGGTGCGCATCCGTACAGGAGAGCGCGGGGAAGCCGCCCTCTGATCGACACCGACAGCAGGAGGCGCCCGCATTGCGGAAAGGATACGGGATGGAGGCTACCAACGCGAAGACGCGCATCGAAATCTACGACACCACCCTGCGGGACGGCTCGCAGGGAGAGGGCATCTCGTTCAGTGTGGAGGACAAGATCCGGATTGCACGCCGGCTCGATGAGTTTGGAATGGACTTCATTGAGGGAGGATGGCCGGGTTCTAACCCCAAAGATGTGGAATTTTTCGAGCGTATGAAGCGGTTGCCTCTCAAGCATGCCCGACTGGCCTCCTTCGGCAGCACACGACGCGCACACGTCCCCCCGGAGGAAGACACGCAACTGCATCTGCTGGTAGAGGCCGGCAC
>JANWZQ010000158.1 GCA_025054835.1 Chthonomonadaceae bacterium
CGAGACCTACCTGCTGGGGGGTGTTCCGGGCGACAGAGTGTTTGTGGTACCGAATGGCGTGAACACCGATCGGTTTCATCCCGGTGTTGCCCCATTTGACTTTCAGAAGCATCCGGCAACCCGGCACCTGCGCCCGGAGACCTTCAAGTTCCTGTTTGTAGGAGGGACTATCCCGCGCAAGGGCATCGATGTGCTTCTAGACGCTTACGACCGTGCCTTCACGGCCAGAGATGATGTGGTGCTGATCATCAAGGATTTCGGCACACACTCCTTCTACGCCAATCAGGGCATGGGGGCACTGATTCAAGCGCTACAGGTCAAGCCCGGCGCGGCACAGATCGTCTATCTGACAGACGACCTGACAGAGGACGAGATGGCAGGCCTGTACGCGGCCTGCGATTGTCTGGCGCATCCATATCGGGGTGAAGGATACGGACTTCCCATCGCGGAGGCAATGGCCTGTGGCAAGCCCACACTGGTCACTGACTTTGGCGCCGCGCTGGACTTTGCCAATCCAGACAACAGCTATCTCATTCCCGCCACCGTACAGCGCCTGCCCGAGCGCCGAATCGGCGATCTAGAAACCGTTGACTATCCTTTCCTCGCCGAACCCGAGCGTGACGCCCTGATTGACATTCTGCGTTACGTGGTCTCCCATCCCGAGGAGGCCCGCGAGAAGGGCGCGCAGGCCGCGCGGGATATTGTGGAGCGTCATACGTGGAAGCACGTCGCAGAGATCGCACTGCAACGCATCCATGCGCTCACGGAGGCCGACAGTCCCGCATGGGCCGTTTCGTTACAGGCGTTGCCCATGGGTCTTGAGGGATGGAGTCTGGCCACATCCAGCGCAGATATCGGGCATACGACGCACACAGAAGCTTACGAGGCGCGCAAGCAGACTGCTCTCACGCTGGCCCGGCAGGCACAGTGGGCACAGGCAGTACGGGCCCTGGAGGACTGTCTGAATGAGCGCCCGGAAGACTGGGATGTGGTCAACGCACTGGCTGTCGCCCGCTTCCGCACCGGCGATGCCGATCGTGCCCTCGAGATGCTCCAGCAGGGCGTCCAGCATGCGCCCCATCCGCGGGATTTCCATCACAATCTGGCATTCATTCTGCTGGAAAAGGAGCGCCCGGTCGAGGCCCTGCAGGAGGCCCTGCGCGCACTCCACTACACTCCGGATAACCCCCTGCTCCAGCAGACGGCCATGCGCGCGCGCGAACAGGTCCTGCGTCAGGCGCGCCGGGTGCTCCGCCGTTATCCAGCCAGCAAGCGCATGCAGGCCAAACGCGACCCGGAGTACCGCGCTCTGATGGAGCAGTATCGTCAGTCCGGTGAGATACTGGCACAATCCCCGCCCGCCACGCCACTTCCGTCAACTGCTTCTGCCAGCAAGGAAGAACCCTCACGTCCCCGGATCTCGCTCTGCATGATCGTTAAGAACGAGGAACGCTTCCTCCGCAACTGTCTGGAGAGTGTCAGAGGAGTCGTGGACGAGATCGTGATTGTGGATACCGGTTCCACGGATGGAACGCTGGACATCGCACGGGAATATGGCGCGAAGATCGTTCATCACCCATGGAACGACGACTTCTCCGAAGCGCGAAATGTCTCACTGGCTCATGCTACCGGCGATTGGGCGCTCTGGCTGGACGCTGACGAGGAGCTGGCTCCGGAGACCCGTCATCTCCTGCGTCCGACAGTTGAGAACGCGTCAGATGAGATTGGCGGCTTCATGATCATGTTCCGCAACTGGCTCTCGAGCCCGCAGCGAGACCCCGAGGGAGAAATGGCGGTACACCATGCCTGCCGGCTATTCCGCCTGGTGCCTGGAGTGCGCTTTGAAGGGCGCATCCATGAACAGAACGTGCGCTCCCTGATGGAGCTGGGCTACGCGTACGCCAAGACCCCTGATCTGATCATCGACCACTTCGGGTACGCCCATGAGATTATGACCCTGCGCAACAAACACGAGCGGTTCCTGCGCATGCTGCACCGGGAAGTGGAGGAGTGTCCGATCGAGGCCTTTCGCACGTTCCACCTATTCAATCTGGGCAATGCCTACTTCACCTTCGGCGACATGGAGAACGCGGCCCGATACCTCGGGATGGCTGCGGAGAAACCCGATCTCAACGAAGAGTACACGGTCACGCTTTTTGTGGAGCTGGCAACCGCGTTGCACCGGCTGGGCCGTTCGGCAGAAGGGCTGGCCGTCTGCGAGCGCGCGGATGCGCTGGGAATACGCCAGGCGGGTATCGACTTTGCACGTGGCTACTGCCTGCTGCACTTGATGCGCTATGAGGAAGCGGAAATGGCCTTCCGTTCTGCGATCGCACAGGGGCAGGAGGACCGGAGTATCTTCGCACAGACCGGGGACCGGGGCGCCTATACCTACAAGGCGCGCTACGGCCTTGGTCTGGCACTGGTCGGTCAGGATCGCTATGAGGAAGCCGTTTCTGTTCTGCAGCAGGCGCTGGAGGAACAACCCCGTCTGGTGGACGCGCGGTACCTGCTCGCCGTCGCGTTGACACGTCAGGACCGTACCGCCGAAGCCTGTCGGGAACTGGAACGCGTTCTGGAGCAATCGCCCGACTACATCGAGGCAGAACGGGATCTGGCACTCACCTACTTCGCGGCCAAAGACTATGCCCGCGCCCTGCCCTACGCCCGCAAACAGGCCGAACGAGAGTTCAACGACTATGAAGTCCTAGCCCGATACGCGACCTGTTGCGAGCATCTGGGGTTACTGGAGGAAGCGCTCACCGTATATGAGCGCCTGCGCATGCTTTCGCCAGACTCAGCAGAAGTCTGTGTCAACCTGGGTCGCATCCTTGCCGCCACAGGCGATACGAGCCGGGCGATCGACTGTTTTTCCGACGCTATCCAGCTCAACCCGGATTACGGCAACGCCTACTTCAACGCAGGCGATCTGTTGTACCGTCTCGGGTACTATGGCAAGGCCGCAGAGACCTACCTGGCCGGTCTAGAGCGCGATCCTTCCAACGCGGATGGGTTTTTCGTGCTCGGCAACTGCTATTTCCACACCGGTGACTATGCCGCTGCCGAACTGTGCTACCGCCAGGCGCTGGAGCAGAACCCGGATCACGAGGGAGCCCAGCATAATCTGGACCTGCTCCTGCAGATGCCGCACGCTGCCTGACCGCAGCAAGCACCCTCTGTAATACACCTGTCCCCCGGGCCTTTTCACGGATTTCCCCGGGGGACAGTATTTTCACTTCAAATTTTATATTAGATACAAAAGGAATCATTAACACATTTGCACAATAAATTTTGATGAAGGAGGCTATCGCCATGCAACCGTGTAAACTCTGTCCACGCTGTCAGACGCCGCACGCCCTCGATGCGACTCAGTGCAGTCAGTGCGGACACCTGTTCCGCACGCAGTTTCAGAACATGGATCTGGACCGGACACAGGTAGTCACGCCACCGATGGCTTACCCACTCCCGACTCCGTTGTATCCTCCGTACCCGCAGCAACCGGTGCCCTCGCATCCCGTATACCACCCTCAAGCGGAAATAGCGCCTCGCATGAACTACATCGTGGCCATGTGGGCTCTGACAGGGCTTGCCGTTCTGTTCGCGTCCGTTTCCGCTACCGCTGCGATCCTTACCGACCTGCCTGCGTTCGTTCTCGCGATCATTCTGGTCTGCTCCAGATCCCGCGTGGACAGAATCAACGGCTGGATCAAGCTTGCCCTGGAAATGCTTGGCGTTCTTCTCATCTTTCTCGTATTTCTGCTCGGCTTCCTGGTAGCCATCTCGGGGTCACCTGTTTCCAGATCGACGGAGGCGCCATCCAGCCTGCCCGTGCGGCAGGCATTCACGCCCCAGGGTTGCGATTACGTCAGATCCAACCTGTCAGTAGCAGGAAAACTGAAGGTGATCCGAAGCCTTTGCCCTGCGGCAGAGGCTCCGGAAGGAGACCCCTGGAGGAGAACCTGGAGAAACGTGCGGGAAGGAAGTCGGGGTGACAGGACTCGAACCTGCGACATCATGGTCCCAAACCATGCACTCTACCAACTGAGCTACACCCCGCAGAGCACACGCGCTATGGACCTGCGCATCGTTAATTATATGCGAAGAGCTGTGAGAAGTCAAGGCGCCTGCGTCGGCGGTTAGCCACGCAGAACGTTTTTGACGACGAACCAGAGGTTTGCTGGCCGCTCTGCAAGGCGGCGCATCAGGTAGGGGTACCAGTGCGTTCCGAACGGAGTGTACACCCGCACACGATATCCTTCCTGCACCAGTCGCATCTGCAGGTCCCGCCGCACACCATACAGCATCTGAAACTCAAATCGGTCACAGGGGATCTGATGCTCCCGCGCAAAGCGTTGCGTGGCCTCGATCATTTTTGGATCGTGTGTGGCGATAGCCGGGTCATTGCCATGCAGGAGCAGGCGTTGCATCAAGCGCACGAAGCTGGCGTCCACGTCCGCTTTCCGCGGGAAGGCCACAGAGGGCGGCTCCCGATAGGCCCCTTTGCACAACCGGACCCGCGCGCCCATGGCATTCAACCGTTCGATATCCTCTGCGCTACGATACAGGTAAGCCTGTATCACCACACCCACGTTGCGGAACGGTTCCGGGTCGTTCCAGAGGCGCTCGAACAGGTCCAGCGTACGTTGTGTGTACAGGGAGCTCTCCATATCGATCCGCACGAAGAGATCCGGACTGGCTGCTTTCAGCAGGCGTTGCATGTTCCGGTAACAGAGTTCCGGGGAGATATCCAGTCCCAGAGCAGTCAGTTTCAGGGATACGTACGCATTCAGACCGACCTCCCGTATCACCTGAAACAACCGGAGGTAGGTATCCATTACCAGAGCTACCTCTTCCTGATTGGTGACACTTTCCCCTAGAAAATCCAGCGAGACCGCCAGTCCCTGCGCGTTGAGTTGACGCACAGGTTCAATCACCGACTCCACGGTCTCGCCCGCGACGAAGCGCGCGGCCATACGCGCAGACCATGCGTTCTGCTTTATGAACGCTTCCATCTTTTTGTTGCCGGCCAGCTGTAGCAACAGGGAACGCGTCAGCATGACTTCATCACCCCATCACGGCGCACCCGGTACCTGCTTATCACTTCACCATACGTTCCGCCGGGTTCCCCTGTTCAATGAGGGGGCGTACCGAGAACACGCCGATCTCCCTCACGCCGCGTGAAGCCAATCGCATCGAAGAACTCCAGAGCCTGCAGGGCGTAGCGACGACTGCTGCCGGTCATGTCGCGAAGTTCGCCCACCGTGATGGCTCCACGCTCGCAGATTGTCCGGTGCACCAGATCTTTGAGCCCTTCCAATGTGCTCCGATCGAAAAAGACCCCATCGGCAACCCGAACAAACATTCCGCGCTCCACACCTGCAGTCAGCAGCGCCAGAACCGCATCAGGTGGCGCTTTCACTGCCCGACTCACCTGCTCCACGGTAGGCGTCTCGATGCCACACTGTGCGTAGAAGGCAGCGATCCGCTCCATCAGAGCGCTTTGCCGTGCATTCAATACCGGTTGAAAACTGGCAAGACGCACGACCGTCCCGTCCAGTGCGAGGTGCCCCTGCTTTCGCCAGAGATCAAGCAAACGGCGGAACACGGGTAGCGGCAGGTCCTGACGAACGACAGCACGCAACGCGTCGGCAGGCATGCCCGGTCGTTGCGGGAATCGCCCGTGGTAGCGCTCCAGCGCCACGCAGACTCGCACACGCAACGTCTCCACATGCGCGCTGTGGATCCAGTGATCGGGAGGCAGAACCTGCAACCGACCACGCTCCTGCAGGACGGTGCGTGCGGCCTCCGCCTCCGTTGCGGAGAGCTGTGCTCGCACAAGCGCTTCACGCCGGGGTACTCCCGTCGGTTGACGTAACAGCAGATCCTCCAGACGATCCGGTCCGGTGCCAGTTTCCCGGGCATTCAGGATCGAAACGTCGGGCCAGGCTCCCTCTTGCGAGGGAGCAGGATCCAGTACTGTTCCCCCCCCGTGCGCCCGTGCAGCAGCATCGTCCCACAGGATGTACCGGTCTCCACGCGCACAGGCAAAAGGTATGTCAGAGCAGAACCGGGCGTACCCTTGCTCCCCGGCGTTGAGTTGCCGTTGTCTACCAGAGAGAGAGAGCGTCCCGACTCGCCTGACGCCCCCGATCCAGAGGTGCACAGATCGCTGATCCTGCGTGGACAACGGAGGATCCCGGTGTACCCGGATCACTGCATCAAAAGCAGTCGTTGCCTCCACAGTGCATGGCGCGGCCAGTTGTGCTCCCGGCTCCACGTGCAGTTTCTCATCTGCTGCCAGACACACGCTCACCCAATCACCGGCCAGAGCCTCTCCAACGTCATGACCGTATGCCTGAACCCTGCGCACCCGCGCCGTAGTATTCGTCGGCATTACGACCACGACATCGCCAGCACGCAGTGTGCCCGCGCTCAGTATACCGGAGACGTTTGCTTCGTTTTCAGATCGTTGCGCTACACTATCGATGAACAGGCGAGCCGGCAACCCGATATCACGCCCCGACACACGACTGGCTGCAGACAGCAGAGCCCTTCTTAACGCCCCGTTACCCCTGTCCCTGCCTTTTGTAACCGGCACAATGGGAGCAGCGGCCACAGGAGTGCCCTGCAACGCACGCTGGACTACTTCTTCTAGCTCAAGGACCTGTTCGCGACGGAGCCGACCTTCTGACGTCAGAGCAATCACGCCCTGCTGTACTCCGAGCAGTGACAGGACTTCCAGAACCGCCGGGATCTGCCGGTTCACACTGCCTTCGGTTGTCAGGGAGAGCAGTATCAGGTCGACTGCACTTACCCCGGCAACCACCTGCTCCGAAGAGCGTATGCTATCCGGGATTTGAACCCATGTTGCGATGGTGCCCTCAGGCAGGCGGAAGGACGCGGGAGGTCCCTCGGTACCTGCCCTGTGGGTTCCCTCCGATTGAGCTAGCACGCGCAACAGGGCACTCGCCTCACTTCCCAGAGCACCGATCACCACCCGTTTCATGACTGCTCCGGGGCACTACCATCGCTCGGAGATCGACTTTGCCTGCAGGAACAGGCCCAGGTAGTCCCTTCCCCCTGCTTTACTGTCCGTGCCACTCAGGTTGAACCCTCCGAACGGCTGCACATCCACCAGTGCACCGGTGATCTTGCGGTTGAAGTACAGGTTCCCTACATGGAATTCGTGGCGCGCGCGCTCCAGATGCATACGATTGTAGGAGTAGACGCCTCCGGTCAACCCGTAGCAGGTGTTGTTAGCGATTGCAAGCGCATGGTCAAAATCATTGGCCCGGATCACCGCCAGCACAGGGCCGAAAATCTCTTCCTGTGCAATCCGGGCATCCGGATCCACATCCGCGATGATCGTCGGATGGATGAAGTAGCCCTCCCCGGGATGTTCCGTCTCCTCACCCCCCAGCACCACGCGCCCTTCAGCGCGCCCGATAGCGATGTATTGCAGGATCCGGTTGTACGCCTCTTCGTCGATCACAGCCCCCATGTAGTTTGCCGGGTTCGCTGGATCGCCCACGGTCAAGCGGGAGGCACGCTCCACGACTTTCTCCAGCAACGCATCGTAGATCTTCGTGTGTGCGATTAGGCGGGAGCAGGCCGAGCACTTCTGGCCCTGGAACCCGAACGCGGAAGCCACCACACCTTCCGCAGCACCGTCGAGATTGACATCCTCATCCACAATAATGGCATCCTTACCGCCCATCTCCAGAATGGCCCGTTTGAGCCATTTCTGTCCAGGCTGGTGCGTGGCGATACGCTGGTAGATGTGCAGCCCGACATCGCGACTCCCGGTGAAGGAGACGAAGCGGACTCCCGGATGCCCGGTGAGTGCCTCGCCAATCACCTCGCCTGCCCCGGGCAGATAGTTGAGCACACCGGGAGGCAGCGAGGTTGCCTCGAATAGCTCGTAGATTTTGGCGGCGAGGACCGGGGTCTGCTCGGCAGGCTTCATAATAACGGTGTTGCCTGTCACGATGGCTGCAGCCGCCATGCCCGTCGCAATAGCCAGAGGAAAGTTCCACGGAGAGATGGATACGCCAACTCCCAGCGGGATATAGCGCACCTCGTTCTCCTCACCCGGGTAGGGTGTGGTCGGATGGGGCTGTCCCCACCGCACCGCCTCACGCGCGTAGAACTCCAGAAAATCGATCGCTTCCGCGGCGTCCGCGTATGCCTCATTCCAGTTCTTGCTGGCCTCGTAGACCAGATAGGCGCAGAATTCGTAGATCCGCCGGCGCAGAATGGCCGCCGCTTTGACCAGATAGCGCGCACGTACCTCCGGGGGCACGCGTGACCATGTGCGGAACGCTTCTGTTGCCGCCTGCACGGCCTCATCAGCCAGTTCCGCCGGCGCATCATACGTGTAACCAACAATCTGCCTCCAGCACGCCGGGTTATGGCTGGCACGCATTTGCTCGGTGACAATACGCTGTCCTCCGATCACGATCGGGTAGGTTCTACCCAGCTCTTTCTGCACGCGGGCCAGAGCATCCAGCATCTTCTGCCGTGGCCCATCCTCCGCAAAGTTCACGTAGGGTTCGTTCTGAAACGGAGTAAACATTGCCTGTGGCCTCTTACTGCGATTTACCCTTTATTACGGTGCGCGCGTAGTGTGTCCCTGCGCGGAGCCCCTGCCGTGCGGCGGTCCCGGCAGCCATCTCCACCACAACCCGCGCACCTCGCACAAACCCGCAAACGCGATTGGGTGGAAGCGCCTGCACCACTCGCAACGCCTCCCCATCTGCACCGAGAAACAGCACATCTATCGGGAAACGCATCAGGAAGGTATGGATGCCATTGCAGGGCTCCATCCACAAGCCGGTATCCGCATCCAGACTGCCCTGCCCCAGAAGCCCTACGCCCCGGCGCCAGAGCGTATCTGCAATCAGCAATCGGGGCAACACGATACGTCCTGTTGGGAGTTCGATGAGTTGCGCACATGTCATGTCAGATCATGCTGAGCGGATCGATGTCCACACTGACTCCACGGCGCTCTTCGGGTGGCATCTGTTGCAACGCCTCCCGGATGATCCCGGAAATGGGGGCATCTACCGGAGCGCGCAGGGCCACGTGATGCCGATACTGGTTTTTCAGACGCACCAGAGGAGCCGGAGCCGGCCCGATGATTTCCACGCTGTCTGGAGCCACCTGTCGCAGGTTGTACGCCAGACGTTGCGCCCGCCCGCTGGCTCGCGCCTCCTCCAGATCGGTACAGACGAGATTAGCAAACCGCGAGAAAGGAGGGTAGCGCAACTCCTGCCGGAACTGGATCTCTGTACGGTAGAACATCGCGTAGTCCTGATGTACAGCGGCCTGCACCGCATAGTGATCCGGGCTGAACGTCTGAATGATCACCTCCCCGGGGCTCTCGCCGCGACCGGCGCGACCGGCGACCTGTGTGAGCAGTTGAAAGGTGCGTTCGGCCGCACGGAAGTCGGGCAGGTTGATCGCCGTATCGGCACTGACCACACCCACCAGCGTCACGTTGGGGAAGTCGAGTCCCTTGGCGACCATCTGCGTGCCAATCAGGATCCGGGCGCGCCCCTCGCGGAACTCCCTCATCAGGCGGCCATGGGCCCCCTTGCGCGCTGTGGTGTCTCGATCCATGCGGGCCACGCGCGCTTCTGGAAAGATCTTCGCTACCTCTTCCTCGACTTTTTCGGTGCCAATCCCGAACGCTTTCACTCTGGTGCCCCCACAATCCGGGCAGACCATGGGCGCACGTTCCACATGTTCGCAGTGGTGGCATTTGAGTGTACGATCGTACGCATGAAACGCCAGAGAGACCGCACAATGCGGGCACCGGGCGACCCACCCGCAATCGCGACAGAGCACAAACTGTGCATACCCTCTGCGATTGAGGAACAGGATGATCTGCTGCCCGCAGCGCAGACGCGCGTGCATCGCTTCTACCAGCCGGGTGGAAAACAGAGCAGGGCGTTTGCGAAATTCCGCGCGCAGATCCACCACGTGCACGTCGGGCAGTGGGCGATTTCCTATTCGTTGACGCATCTCGATACGCCGTATGCGTGAATCGCCGGCCTCCGGGCAGGAGGCGTAGTAGGTCTCAATAGAGGGCGTCGCGCTGCCGAGCACCAGCGTCGCGCCACTCAAACGCGCCCGTTCTGCCGCCAGATCCTTGGCATTGTAGCGCGGGTTGTTCTCCTGCTTGTAAGAGGCCTCATGTTCCTCGTCCACAACGATCAGGCCCAGACGGTCTAACGGAGCGAAGACAGCCGAACGCGCGCCCACCACGATCCGGGCCTGCCCATCCTGCATGCGCCGCCATTCATCGTGCCGTTCCCCTTCAGAAAGCTTCGAGTGCAGCACAGCGACCTGTTCTCCGAAGCGCCCCACGAAAACGTCCACGACCTGCGTTGTCAGAGCGATTTCCGGCACCAGCACCATGGCGGTGCGCCCCTGCTGCAGAACCGCCTCAATCGCGTTGAGGTACACCTCGGTCTTCCCGCTGGCCGTCACTCCGAACAGCAGCACGGTTTGCGTAGAGCGGCTCTCAATGCACTGACGCAGGATAGCAGTTGCCTGACGTTGCTCTGCAGTCAGCTCCGGAGGAACCGTACGGTGCGCGGAGATCGACGTCGGCGCACGCCAGACGGTCCGTTCCTCACAAACCACCACGCCCCTCTCGACCAATCCCCGGAGCGAGGCAGCAGAAGCGCCAGTCCGTGCCAGCAATTCCTCACGGGTCAGGCCCCCGTGGCCCTGCCGCGTATGTTCCACCAGCAGATCCAGAATGCGTTGTTGTTGCGGGCTCTGCCGTCCCAGACCGGTGAGTGTGTTGGCAGCGGGCCCCAGCGCATAGACCCGGACTTTCTTCCCCGTCGCCCTGGGGCGCACCACCTGCTTGGCCTCCACAAAGAGCCCGGCACGTACCAGATCCGCATAGGCGCTTGAAAAGCCTGACAGGCGTGCTGTCGCGCGCAACGTTTCCAGATCCGCGCTCCCTCCCAGAGCGCGCAATGTTTCGATCAGATGCGCACGCGCCATGGAGTCACCTGCATCCTCCCCTCGCAGATCCGGATTCTGGAGGCGCACGACGGTCTGCAGACGATTACTCAGCACCGCAGGGGCCACGCAACGCATTGCAGAGAGCAGATCACACACGTAGCGCTCGCTCATCCACAGAACCGTACGGATCTGCTCCTCATTGATGGACACAGCGTCTGGCAGGATGGCATGAACAGGCTTGAGTTTGCGGCAGAGGGGGTCGCTCAGAGGGATCCTACGGCGGGCCAGCACATACCCCAGGGCCTCACGCCCGGCGAATGGCAACCGCACGCAGGTGCCGGCCTGCAACGTGTTGCGGAGTTCTTCCGGCACTCTATAGGAGTAGAACGGTTGGAGATCCGGCGCGTCTACGTCCACGACGACGTCGACCACATCGACCTCTGCGAACTCTTCCCAGAGGGTGTCGGAGTAGGGCGCGCTATCGGGTGGCATGTGTTTGCGTGTCCCGGGAATGCTCTGCGATCTCGCTCTGGTCGGTCATCGCGATGTCGCGAAGCTCCGAAGTCCCTGACGGGGTCACCCCCGTCTGCTGGACAGAAGTGCTCACAGGCTTGTCCGCATCGGACCGACCCGACCACGGCAGATGCACCCGGGGCTCTGTTCCGGCCAGAAGGCGCTGAATGTTGGAGCGATGTCGGAGGACCGCCAGAATGCAGGCCAGCACGCCGAACGCCAGCCGGAATCCATCGCCGGGGTAGTAGAGAGGCATCAGCACAGGCAGGGAGAACGCACCCAGCAAGGCGCCCAGCGAGACCCAGCGCAACAGCAGTATTTCTATCCCGAACAGCAGCAGAGCGGTTAGAGCCACCGGAGGTGCAATCCCCAGCAGGGCGCCCAGGCTGGTCGCGATGCCCTTACCGCCTTTGAAGCACAACCAGACCGAGTAGTTGTGCCCGAGGATGGCCACCAGAGCCGCCAGGATCTGCCATGGAGAGGACAGATCCATAGCGGCACCAGCCATGGGTGGTAACAGGCCCTTCAATACATCACAGACCAGTACGAACCCGCCGGCCACAGGACCACAAACCCGCCCCACATTGGTCGCGCCAATGTTCCCGCTGCCAAACTGCCGGACGTCCAGCCCCTTCCATCGACGCCCCACCCACAGGCCAACGGGGAGGGAGCCCAGCAAGTAACTTCCCAGTATCAAGAGTACAATATTGCCTGCCTGAGCCATCGCTTTCCCGCCACCAGGTCCCCCCGATGCGGCGCGCTTCCGGGGAATGCCCCTGTTATGTCTCCCGGTAAAAATGATGCAGGAAGAGACGCCGCGTCTCCTGCATGGCGGACTGAAGATCCGCCCGGAGATGTTCTTCTGCGGATGCTTCTGCTGTGTCTGTATACCCGAGTTGCCGCGCCAGCACCCGTCTGCGTCGCGGATCCGCCGGGAACAGAGCCTCCGATTTGCCAGTCTGCAGCCAGATGGCGTTGCGTACCCGGGACAGCAGCAGGTACGTGTTTGTCAGTGTATCGACTTCGGCGTGGCTCAGAAGTCGGGCCGTTGCCAGAGCGTTCAACGCACGCAGTGTGTTGGGATGACGGATCTCTGCCCGCATGTGACCGTGCTTGAGCTGAAGGTACTGCACCAACCATTCCACATCGATCAGTCCACCATACCCCAGCTTCAGATCCGTATCTCGTTCCGAAGGCTTCAATCGCTCATTTTCGATGCGCTGCTTCATTGCCACAACCGCCTTTTCCTCTTGCGGGGTGATCCCCCTGCAGGCGCTGACGGCCTGCAGGATCCGCACGCACCGGTGCCCTACCCGGACGTTTCCGGCCACAGGACGCGCTTTTAACGCTGCCTGACGTTCCCACATTTCTGCGGCATCGCGATAGTACCCGATGAAACTGTGCAGTGACTGGATCAACGCTCCCTTGCTGCCCCAGGGACGCAGACGCAGATCGAGCTCAATGGGGACCTCCTGCGGTTTCATCCCTGAAATGGCAGCCATGATTTTTTCGACCAGTGCTTTGCGCAGGCCATCGGCTCGATCATCCTTCGGGGCACCGGGCGGATCGCGGTACACGAAAACGGCATCCCAGTCACTGCTGTAGCTCAGTTCCTCGCCACCTAGCTTGCCCAGGCCAACGATCGCTACCTCGCCCAGCACCTGTCGGGCCCACGCCGGATCGTCAGCGGTTGCGGCGATCTGCCCGATGCAGAGCTCCAGCAGGGCCTGCAGGGTTACGTCCGCCAGCCGGCTCAGGGCGCGCATCGTATCCTGCACATCACTCTCTCTCCAGATCTCACGCGCGCCAATGCGCACGATCTCGCGCAGGTAGGTCCGGGCAATCCGGTTCACACCTGCTTCAAAAGTCTCTTCACTGGAGCGCGAGGGCAACGCAAACAGAGCGTCCGCTTCTTCCTCCTCCACAAACAGCGTATCCATCCACTCGAGCCGGCGGGCCAGCCATCGGATCAGAGGGGGAGACCCTGCTGCCAGCAGGACCAGGCGACGCATGAACTCCGGACTGTCATCGAACGCTGCATAGAGTTGCGCCCGGTTCGGCACCGCCAGTGCTATGGATTCCACGCCCGCAAGCCCGGCATCTGGATCTGGACTGTGTGCCAGCAGGTCCAGCAGGCGCGGCGCGATGGCCCTGAACTCTTCGGGAGTGTCGGGGGGCATGCCGCCGAATTCATTGCCTCCCATGGGCATCCGGAGGGCGCGGATCGCAGCAGGGATGTCCTGAAAACCTGCGGCGTGAAGCATCTTCCCCAACCGCTCCTGTGCCTGAGGTGTATCCAGATTGTCCAGCAGATCGTTGAGCTCCTCCCACCCGGGTGGCACCGTACCGCTCCCTGTGTCTGCAGTCGGTGCTTCCTCGTAGAAGAGCCGCAGCAAATAGGCATGTGTCCTCTCGCGTCGTTCTGCAAGCTCCCGCTCAAAAACTGCCAGATCCACAAACCCCATGCGCCGGGCTAGCTTCTGCCGTGCGGCAGGGTCTACAGGCAGTGTCTGGGTCTGGAAACCGTTGAGCAGTTGCAGTCGGTGCTCCAGCGTGCGCAGGAACTGATAGTCTGCGGAAAGGTGGCGCGCCTCTTCTTCTGTAAGGAGCCGGGCGTGCTGAAGTCGCAGGATGGCCGCCAGCGTATTGGTCACACGCAAGGGGGGTCGTTTCCCGCCGAACTGCAGTTGCAACCGCTGCACGATGAACTCGATGTCGCGAATGCCGCCATAGCCGGTTTTGATGTTCGTTTCTGTTTCGCCCGCCAGTGCGCACTGCCGCTCTATCCGACGCTTATTGGCACGCAGGTCCTCGATAAGCCTTGCTGAAACGTGCGACGGGAATGCAAAGGCATGTGCCAGCCGGAGATACTCATCGCCCAGTGTGCGATCCCCGGCTACGAATCGAGCCTTGAGCAGTGCCTGACGCTCCCAGTTCTCAGCCCACGACTCGTAGTAGGCACGGTATCCAGACAATGAGCGTGTGAGGGAACCAAATCGCCCCTCCGGACGCAATCGCATGTCTACGCGGAACACGTGGCCGCTGGCTGTCTCTTCTGCCAGCGTTTTGATCAACGTCTCCGCCAACCGGGAGAGATAGAGGCTCGTCTCCAGAGAACGCCCACCCTGTAACGGGACCTGTGCAGGCAGATGATCGCCATGCACAAACATCAGGTCGATGTCACTGCTGTAGTTGAGCTCCTGCCCGCCCAGCTTGCCCATGCCGATCACTGCAAAAGGCACCGGTGGTGCTTCCGGGTCTACCCCGAGTGTTGCCATGGCAATGTCGAGCGCTTTCTGGACGCAGGCGTCGGCGAGGTTGGAGAACTCCAGAGCGGTCGCGGGCATATCTGCCAGTCCCAGCAGATCACGCACTCCGATGCGCAGCATTTCCCGCGCTTTCCACCGCCGTAACGCGTCACGTTTCAGTTCCGGACGGACGCAGGCATCGGTCAGAGCAGACAGTTCGCGATAGAGACTGGTCGCGGACTTGGCCCCACCGCGCACTCCCGGGTTGGCGATGATCTCCATGTACTCCGGATGCCGCGCCAGAAGATCCGCGAAATACTGGCTGCTTCCAGTAACGAGGCAGAAGAGTTCCAGGGCCAGGGGGTGCCGCAGCAACGTTTGCAGGTGGGAGTAGGGGTTGCCTACCGAGTGGAACCATCGGGCGAAACTGTGCAGAGCACGATCCGGGTCCGGGCTTCCGCGCAGGGCTTCTGTCAGCAGCGGGAACAGAGGCGCCAGATCATCATCCGTGACCCCCTGCCCGGCAAGCTCCCGGAGCAGGCGCACCGCCTTGCCAGTGTCCTCGATACCGGCACTGCGCAGCACCGTTTCGGTGTAAAGTTCTGTAGCGCTCACGCCTGCTGTCCTCTGGACATGCCGTCAGCTTCTGTTACCTTCAGACACCTCCGGGAACAGAGAAGGTCGGAACAGACGTTCAACCTCATCCTTGCTGACCAGGATCTCACGCGGCTTTGCACCGTTCAGGGGGCCCACGATCCCGCGCTCCTCCATCATCTCGACAATCCGGGCCGCGCGCGCGTAGCCAATACGAAAGCGGCGTTGCAACATGGAGGTTGAAGCCTGTCCGTTGTTGACGACGAGCCGCACGGCACGTTCGAACAGGGCATCATCTACCTCCTCTTCCGTTCTGGAACCACTCCCCTCCGCAGGCTCACTGTCAGAAAGCGTGAAGGCATACTCCGGCTGCCCCTGTGTCTTCAGGTACTCAACCAGTGCCAGAGTCTCCTGTTCGCTCAGGTAGCATCCCTGAATGCGCAGCGGTTTGGCCGCATCGATCGGCATGAAGAGCATGTCCCCGCGTCCGATCAGGCGTTCGGCCCCGGTCATGTCCAGTATTGTGCGGCTATCCACCTGTGAGGCCACTGCAAACGCGATCCGCGAGGCAATATTGGCCTTGATTGTTCCCGTGATAATGTCCACAGAGGGCCGTTGCGTGGCGATGACCAGATGGATGCCCGTTGCGCGCGCCAGCTGGGCCAGACGACAGATACTGTTCTCGATTTCCGCCCCCTGCTGCATCATCAGATCGGCCAGTTCATCCACAATCAGCACCAGATAGGGCAGGCGCTCCGGGGGCAGTACCCTCTGGTTGTAGCCATCAATATTGCGCGTGCCCATTGCGGCGAACAGATCATAACGCCGGTCCATTTCGCGTAAGGCGGCCCGGAAGATGCCAGAGGCCTGCTTCACGTCCTTCACAACCGGATGCATCAGGTGCGGGATCCCATCCCAGAGGCTCAATTCTACGCGCTTCGGGTCGATCATTAGCAGGCGCACCTCGCGCGGCGTCGCGCGATAGATCAGGCTCGCAATGATCACGTTCAAACAGACAGACTTGCCGCTGTTTGTAGATCCCCCGATCAACAGATGCGGCATACGAGCCAGATCTGCATAACGGTACTGCCCGGCCACGTCCTTGCCCAGAGCAAAGGTCAGCTTCGAGGGGGCATTGCGGAACTCCTCGGTGTCCAGACACTCCCGCAAACTGACGGTGACCGGCGTTGCGTTGGGCACCTCAACACCGATCGCGGACTTGCCCGGGATCGGAGCCTCCACGCGCACATCGATTGCTGCAAGGCTCATCGCCAGATTGTCTGCCAGACTGACGATCTTGTTGACCTTGATGCCCGGTGCCAGCTGGATCTCGTAGCGGGTGACACTGGGGCCGCTGGCAACTTCTACCACGTTGGCACCAATGTTGAACTGTTGCAGCGTCTGCTCGATTTTCTGTATGTTCTCTTTCAACTCTGCCTGTGTGCGGCGAGCTACCGCCACGGGAGCCTCTCTGAGGAGGCTCAGTGGGGGCAGTACGAACCCCTCCGCCCTGTCTCCTTCCGGGTCTGCAACCTCTTCCCTTTCCCCGGACAGGGCGAGAAGCAGCTGGCCCTCCCGCGCCGGGACATCGCTGGCTCCTGAAACAATCGGGATCTCAGCAGCGTCCGGGTCCGTGTCCTGCCCCGGCTCGTCTGTCGCACCACTCTGGCCCTCATCCGGGCGCCTGCTCTGAGCGAAGTGGAAGATGCGCAATAGCTTTCCTGTTGTTGAGCGGCCGTCTCCGGCTTCCACATCCAGGGCAACAGGTGTCTCCGCATCGGCTCCAGCAGAACCGGTACCCTGCTGCACACGCTCTTCTCGGCCTGGCTTTTTTTCCCATCGCAACGGGGCATGGGGATCCTGCGCAGTTTTTCTTCCGGAGGGAAGCAGACGCGCCCCGGCCTTCACCCCGCGGCCTGCTGCAGAAGCGCCCGCACGTCCCTGCCGGTAGCAGTGCTGCAGGAGCACCAGCAACGGTTGATCTGTCATCATAACGAGCGCCACAGCAACCATGGTTAGCAAAAAAAGATAACTGATGGTCGTGCCCCCGAGAGTTGTCAGTGCAGAACCGAGCAGAGCCCCGAGCCACCCCCCGGCCTGTTGCACGTCCTCATGGTGCCATACCTGATTTGTTGGAAAACGTACCAGATGTCGCCATGCGACGAAGGCCAGGAAGAGTATAATGGTTCCAATCGTAGAGCGCGAAAAGGAGAAGCGCTCATAGCCGATCAGAAACATGGTGCCGACGAACATCAGCATCAGAGGAATGACGAACGCACCGTCACCAGCCACGGAGCGCAACAGGAAGGCGGTCGGCCCGGGCAACAGGCCCTCCTGTTTCCATGTCAGACTGATCAGACCGGCTGCTCCTGTGAAAAACAGCAACAACCCGGTGATGTCTTGAGAGAGTCGGGATGGGCGCTGCGCCTCCGCGCCACGGGTGCGGGGGACTTTCACCATTTTCCAGTTCCTCCCGGACGAGCGCGAGGGGGGACACTCGCAATCCATTCAGGTGAAATAAAGTATAGCAGAAATCAGATGACAGGGCAATCAACGACTGTCCCTGGAGCACAGTCACACGCCGGAACCGGAGAGGCAACGCACGATGAAATCTCGAGATCACAAGACCGCACAGGGGGACACGCACGATCCGAACGCCCGGAAGGTCATCGCGGTCAACCGTCGGGCACGTCATGAGTATGAGATTATCGACACCTATCAGGCGGGTATCGTGCTGGTCGGCACGGAAGTCAAGTCGTTGCGCGCCGGGCGTGTGAACTTTCAGGATGCCTTTGTGCGCATTGAGAACAATGAGGCATGGTTGTACAACATGCACATCTCGCCCTATGAACAGGGCAACCGGTGGAACGTGGAGCCAGTGCGCCGTCGCAAGCTGCTGCTGCATCGGTGGGAAATTGATGAACTGAGGGGGCGCTCAGAGCAAAAGGGGTTGACCATTGTTCCGTTACAGCTGTATTTCCAACGGGGTTTCGCCAGGATTGAGATTGGCCTGGGCCGCGGAAAGAAGCTGTACGACAAACGACAGGCGATTGCGGAGCGCGACCGGCAGCGAGAGCAACAACGGGAGCTTTCCGGACGCTAGACGTCGCACCTAAGCCGAACGGCGTCTCCCGGAAGTAGCGCACAGTACCAGACGGACGAACCGTGGGAGCAACATCACTTTGCGGATCTTCCGCGGGTTCGCACAGAGACGCCAGAGCCACTCCAGACGGGCTCTCTGCATCCACAGAGGAGCACGCCGTACCTGTCCGGACAGCACATCGAGTGTCCCCCCTACGCCGATCAGCACCGATGCGCCGAGCTGTGCCCGGTGCGCATCGATCCATTTCTCCTGGCGGGGAATACCCATAGCCACGCAGACAATATCGGCCCCACTATCCCGGATATCCGCAACCACGTCCGCTTCTTCCTCCGGCGCGAAGTATCCATGGCGTGCGCCAACGATCCGGGCCCCGGGATACCTGTGCTGCATCCGCCGGGCAGCTTCTTGCGCAACACCCGGTTCGGCTCCCAGAAAGTAGATCCGATATCCCCGTTCGGGCGACAGGGCGCACAGGTTCTCCACGATTTCTACACCGGAGACACGTTCGCGCAACGGACGGCCGCATCGTCGGGCTGCCCAGAGAACTCCCGCACTGTCGGGCGTTACCAGTGCTGCATTCTGGATGATCCGACGGAGGTCCGGATCATCCTGTGCCATCACCAGCATGGAAGCATCCGCTGTAATGACATGATGCGGCGTTCCTCGTCGCACAAAATAGTCGATGGCTTCCAGAGCTGCGGTCATGTCCACACTGTGGATGTTCAGCCCCAGAATGCATACAGAAGAAAACGCTGGAATATCGGGTGGACAGGTGACGGTGTTCATGTTGTTTCGATCGCGTTCGCTGATACGCCTCGCCGTATACTTTACCCCGGTTTACCGTAATTTCACAGGCCTCCTTTTCCTCTGCTGCGTGGAACAAATCGGCAGAAAGGAGGCGTTAGATGCAACCGGTGGTTGGATGGACGCTGTACTTTCTGCTGCTTCTCCTGTCCGCATTGCCGGACGAGAGTGCCCCACGCAGATCGTCCGAACAATGAGGTTCGGTCACTGTCCACCCCCTCTTCCCCCGGTTCGGGAAGAGGGGGTTTTCCTTGTATGACTGCGCAGGAGACGGGTTGTTGCCGATGCCGGGTATGTCCGTCTAAGTTTGTGAGGAGAGCCGGGCAATGCGGCCCGACCCTACCACAATGTCTCAATGAGCTGCACGATGAATGATCTGTATGTTTGTCCTCTATGTCACGCGCCGCTGCAAGCACTGCACTGTGTCGCCTGTAACCGGGAGTTCCGGACTCAGCATGAGATACCTGACTTCTCCACGCGCGACCATTACTGGAACCAGCTGAGCCCGGAGCAAATGGAAGTCCTGCTGGAGATCTCCGAAGCTTACGGCTACCGGTACGGAATTGAAAAAATCGCGGGATTGTTCAAAGACCCCTACCTGATCCAGTATGCCCTGGATCCTTACCGGGCGGACTTCCGCGCGATTCTGCCAATCACTCCCGAGACACACGTTCTGGACCTCGGAAGCGGGTGGGGCGCTGTAGCCTGTGCCCTCGCCCCGAGTTGCTGCACCATCACAGTAGCGGATACCAACCCGTACAATCTGCGCTTCATCCGTATGCGCGCCCGGCAATCCGGGGTGAACAACCTGCGCGCCGTGCGGATCGATCCTCTGGACGACGCCCGCCTCCCGTTTCCAGACAACACGTTTGGCGTGGTCCTGCTGAATGGCGTGCTGGAGTACGTCGGGTCCGCATCACAGGACGTGTCGGCCGAGGAAGCACAGCGCCGGTGCCTGCGCGAAATCCGGCGCGTTCTGAGACCGGACGGAGTCCTGTACGTTGGCATTGAGAACCGCTATTCGTATCGTTACTTTATGGGCGTGCGCGATCACAGCAGCCTGCGTTACACCAGTATCCTGCCCCGTCCGATCGCCAGTCTGATGACCCGACTCCGGCAGGGACGCCCCTACCGCACCTATACCTACTCGCATCAGGGGTATAGAAGTCTGCTCGCTTCGGCCGGGTTCACTCCACCGGAGATCTACATCGCCTATCCGAGCTACCGCGAGCCGCGTTTCATCCTTCCCGGTGACAACGATCAGGCAATCGTCTACTTTGTCAGACGTCACCTCTCGTACATCCGCCGCAAGCGGTTGCGGCACCTGATCGAAGCCATGATCAACTATCTCCCTCTGCACCTCAGCGGGAGAGCCATCCGGCAGATCTGCGACTCCTACCTGCTTGTTGCCGGTGCCGGAAAATGAGCCTGGCCATACTGCGGTACATCCGACGGCGTGGCCTGATCCCCGAACTGTCGTCGGACCAACCGCTTTCTGTTATCAAGCTCAACACCTCAACACTGGAAGGCGGGGCTCTGGTATCACTGGTCTTCCCCCCCAATGCCAGTCACCCCCTGTACGCCCTGCGCGTAGCCCGACACCCGGAACAGCGACAGGGGCTGGATGCTAACTACGCTGCCCTGCAGGCCCTGTCACGCGTTCCCGTGCTGGAGGGGACCATTCCCCGCCCTGTTGTTCGGGACGCGTTTCAGGGCATTCCGTTTACGGTTGAAACCTGTCTGGAGGGCAGCCCGCTGGCAATCGAGATCGCTCTGGCGGACACCGAATCGGACGAACAGCGCCTGGTGCACCTGCTGGAGCCGGTCTGCACATGGCTCTGGAAGCTCCATACCTCTACCGCAACCGGGGAGAAAGCGCCCTTTCTTCCCTCGATAGCAGGCACACTGAAATACTTCGAACGGCATGCGCTGTTGCCCACGGAAGACATCCGCGCGCTTCAGAGCTACCTTACTCCTCTCCAGAGCCAGCCGGTGCCTCAGGTGTACAGCCATAACGACATGCATCCCAACAATCTGCTCTACCGCCCGGATGGGATCGGCGTGGTTGACTGGGAACGCTCCGCACCTGACAGCCCGTTGCGTGACCTGTTTATGCTGTTTACCTATGCCTATCTGTTTCCACCGGACCGTATCGTTCCCGCAGAAGAACGCTATCGGTCCCTGTGGACAGATACCACACCGGTTTGTCAACTGTTCCGGTCCACCCTGCATCGATACATGTCCCCTTCGCCGATCGTACAGGATCTGGACCCACGTCGCGCTTTCTGCTCCTTTCTGGCCCATACAGCGGTCGCCATCCGGGAAACCGGACCGGGCTTTGCGCGAGAGCGGCTCCCGGCCATCACACGGATCCTTATAGCAGAAACCCGTTGAAGAGCCATACAGGGCATATCACATACGAGCCCCTGGCTCCCGAATTGCGAACTGTGCCAGTATGGCCGCACAGATCAGTACGACTCCGCAGGCCACAAACGGCACGCCATGTGCCGGAACAGGGATCGGCCCGATTTCTGTTGCTGGTATTCTGTACAGCAACGCACTCAGGCTGGCCCCCAGCAACGCCCCTATCCCCTGTGCAGTACCCACGGCTCCTACTGCAGCCCCGCGCAGTCGCGGCTCACTCGCTTCGCTGACCAGAGCCATCCACGCGGGAAACGCCGCAACAAACCCCAGGCCGATCAGGGAGCCGAACACCACCAGGGACCAGATCTGCGGCACCAGCAATAACGCCCAGTAGGCGCATGCGCACAGTGTCAGGCCGACGCGTACCGTCCGTGCTTTGCCGAACCGATCTGTCATCCGACCAATGACCATCGAGAGCGCACCGATCACGATGGCAGGTCCCATCATGAGCAGACCGAACGCGCTCTCGGTGAGGCGAAACGTCTCCAGCACAAATATCTTCATGTAAGCCATCACGAGCCCTACACCGAAGAAGACGAGAAATGCCAGCAGGAGCGTCGCGGGCATGCGTTGCAACATCAAGCGGAAAGCGCGGGCTTCGGAGTGGTCCCTCACGCCTGTTCCTGAACTGTCTCGTTCCACTCCGGCTTTCTGCGAGCCGGGCAGAGCGAACAGAGCGATCCCGGTAGTGGCCGCGAAGAGACACGCAGCGGCATAGAACGAAGCCTGCTTCGATGCAGCCAGCGGAACATGCATCACGTAGTGTGCCGCATCGTTGATCAGACCGCCAATAGCTGGACCGAGCGCCAGACCAAACAGGTACGCAAGATTGAACTGGCTCATGGCCGCGCCACGACGCTCCAGAGGAATATGATCGCCGATCAGGCTGAACGCAGCAGGCCACAACGCAGCGGCCCCCAGTCCATCCAGCACGCGCAGGAACAGCAGAACGAAAGGGTTCGTGACGCTCGGTGTGAGAAGCGCGGTGAGCGTAGAGAGCGCCGGACCGGTTACGATCAATGCCTTCCGCCCGATGCGGTCTCCGAGCACACCGAATGGCGACCTGAACACCCCCTCCATGAGCAGGTATGCTGTCGTCATCACACCAATCCAGCGGGCATCCAGCGCAATGGCCCTGACGTACACTGGCATTGCGGATATGTTGACAATTACATACGCGAGCTCGGCAAAAGCCGCCAGCGTCACAAGCGATGTCATCAACCGGCGGGTATCGCTCCTGCACGCTACGTCCATCTGTAGGCTGCTGCGCTTCCGTATCAACGCTCCCCCCGGTCAGGACATCTCCACGATGCGCACGAACAACTCCTCCAGTGTCTCGCGCCGGGGGGTAAGCGCGATCAGATCCACGCCGTTCTGCACCAGAGCCCGGGCCAGTTCGGGAATATCACGCTCATTTCGAACGTGCGCTGTGAAGCGCGTTATGGGCGTTTGCTTCCACTGAAGTCTCACTGCGATCTGCCGGATGGCCTGCAGAGCTGCGTCGTTCATCCCACGCACCTCTATCTCCACTGTGGAAGTAAGCGCCAGTAACTCCTCGAGGGTACCCTGCACGGCAATCCGCCCCTTCTTGATGATGGCTACCTGATCGCAGGTCATTTCAATTTCCGAGAGCAGGTGGGAATTCAGCAGGATCGTCTTCCCCTCACTCCGCAGTTGCATGACAATGTCCCGCACCTGTCGGCGGCCGATGGGATCGAGCGCAGAAGTAGGCTCATCCAGAATGATCAGGTCCGGATCATGCAGAATGGCCTGCGCCAACCCGACACGTTGCTGCATCCCCTTGGAGAACTCACGTATCCGTGAGTGAGCCCGGTCGGCAAGGCCAACGCGCTCCAGCACTTCTGGGATACGGCGGTTCCGCGTCATGGCGTCCATTCCAGCCAGCTTGCCATGCAGTTGCAGGAACTCCGTCGCCGTCAGGAAATCGTGAAACTGAAACTTCTCGGGCAAAAACCCCACGCGCCGACGGGTTGGAATGTGTCCGAAGGGATGACCGAGCAAGAAGCCATAGCCAGAAGTCGGGCGCACGTTCCCCAGCATCATCATGATGCTGGTAGTTTTTCCCGCTCCATTGGGCCCGAGGAACCCGAAGATGATCCCCGGGGGAACACGCAGGTTCAGACCACTCACCGCATCGAACTGGCGATAGCGTTTGCTCAACCCGTGCGTCTCTATTGCGTAATCCACGTCTGGATCTACCTCTCCCCCTACCGATCTCCTGCGAGCGCCGCACTATTGCCCCCATTGTACCCGCCTCTCTGCCGGTGTCCCGACACTCTCGAGTGCACCGAGAAAAACCCGGGCAACACGGTACGGCATCCTGCACGCACAACCCTGCCACATCGACACGGGAGCTTCCATGGCCGGCACCCAGTTTCTGGCGATCAACGCTCCTGCGACAATAGCAAAGACGCGGCCAACGATCGCTCTAACGAGCACTGCTTCCTGCTTCGCGGAAAGCTGCGTTACCGGGAAGACACTGCTCTGCTCTCGATTGCGCGAGCGTTCCGTGCTCTCACGAGGCTCAATGTCCGGCAGCTTCCTGATCCAACCGCTCATATTCTGCATAACGCAGCAACGTGTAGAGCTCCTGTCGGGTCTGCATGCGGTGCAACAGAGCGGTTTGCGTTCCGGCTCGCTTCAACTCCGCGTAGGCCTCTTCGGCTGCCTTCATCATCACGCGAAAGGCTGTCATGGGAAAGATCACCATGGCGTATCCCATGCGGGCGAAATCCTGTGCGGAAAGGTAGGGGGTCTGACCGAACTCGGTCATGTTGGCCAGAAGCGGTGCCGGGACACGGCGTGCAAACTCCTCGAACTCCTCCGGAGCGCGAAGCGCTTCCGGGAAGATAGCATCGGCACCCGCTTCCAGATAATAGAGCGCGCGCGTGATCGCGTCCTCCAGACCATTCACAGCGCGCGCGTCGGTGCGTGCGATCACCAGGAAGTCGGGATCGTTGCGTGCGCGCACCGCCGCACGCACTTTCTTTACCATCTCCTCTGCAGGGATCACCTGCTTACCTTCCAGATGCCCGCAACGCTTGGGTGCTACCTGATCTTCCAGATGGATACCCGCGAGCCCGGCAAGCTCCATCTCCCGAACGGTGCGCGCAACGTTCAATGCCTCCCCGTATCCGGTATCTGCATCGGCAATTACCGGCAAGGAAGTCGCCTGTGTTACGTACCGTGCCTGTTGTGCCATCTCTGTCAGGGTGAGCAGAGCAATATCCGGAAATCCGGTCAGACTGTTTGTGACTCCTGCACCACTCAGGTAGAGCGCGTCGAACCCAGCCTGCTCTGCCAGTTGCGCAGTGATCGCGTTGAATACCCCGGGCATCACAACGATGTCCTTCGCCAGCAGGCTACGAAAACGTGCCCCTGCAGATAATTTCCTCATGGTTGTTTCTGCGCTCCTTGTAGAGAAACATGCTGCCAGATCTGTTGCCACTCCGGACCTCAGGCAGCAGAACGCCAGAAGACCTGCAAGGCCTGATCGGTCGACAGGGTAACCGCCGGATCGAGGACAAGACTTCCGGTATGCCCCCTGATAGCAGTCCGGGACTGGCCGTTCACCATGATTTCACAGGAGCCCCCTTCTGGCAAGGGCAGCGCCAGAGATCGCAACGAGAGTTCTCCCCACAGAACAGTAACGCTGGCCGCGTAAGCGTCAGGTTCCCGGATCTGCGCAAACACCCCCCACGCGGTTCCCGCAGAGAAGAAGCATCGGAACGACTCCGCATGGATTACCGGCGCGAACGCCAGATGCTGCTGATGCGCCGCATAGTGATACCCGGAGAGCGCGAGCAGCAAGCTCCACGAAGACAGTGCACGCGCGTAGTGGTGTCCGCACTCACACTCGTCCCATGGATTACGCTTCGCACCATCGTATCGCGAGCGCACGCCACGCACGATGGCCAGCCCTTCTTCGATCAGTCCCGCGTACAGGCAGTGCGCCGCCACCTGATACTCGATGCCTGTCCAGACCTCATCCGCGTAGGGAAATGGATAGGATGGTCGCCCTCCCCGGGGCCATGTGCACAGCAGCAATCCGGGCTCGTCGTTCACAGCGTATACACGTTGCACGGACGCATGTTCTGTGAGATCCGGCCGCCAGTTGTAACGGAAAATTGCCGCCAGTGTGGAACGAACGTGCTCTGCAGGCAGCAGATCCTCCAGCCCCACAACACGGGCCAGCCACGCACCCAGCAACTGATCCGACAGGCATCCCTCTCCATACTGGTAACGTGGTGCTGCCTCCCCGGGTTGTACCGAGGCCGGATGTGTCGCGCTGCTGGCTACACTGCGCGTATCCGGCGCGCGCGGAGGTTGAATAATCTGCCGGAAGTACTCCCCGTTCCAGAGTAGCTGCACGTATTTCTGACGACCACTCTCGAAGACCTCCCGGTATCGATTGGCGCGCTCTACCTCACCGAGCACCTGCGCCATCTCTTCAGCGGCACGCAGGGCACCCAGATAGAGTGTCCCCGTCAGGGTATTGGGCCCGTAGAACTCGATGTCGTACGTGTTGTGCTGCTCTCCCTCCAGCACGCCATCGCAGTCCGCGTCCCATCCTCCGGGGCGCCAGGCAAACTCCAGCGCATTCCGGATCCCGGGCCACACGCTCTGGAGGAACTGCAGGTCCCCGGACTGCAACCACTCTCGATATGCTCTCAGGATTGTGCCCATCTGCCCGTCTGCCGCTGGTTTGAACGCCCACAGCTCTCCGATCAGGGGCAGCAATGTCCGGAAGGCCATTTCTCCACTCGGCCGGGTATTATGCTGCAGGTCGGTTAGTCGTGCGGAGCGTTCCAGTTCCGGGAAGAGAAACGCGGCTGTCTGCGCATAGTTCCAGACATGCGTGCAGTTCATGGGACAACACCCGTCCGACTCTCCACATCCCTCGAAGGCGTTCATGCGCCCATCTGCAGTGCGCAGAACAGTAGGCGTGCGGAGGATCGACACCCCAGCCCCCACAGCGTCGATCACCTCGGCAGGAAGCGTTGCGTGGTAGAGCGCCCTGTGGTAGGCGCGCGTGTCCCGATCCAGACGCGCGTGATTTGCGACCAGGTAGCGTGCCACATCCCACGCGTCCTGCCACCGCGTTGCGTACCAGTTGCCAAGCACGCGCCCGCGTACAGCATTCTCCCGATTCCACGTGTTGGTGAGATTGGGGAAGTGCCATGTCAGATAAAAAGGCAGCGTCGCGGACTGCCCCGGCTCCAGACGCACACGCAACCCGAGCGTGCCAACATCGGTTTGCCCGTCCGGTGAAGGTTCTGGCTCTGCTGGCCCGGACAGCATCCCGTGATGCTGTGTCAGGTCATCCCAGAAGTTCTGCAGATCGTCCCACCATCCAGCGCGCTCCCAGCGCAACTTCAGGGTGATGTCCGGCCAGGTCGTGCTGATCGCCACAGTTCCCGTCAGTGGGGAGTCCGCCGGGTACTTCAAGCTTGACATGAAGATACCTCGCAACCCTGCTTCCTCCCGCCACTGATTGAGATTGGAACCAAAAAGCATGTGATGGCGATTGTTTAACGGAGCCACTCCATCGTAGCCCACCGGATTGAGCAGGTTGAAGGCTACGGTAGCCTGCACGGGCCTGTCGCCGGTATGGGTCAGGGTCCAGCGGAAGAGCGCTGCCGGAAGCCCGGAGGCCTCCGCATCCAGAGGGATCAGCGGGTTGCAGGCTTCCAGCTGTACCTGCAGGGGCAGGCGAGCGTCCTGAAAATCCAGCCAGGCAAACGGGTACTCGCCCCGGAACACCACCTCGTGCAGTCGCGGGAGCCCGGATGCCTGTGCGGTTGGCAGGCCGAACCCGGCCTGATAGGGTGGCAGAATGCGCCGTTCCAGCACCCGGGCGATCCCCGGCTCTCCCTCGCGCCCGGCATAGATACAGAAGAAAGTGTAAGGAAGTACCTTTCCCTTGCCGGGACGGTTGAATATCTCCCAGTCCTGCAGGTTGCCCCTCCCTCCGAGCGCCACCGTTCCTGTACCGATTCCTCCGAGCGGAAACGCAATGGTCCGCAATGACTCCCCCGTGAAGCTTCTCATCATTTCTCTCCCAGCTTTTCGGCCCTGTTCTTCTCTGCAGGAACACAGTCCTGCCACGCACCGGGCCCGACACACGTCCCGTGCGGGAACAGAGTGGTTCGGGTATAATGCGTACGTGCCGGATCACGATCCCCGCGAAGCCTCCGCTGGTTCTGCTGCGTCTAACGAGCAGAGCATCCATCAGAGGCCTATCGCCATGTAGAGGAGGAATTCCGGTGTTCGAGACATATGCTCCATTGAGAGGCAGTGTAGCGAGAATTGCCCTGCTGGCTGGCGCCGCGGTAGGCGGGTTGATCGCATCCCGCTATTTTGTAGCACGCAGGATCAACCCGGGAGAACGCCTTGCCGATGCGTTGCTGGACACAACGCCTCTGCTAGAAGGTCGTCACCACTTGAGCGACACACCTGAGAAAGCCCTTGCGGCCTGCGCCTCGTACCTGATCCATGTCGCGTATCGTGCCACAGAAGCGCTCGGTGTCTCCGGCAAGTCGGAAGACCCTGTCGGCTACAGCAGGACGCACACGCACCCCTACACGCAGGTCACCGCTACCGTGCTAACCGAGGCAACGACGCCGGATCTGAAGTACACCTACGCAGTGCAGATCCCGGATGTTGGCGAGGTACGCGGCACGCGCACTGTGGGGTCATTGCGCATGTCCGGTCTTTCACCTGTTCGCCCCATCACAGATGTTGTGCAAATTACTCTCGCCGAAGGGTACACCGCCCAGATAGAGACCGAGTTCGAGGCTGCCGATTTCCTTGTGACCGGCCGTTCCCGTCTGTTCGGGGCCGTCACGTTGCGCGATAACGCGACCAACGTCGGTCGGATCAACATCGCACCCGATGGCTGTGTCACCGGCACTGTGACGCGCGACAATCGGATCGTGGGTCGTTTCGAGGGGCAGGTCAGTACGGGTATCCACTTCCGGCAGAACCAGATAGAAGGTGCTTGATGTCCGATGAACGCATTACCTACCGCGATGCGGGGGTCGATATCGATGCGGCCAACGAGGCCGTGCTGCGCATGCGCGAGTACGTGCGCAGCACATTCACTCCGGCTGTTCTGACCGACGTTGGCAGCTTCGGTGGCATGTTCTCGCTTGCAGGCATCCACCAGTATCGTCATCCTGTGCTGGTCTCCAGCATCGATGGCGTCGGCACGAAACTGAAAGTGGCCATTGCTCTGAATCAGCACGACACCATCGGTCGTGATCTGGTAAACCACTGTGTCAACGATATTCTGGTGCA
>JANWZQ010000052.1 GCA_025054835.1 Chthonomonadaceae bacterium
CCCGTCCGGAGGGGGTTACCTTGCGGCACAGCTTGCCGAACGCGGATTTCAGGTCGTAGGAGCGGATCTGGTCCGGGACCTCTGGCAGTTCCCGCAGTATCCCTTCCTCTGTGCGGACCTGGACGCGCCTCTACCCTTTCAACCCGAGTCTTTCGATGTGGTACTGCACGTCGGAGGTCTCGCGCATCTGGAGAACCCGGCCGCGATCATACGCGAGTTCTACCGCGTTCTTGCTCCGGGCGGTGCTTTCGGGATCACCATTGAGAATATTCTGACCATGGAGTCGCGACTGCGTTTTCTGATCAACGGCACCTACCGGTGGTATCCGCACTACCAGTACCACGGGGAGGATAAGGCCGGTCTGTTTCTGGTCAATCGCGAGCCTGTCCGGATCACCACCCTGCTGTTTCACATGGAACGCGCCGGGTTTCGCATTGAAAAAGTTCTTTTTGGTGGCAAGCCCAGCTACCACCTTCTGCTTCCGCTTGGCCTGCTTTTCGCTCTGGGCACACGCCTCCACAACCGGATCCGTCGGGACAAAGGCAAGCAGACCCCGCCCATCGTCAACAGCCTCCCCGCGTTCATTTACCGTCACGTCGGTGTGCTGGCCCGCAAGCCCCGATGAGTCCTGCTCCCTGCAGGAGACGCTCAACGAACCACGAAAGTTGCCGTGCCGAACGGCTTGGGTGTCCTCCCCATGGTTGTCAGGATCCCTACCACGGTGTACGTTCCCGGCGTCAGTCGCGGAACCGGCACCGGGCTGGAGCGCTCCATCTCCCGGCTACCATAGTTTTCCACAAACGTCAGAGCCTGACCGGGTGCCAGCACCCGCGAGCGCAACGCCATGGTGAACATGCGTCCCTCTGCCCACTGCCAGACCCGTTCTCCGTTCCGGTCCTTGCCACGCCGGATCTCCAGATCGAACATCTGGCCGCTGGCAAAGCGCAATGTCACGCTCGCAGGCTGCGTGTTCTTTGCGTTCAACGTGATCCGAATTACCTCACCGGGACGGTACACCTTCTTGTCGGTACTGACCGTTACTTTCACCGGGACATCCCGGCCGTCGCCGGCTGCCGGCCCTTCTGCTGCTTCTCCCTGCGCACCGACCACTCTGCTCGCTACAGCCAGAAGGGCAACCAGGCCAGCCCATCCACGCACACGCCAACCTGACATGTGACACTCCTTAGTTGGGAACAGGCATTCCCATGCTGCGGTAGATATCCTCGATCATTTTCTTGTCGTTCAGGCTCGGCTGGTGCTTCGGGTCCACTGCCAGCGCCTTGCGATACAGAGCCAGCGCAGCGCGATACATCACTGAAGGCGGCAACTTGCCCCCCCGTGCCATCATCACGGCATGACCGTACCGGTACGCAGCTTCCACATAGGACTTGCGCACCTTCGGATCCTTCGGGCTTTTCTTGAGTTTTGCTTCCTCTGCCTGAAAGGCTTTCTCCATCGGAACAAAGCTCTTATCCAGTCTGGTGACCTCCTTGAGCGCCTCCTCGGTGGTCATCCGCTTGCCCCCGGCAAACGGTGCCGCGCCCATTCCCTGTGGCTGGGCCACTGTGCCCGAAGCCAGCGCCACCAGCAACGCAATCAGTGCAAGCCTCATGTTCACCCTGTCCTTTCCACACGAAATGGGAGGGGCCGCGTGACTTCCGTGCATGCGCCCCTCTCTACAGTACAGCTACGCACAATAATACCTGCACATCGCCCCCCGCTTCTACCCCGGTTGTAGCGCCGCGTCATTAGAAGCGAGGACAGAACATCAGGGGAGCTCGCGGAACCGCCAGATCAGATTGGCGCCCCGATCCTGTGCGTTGATGAAATTGGCCGAATAACTCTTCGCATGGCCATCCGCGAAAACCAGACTGGCGGTTCCCTGCCCGTTGCCCGTGGCAAAATGCCGACAGAAGACCGGTTTCAGCTGGTTGGGACTTCGTGTCGCGCCCAGCTCAGCCACCAGATCACGGTCCGCTACCAGTGGGGTGGACAGACGCAGATCGATCGGGTTCACCGGGCCGTTGGCTGGATTGAACACGTATCCCCGGTACTTGCTGGCCAGTGGCCCTCCCGGTGTGTCCGCCATCAGTACCCCGCGTGCTGGCTCGTCAATCATGGCGATGTGCAACGCTTCCGGCAATCCTTCTGGATTGGGGGGATTGATCCGTTGATCTACCGCGGTCGTCTCATTGTAGCCCAGAGTCCCGAAGTTCCGGGTTGCCCAGCTGGCCGGGTACTGCCGCGGCGTTGCGCTCGGGCAGAGGAAGATACCCTCGTTGCGCACGTATGATTGCACGATCTCCGACCAGATCCGCGGCGTGCTCCCATCCGGGGGGCGCAGGGATGCTGGAACGATATACTCGTCGTAGTCCTGGCAGTACATGTAGAGCGCTGTTGCCAGCTGACGCGCGTTGGATATACATCCTGTCTGCCGGGCTTTCTCCCGGGCCTGCGCGAACACCGGGAACAGGATCGCTGCCAGAATAGCGATGATCGCGATCACTACAAGTAACTCAATCAACGTGAATCCCGACCGCTTCAGACGCGGCATATTTCCGTTCTCCTTCCTTTCTGTACCTGCCCTCCGGGATACATGCTCAGGAATGCACGCCGGTGCTCCTGAACCCGGTACCTCTAAATCAGAAACTGCCCGTCGCGCATGATTTGCAGGTCATCGGCCCAGATATCGAAATGGAGCCCGACCACATCGATATGCGTGGAGGAGTCCCATGGTGCCCCGGTATGTGCCCCGTAGGGATTCCCGAACGCCACATGGATCCCGGGCACCTTCTCATCCTGCAGGATGTTGCCGATCACCCCGCGCAATCCGATGTTGGTGCCTATGGCGAACTCTCCAACACGGTCACTGTTCTCATCCGTATGTGTGTACTTCCAGAACTCCGCTTCCAATTCCTTGTTCGCGCACTCCACCGACTTCAGGCGATTACCCTCCACGGTGATCGTCAACGGCGTCTCACGCAGGCTTCCGTATCTGGCGCACAGGTAGTCTCCCACCACGCCATCTACTACAAAAACGCCGTTCACCTCCAGGGGAGTTGTGAACACCTCTCCACCGGGCAGGTTACCCCACTTTTGCGCGCTGATGATCCCGCTCGTTTTCAACCACCGGTATTCCGGCGTCAGAGTTGCAGTGATATCGGTCCCTGCCGGGGTGCGTGCACGGATCTGCCGGGCCCGGGTCACCACATCGAACACGCGCACGCTCAGGGCATCCACGGCCAGATAGTCGGCGCGCATGCCCTCCAGCATGATCTGCCGCTCGATGTTCACCATGTGCGCATGCCGGATCCGCCGCCGGTTCACGACCTCGGTCATCTGCATGCGCGTGCGCAACTCATTTTCCTGTGCCCGCACCGCAAAGATGCTTACCTGACTGCTCTCCAGGTCCTCCAGAACCGGCCGGGGCATGTCCGCAAGCGGGCGGGGCGCATAGTCCTCCAGGATGAACGGATGAAATGGCGCGCCGACCCGGTCCAGCTCCACCGCCAGCGCAGCAGCGATCTCCAGACAGGCCTGATCCGTGATCAGGGTCACCTTCTCCTCGGGGTGCACGCGCAGGCACACCCGTACCGCGTTCGCAGCTCCCGGCAGAAGCTCCGGGTCCACAGGCAGCTCCAGCAAACGTCTTCGGCTCTGTTCCAGCAAGTTCATGATTGTGCGTCACTCTCACCCGCGTCTGTCTCTGGCAGGCGTCGGGTCTCCTCGATGATATAGTCCACGACTTTCTTTAAATCCCCGGTTTCCCGGTAAACGTTCAATTGTCGGTCAGCGCCGGTACCCATCTGCAGGATCTGGCGTACGTAATTCACCTCCTCCCGGCTCCCCAGTTCGTCTACCACATCGTCCACGAACTCCAGATACTCCAGTAGCAGTTCGCGCTCAGGTACCTCCTGCTGCTTGCCGAAATCGATCAGCTTCCCCTCGATCCCGTAGCGCGCCGCACGCCACTTGTTCTCCATGATCAGAGCGCGACTGTACCGCCGGAAGTCCTGGTTCATACGATGCAGCTTGTAGATCTTGGCCACCGTTGCCTGCATCAGGGCCACGATGGCAATCGTCTCATCCACACGCATGGGCACATCGCAGATACGAAACTCCAGCGTCGGGTAGAACGGATGCGGCCGGATGTCCCACCAGATCTTCTTGGCATTGTCGATACAGTTGGTCCGCACCAGCAGATTAACAAACGACTCGTACTCGTTCCAGCTGGAGAACATGTCCGGAATATTGGTGCGCGGGAACTTATCGAACACCTTGCTCCGGTACGACTTGAGGCCTGTATTCATGCCGAGCCAGAACGGGGAATTGGTCGAAAGCGCCAGCAAGTGCGGCAGGAAGTAGCGGGCCGTGTTCATGATCTGGATCGCTTCCTCCCGGTCCTTGATCCCGATATGCACGTGCAGCCCGAAGATGAGGTTTTCGCGCGCCACCACCTGCAGATCCTCCACAATCGTATCGTAGCGCGCGTCCGGATAGATCCCCTGTGTCCGCCAGTCGGCAAACGGGTGCGTGCCCGCCGCAGCTACCTTCAGGCCGTTATCCGCTGCCAGACGGATCAACTGCTGTCGTAACGCCGTTAGCTCCCGCTTGGCATGCTTGATATCCTCGCACACCCCGGTCCCTACCTCCACAACCGACTGGTGCATTTCTGCTTTGACCGATTCGTAGAGCAGCATCTTGCCCTTTTGAATGATCTCGGTGTCGATGTGGGAACGCAGGTCCCGCGTTTCCGGGTCAATCGTCTGATACTCTTCCTCAATCCCGATGTTGAAGCTGGGTCGCATGCTCCGCTCCCCCGATTGTACAACCCCATGGAAGAACCAGTCGGCTACATTACCCTGCAGGGATGTAGTCTTGAACCATACTCGCCCCTGTTGCTCCTGCTGGTGCCCATTATACCCTCAGGCATACTCTGGATGTTCCGAGCCATGTAGCAACCTGCGAACCCAACCACCCCCGTCTCCCCGTATAGAGAAGCAACACGCGCCTCAGGGAGAAAATCGTCTATAATAGTGCGGACGCAACGTATCCACACGTCCTGTGCCTCCTACGCAAGGCCTGTGCGAAGCACACCTGCAGGCAGAAGGAGCAGGCCATGAACCACGGCAAGCGCATTTACCGCTCCGTCTTCATCTCGGATCTGCATCTCGGGTCCGCCGGATGTAAAACGGAGCAACTTCAGGCGTTCCTGCACAGCGTGGAGTGTGAATACCTCTACCTTGTGGGTGACGTGATCGATATGTGGGTCGCCATCAAGCGGGGGAAGTGGCGGCAGAAGCATACCAATGTCGTCCGTACGATCCTCGGCAAGTCCAAGTACGGCTGTCAGGTGCGCTACACTCCCGGCAACCACGACGCTCTGGTCCGGCGTCTCAATGGCTCGGAGCTGGGTAATATCGCCATTGATCATTCCTTCTCCCACTTCACTGCCGATGGGAAGAAGCTGCTCATCGTCCACGGGGATCTGTTTGACCGATCTGTTACGTCCTTGCGCCCCATTGCCTGGGTGGCGACCTGGCTCTATGAATGCCTCACCGTCCTCACAGAATGGATCACGCAGTATCGCGCGCAACGCGGACTGGGCCCCTCCGACTTCAGCGCGCGCGTCAAGAAAAAGTTCAAACACGCTATCCAGTACGTCACCAGCTACGAAGAGCGCATCGTGGTTGATGCATGGAATCAGGGCTACGACGGCGTCGTCTGCGGGCACATTCACCGTCCCCGGATTGAACGCCATGAGTACGGCGGGCTCTATCTGAACACGGGCGACTGGGTGGAGAACTGCACGGCCATCGTGGAACATATCGATGGCAAACTGGAGTTGATCCGGTGGACCGAATTGCAACAGCAACTGCGCGAGGAGGCACTCTCACTCTCTGGACTTGGAGACAGGCATGCCCTTAGCTTCTCGTAGCGTCTCCTCCGAAGAGACCGGATGGCTGGAGCGCGCCACGGAAACGCTGGAACCTCTTGTGGAGCGTTACACGCGCCTCCGGGGAATAGAGCACAATGGCCGGCTCTATGAGCACATGAGACTCCGGTCCCTCTACTGCCGGGTGGCCACGCTCTTTGGAGATCCGGTGCTGCCCCCGGCCACTACCCCGGACCTCCGGACACAATCTCCTCTTAACCTCCGGCAAGTCAAGAAGCTGTACATCGACTCCGGCTACTATGAGATCGTCAACCTGATCTACTGTATCTTCTATCTGCCACTGGTGGCCTACCTGATCCTGCAGGGCCAGACGGTTATCACCCTCTACGCCACCGCATGGATTGGCGTGCACGCGCTCTGCATTGTTCTGGAACGCTACAAGCGTGCACTCGCGCTCGCATGGCTCACGCATCAGCACTCACAGAGCACATGGGATGCGTCCAGCCCCGAAGCGTCGCCGCATTCCGCCTTCCCGGCATGGATGCACCGATGGTATTTCCAACCTCTCTGCCTCGAGTCGGAGAAGCTCTATCAGGCGCTGGGCACGGAGCGTTTCCGTCTCTTCGTCGTCTGGCTCAAGCAACTCACGGCCCTGAACCCGGAAGCGGAACAGCCCAAACGAAAAATCCGTTACATCGAGGGTGCAACCCCCGCACACATCGAACAGTTTCTGGAGGAAACACGTATCTCCGAAGTGACGCACGTTATTGGCCTGCTGTCTCTGGTTCCCTACGCCATCCTGTTCTGGCGTGATGCTACACCTACAGGGATGGTGACGCTGACTCCACTCATCTGGGGCAATCTCTACTCGACTCTGCTGCAACGCTACCATCGAGTACGTATTGCCCGCATCCTGAACAGACGACGGATCCGCACAACCTGAAAATAAACATCGGTCATCAAGGGGAGGATCACACCATGCAGTCCACAACCCGGACCGCGCTCCCCAGGGTCATGCTGGTGAGCGCCTCCACAGGCAACGGTCACAACAGCGCCGCGCGGGCGCTACAGGTCGCGCTCGCACAGCAAGGCATCGAGGCTCCCCTCGTCGATACGCTGGACTACTGCCCGGCCAGCTTCCGTGCCTGGTTCCGCGACGGCTATGAAGTCCTCGTCCTGCACAAGCCGGACCTCTGGGGACACCTCTACCGTACTTCCGACAGACCGCGCTTCAATTACCGCTTCCAGACCATGCTCGACTTTCTTTTCGTCGCACGCATCAACGAGCTTATCCAGGCACATCGTCCCGACTGGATCGTCTGTACCCACTCCCTGCCCCTGCCCCGGCTGGCCCACATTCACCGGCGCAATCCCTCGTTCCGCGTCGGCGTTGTTGTAACCGACCTCTACCCCCATCGCATGTGGTTGCGCGGTAATCCGCATCACTACTTCGTGCCCGATGAGTGGACACGCACCATCCTGCTGCAACGCAAACCGGATACTGCCGGGCACATTTCGGTGACTGGCATTCCGATCAACCCGGTCTTCGGCCAGAAGCAGAACCCGCGAGAAGCGCGCGAACAGCTGGGTCTGCACCCGGAGCTCCCCACGGTTCTGTTTACTGCCGGTGGGATCGGCGCCGGCCCGGTTGAGGAAGCCACACGCGCCCTGCTGCGCATGCGCCTTCCAGCACAGGTCGTTGTGGTCTGTGGTCGTAACGAGGGACTGTACCACCGCATGTGCCGGCGGCAGACACAGTTGACTGCCGGCACACCCGTGCGGCTCGCCCTGCGCGGGCACGTGCCGCAAGCAGAAATGGCCGCTCTCATGCGCGCCAGTGACCTGCTTGTCGGCAAACCGGGGGGCCTCACCATGTCCGAGTGTCTGGCCACCGGGTGTCCCTTTATCATCTACATGCCTGTCCTGATCCCCGGGCAGGAAGAAGGCAATGCACGCTTTCTGCAGGACGTTGGCGCGGGCCTCGCAGTACACCACCGGGATGAATTGCCCTCCACGGTGCAGGCGCTGCTGCAGGATCCGCCGCGCCTCGCGGCCATGCGCGACGCAGCGTTGAAAGTGGCTCGCCCCAACGCAGCAGCCGACATTGCCCGCATTCTCTGCACGCTCTGAACTGCATGACAGAGAGGCCTGCGCCCGTACGGGCGCAGGCCTCCTACCTCTAAAAGTGCGGGGACGCGCCACAGGCACGCTCCTTCTCCCCCCGCCGCAGGCACAACGAAACTCCATGGCGGTCCGCCCTCTTCGTGTGCCCTCTGTTGCCTCTATGTCAACGCCCCGACCGCTCTCCCCAATCGGCGCGATTAGCGGAACTCATGGACGCCGTTTCTACTGCAATCCAGATTTGCATACAACGTCCACCCGCATTGTTCCAGAAAAAGTTCGTCAGGCTGCGCCCGCAGAGATACGGGTTTTGCTGTGCACTCGCCATAAACCAAAATGAGCAGCCGGGATGATCAACCATCCCGACCGCTCACAGATCTGAAGTACCGATAGGCGGAGTTGAGGCTGATCGGAGTCCGGAACCTCCGATCGTGTATGCCAGACTCAGCAGCACGGCACTACCAAGGGGTTGCGATATTCACGCTCTCCTCGCTTCATCAATATTGCAAAATGCATGCCATTGGTTCCCGCGAGAGACAAATAGGCTCGCAACTTTTTCAGTCGCTATCTCATGGGGCCAGCGCGCACCTCGTAAAAATACGAGCCTGTGCACGATGCACACACAGAATGCCCGCTCCAAACTGTGCAAAAGCACTGCTGCGAGTGAGCTTTTGCACAGGAGATCACCCCTCACGCTGGAGGGCAGCAACCAGGAAGATCAGCACGGCTACCACACTCACCACCCCGAACAGGCCAGCCGGGTAAAACGTGCCGCTCTTCTGGTAGCGCATCCAGAGGCTCACGAACATCATTGCTCCCACCACAGCACCGATCCACAGACCTGTCCGGGGCTGCGACCGGGTCAGCGCATAGGTAGCCAGCAATACAATAGCACTGCCCACCCCGGCAATCAGTGATGGCACACTGCGCTTGCTGGCATAACCCAGGATCCCTCCGAGAAGCATGAGAAACGGATAGACCAGTAATGTCCAGCGACCGAACTCCAGCACAACCATCCCTCCTCTCCTCCTCATGATCGTGCTCTCCTGCTGACCTCCCGATCACTCTTCCTCAGGCACTTCAGAGAGCATCCTTACATCCCGATGTTACGTGCCAGCGCCACAATGCGTTCGTACGCGACGCGATCTTCCAGACCACGCCACTCCTCCAGATGGGTACGCAGCACAGCCATCTGCACGTCAGAGAGCACGAACCCCTCCTCCGCCAGGGTACACCCCGGATCCCGTATCAGACGTCCCCGGAAGTCGGCATCCACGCTGGCACGCCACAGTATCGCCCGTATCGGCCCCGGGTCATCCATTCCTGCCCTCGCCAGCCTACTCCACCGGAGCGGTGCGCACACCAAACCGATAGCCAGCAATCGTCATGTCGTTCGTTAACAGCACAAAGTCGGCCCGCACATCCCGATTGGGCCGGGCACGTAGCGTCAGCGTGTGCGTTCCGCGGGACAGCGGTACCACGTTCACCAGCAGGGTGTCCCCTGCTTTCGCGTTCACTGCCGTCACCGGCCTGCCATCCAGCAACACGGTCACTGGCTCCGGGATCCCGTTGCGCACGGCGCGCACGTAAAGCGCATAGTTACCCGGTACCTCCACAGCGAAGCGTGTTGTGATCGCGGCTCCCCCGGAGAGACGCACGCTTGAGGCGCCCTTGCCCGGACTGCACGCCGGATCTACTGCGGGCTTCGTTGCCCCGAGGTCCACAAACTTCTCACACTCAAACAACAACTCCTGTGGCTGCGGCGTGAACGATATCACCGCCATGCCCTGCGGCTCGATTTCCACCTTCCAGGTTGTTTCCACCGGAGTTGCCACCTCATTCCGCCATGCGGCAAACGCCTCTGGCGGAATAGAAATTGTCTTCTGCACCGGTGTATCCCGGGAGTTGTACAGCAGGATCTTATCGGTACACAGAGTGGCATACACCCCGTCGTTGGCGTTATCCACCGGCAGGGCGCTTCGCCGGCCGGGCTCGAAGGCGTCCAGGTTGTAGATCGCTCTCCGAAGCACCTCGATATACCCTTTGAGCAGCTGACGCGTCGCCGGGAAGAACACAGTCAGGCCATTGCCATAGCGGCGCGTCCACGAGTCGCCAGTAGCACCATACAACCGGCGCAAATCCAGCTCGCGCCGCAGAGAGCCTTTCAGCAGGGGCGCCACCGCGTCCTCACGTACCGTCACTTCGGATAGCTGCACCGAATGCACCAGCACCCCGACCCGCTGGGGTGTTCGTTCCTCTCCTCCAGAACCGGGCCGTGGAAACGTCTGCGATTGGATGGTCAGGGTTGCAAGGGGCCCTTTTGCCACGGCCTCTTCTGGAACCAGCATGCGGTAGGTCACATCCCCTGTTGCCGAGAGCACGCCCAGCTCATACCCGTTGAATAGCACCCGGCGCGTCAGGCCTGCTGCCTCCGGTGGCACCGTGGCACGGATCAGCAGGACATACTTCCGTTCCGGGTAGACTGGCAGGCGCACCGTCACGTTCGCGCCAGCCCACCGGCGCGCCACACCATCCTCCACCTCTGTGTCCAGCCAGTCCCCACCCAGAAAGTCCGCAACCTCCGGTGCGGCCACCGGGATCCGGTACTGCGCGGGGATCGCCCCCACGTAACGCTCCGTTACCTGTGCCGGACGCAACTCGTTAGCATAACCGAACATCTCGGTGAACCATTGCGTGCTCCCATCGAAGGACTGCACCTTCCCGAAGTCGTACGCAATCAGCACCCCTCCTGCGTTGACCCACTCCCGGATCTTCTCCAGTGTGGAGGCCGAGGCCATCGTTCCCTCCCAGAGAGCCAGGATGCGATAGCGTGCGAGGCAACCGTCCTCGATCATCCGGTCGTCCACAATATCGAAGTTGGCGATATCTCGCAGGTAGGCGCAGGCCTGTGCAAAGAGAGGCGCATACCCCTGGTTCGGACGCAGCTTCTGCGCTTCCGCCGGGTAGAACATGGCCACATCCACCACCGGTCGCTCCACCCGGAGCCACCGTCCGTACCGGTAGTACACCTCCCGGCACGCGATCGCGCTCCCGGCCCAGTCGAACAGCCCCACCGCGCCCTGCGAGAGCGCCTCGAACAGGCGCTCCACCTGCTGTTCCGGCGTGAGGTTGCCCGGAGGCTCCACCCAGAAGGGCACGTTGTAGAAGCGGCATGCGCTTCCGATGCGCCCGAACATCGTGGCAGCGTTCTCGGCAAACGGGCGGAACCGGCTGTGCGTGGAGCGCACCGCAGCGTTGTATTGCGCGGCAATCCGCACAATCAGGCTGTTGTCGTTGCCCCCGCGCGGGTCCTCGTCCACAAAGCCTGCCGGCACCATCAGCAGAGAGGCCGGGAAGTATCTGCGTGCCGCGCGTAGATTCATCTCGATTGCCCTGCCCACCGACTGGTGATACCAGGTAACGAAGTCCAACCACTCCTGCCGTGCTTCGGCGCGCGGTCGTTGCGGGTACGTGATCTCATCCGGTGAGGCGAACGACCGCTTCCATGCTGCGTTCAACTGCGCCAGCCCCCCATACTTCTGCAGCATGGCGTCGCGGAAGCTGGCCCGGGCTAGCGGGTCAGCGCACCACCACCCCGGATGATTGTGCAGGTCCCCGAAGCGGCGCTCCCAGTCCTCCTTCTGACCGGGCACTGCCGTACGCCCTCCCTGCATCAGGCCCGCCTCGCCATAATCGCCATGGATCCCCACGTAAAGGGCCGGTATGTCCGTGCCAAATGCGCGCGCCAGCGCCGCGTAATGCTGTTCGATGAAGTCCGGCCAGGAGGGATCCCAGATGGAAAAGGCCTGCACGGGCTGGTTGTGCTCCAGACACTGCAACCGCGTAAACGGTACCGACTCCCGGTACCACTCGGGTGGAAATGCGCAGTGCGGGAAGTAGCACCAGTCCAGCCCCAGTTCGCGCACGAATTTCCGTGCAGCCTGCGGTACTGCCCAGTCCCACTGCCCGGGAGCCGTGAGTGGCGTCGAAAGATGGTCCGAGTCCGTCTGAAACAGCGTGAAACCGGCGCTGGCCAGAATGTCCATCTCAGAGCGACTGCCCACGTTAGCGCTCAGCAGCATCCGTTCACCCACGCGACGGGGGCGCGCATACGGGTTCTGGGCCGGCGCCCCCCCGGCCCGGATGTCCCACAGGCGCACGATACGGGAAGGGTCCGGCATGGGCGCGCCACGCAATGGCCCCCAGAGCCCTCCGTTACCGGGCGCGTATTCTCTGGCGGCAGGCCACTGCCGATCATCGAAGCCAGCTGTCCACCATGCCGGAGGCGCACGCCGGGTATGGCGCACTCCCTTGCCAGATGCAACTACCTGCGTCCGCCCCCCCGGCAGGGTCAGCACAAATTTGTATAGCAAGCCACCGGGCCCATCCGTGTTGCGCACCTCCACGGCAAACAGATTGTCTCCCGCTTGCAGATGCCCGGTAACGTCTATCTCCTGCACTGTGGTCCAGTCGTTGCCCTGCGCTACCGGTTGCGCGCGCCCATTGAGATAGGCCACGAAGATATCGTCCGCCACTATCAGCAGCTTTGCAGCAATCGGGCGACGCGCTACCGGAAAGCGATGCCGGAAGAACACGGTTTCTGGCGCACGCCAGCCGTCCGTTGCCCAGATCCACTGCCACCCCCCGGCAGACGGGTTTTCTGTGAGACGTTGCGCGGGAGCCGGGGGACGCTCGGAGGGCGGCGCACCCTGTCGGGCGGCCCGGCCAGCAACTACCATGCCACACAGGGGGATCAGCAACAGAAAGCGCCGACAGAAACGGCGCGATGGCTTCATCATCGCGTTCCAGCACGTGTTAGAAGAATGTGATCCATGGCATACAGTACGCAGTCGGTTTCTCCTCTGTTCGCCCCGAATCCTGCCGTGAGGCGCATGCGCCCCCCGCAGAGCGCAGGATACAGATCGGGAGCCCTCTCTCGAGGACGCCCTGCATCCAGCGTTTCCACTGATCCGGAGGCTGTCGCAGTATACTTCAGAGTAGAGTACCCCGCAGGAAACGCACGCATCAGGAGGTAGGAAACATGGCGCGCTCAACAGAACAGAACCCCGAAGCCTTGCAGAAGAGTATTGACCTGATGGACACTTCGCCCTCCTCCACAGGCCCGGATCCCGCCGTTCGGGAACGCGTGGAGGCCCTCCGGGCCCGGATCAACCACGCCAACTATCTCTACTATGTGCTGGACGCGCCCGAGATCTCTGACGCGGCCTATGACGCCATGATGCGCGAACTGCGCGCTCTGGAAGAGGCCTACCCCGAACTGCAAACTCCCGACTCGCCGACCCAGCGCGTCGGCTCTCCCTTCCTCACAACGTTTGCCCCGGTGCGCCATCGGGTCCCCATGCTCTCTCTGGATAACGCTTTCGGGGCTGATGAGTTGCGCGCATGGGAGGAGCGCATCCGACGTGCCCTTGGAGCGAGCGTCCGGCAGCCGATCGAATACATCTGCGAGCTGAAGATCGATGGGCTCTCGGTCTCCCTCACCTACGAACAGGGCCAGCTGGTGCAGGGAGCAACCCGGGGTGACGGAGAGATCGGCGAGGATGTACTGCTCAACCTGCGCACTATCCGATCCATCCCCACACGGATCCTGCCCGCAGCCCCATCCCCGTCTCCCAGCATGACACTGCCTCTGATCACTCCAGCACAGCACACCGTGCCGCCATTGATCGAGGTGCGGGGCGAGGTGTACATGACACACAGCGAGTTCGCCCGGATCAACGCCGAAATGGAGGAGAAGGGAGAGCGAACGTTCGCGAACCCGCGTAACGCGGCCGCCGGCTCGCTACGCCAGAAAGATCCGAAGGTGACCGCCAGCCGCCGACTGGAGGCCTTTTTCTACGCGGTAGGCGCGTGTGAAGACTGCCAGTTCGAGAGCCAGAGCGAGTTGCTGGCTACCTATGCCGCGTGGGGCTTCCCTACCAACCCGAACGTACGGGTCTGTGCCAACCTGCAGGAGGTCATCGCCTTCTGCGATGAGTGGGCGGATCGTAAGAACACCCTGCCCTACGACATCGATGGTGTGGTGGTCAAGGTCAATTCGTTCGCGTTGCAACGTGCCCTGGGGGCGGTGAGCCGCTCGCCGCGATGGGCGATCGCCTACAAGTATCCTGCCATGCAGGTGCGCACCCGCGTGGAGGATATCGTGGTAGACGTCGGGCGCACCGGCGCGCTGACCCCGGTGGCCATCCTGACCCCGGTGGCCGTTGGCGGGGTGGTTGTATCCCGCGCTACCCTGCACAATGCGGGCGAGATTGCGCGCAAAGACGTGCGGATCGGGGATACCGTGGTGATCCAGCGCGCCGGTGAGGTGATCCCGGAAGTGGTCGAAGTGGTCACCGAAGCGCGCACCGGCGCCGAAGTGCCCTTCCAGATGCCCTCCCGGTGCCCGGCCTGCAATACCCCGGTGGTGCGCCCGGAAGGGGAAGCAGTGACGCGATGCCCCAACGCGGATTGTCCGCGTCAGGTGCTGGCACGTCTGGAACATTTCGTGAGCCGCCGGGCGATGAACATCGAAGGCCTGGGCCAGCGACATCTGGAGCAGCTGGTGCAGGTCGGACTGGTGCGTGACCCGGCAGATCTCTACGCCCTGCGCAAGGAGCAGATGCTGCCCTTAGAGCGGATGGGTGACCGGCTCGCTGAAAAGATCCTGCAGAATATCGAGGAGAGCAAAACCCGCCCGTTGAGCCGATTGATCTTTGCGCTGGGCATCCGGCATGTGGGGGAGCGTGGCGCGGAGGCGCTGGCCGCGCATTTTGGCAGTATGGAACGCCTGTCCCGGGCCACAGTGGAGGAGCTTGCGCTGGTGCCCGATGTAGGAGAGGCGACCGCCGAGAGCATTGTGGCCTACTTTGCATCGCCCCGGCACCGTCAGATGCTGGAGCGTCTGGCGGCCGCGGGCGTGCGCATGCAGAATGCGCTGGAAACGCCCGGGCAGGCAGCAGGAACAGCTGGCCCCCTCTCCGGCAAGACTGTTGTCTTCACAGGCACGCTCCAGCGCTTCACTCGCGAAGAGGCCGAAGCGCTGGTGCTGCAGCACGGAGGTCGAGCCACAGGCAGCGTCAGCAAGAAAACGTTCTGCGTGGTAGCAGGTGAGAAAGCGGGGAGCAAACTGGAGAAAGCCCGGCAACTCGGCGTTCCCGTGCTTACCGAGGAAGAGTTCCTGCAGATGCTTGAGGGGCCCGGGCAGGCATCGTCCTCCTGACAGGGTTCCGGGGCCCGGAGAACCTGCACCCACGCAACGTTGCTGCCATTCCGGGCCCCGCGATCGCTGCCCTCTGCTCCTTCCGCGGGTCGTGCCTGCGGAGCAGGTCGGGCGCAGCAACAGAGCAGGCACGGCGTATCAGGATGGCACTTCGATCTCGTAGAGCAAACAGGCCTTTCCCCGCTGCCGAACATCCAGTGCAACTACCAGTGCCCCGTTGCGCACCTGCGCGGGCACCGTGTGAAGGCGTGCGCCGTCGGTAGCCAGCGCCCAGACCCGGGCCCTATCGGGCCGGGCCACGCGCACGGTCACAGTGGCACGCCCGCGTAGCACCAGGTGAGGTAGTCCTCCCCATTCCAGCAGCACCTGCCGCGCGCGGTCGGCGAAGCGGGCTCCGCTGTTCTGCAGGTCAGTCAGATGGGTGATGAGCAGGCGCCGGCTCCGGGCAATCGGCTGACCATCCACACTGGAAACCCAGACGGTAGCGTCGACGTCCTGCACCTGCACGGTGACGGCACGGGTCTGCAGGGTCCTCCCCGCCGGAGCGTAGCCCCCTGCGGTACGGGGTGTGTCCAGAACGAAAGTATCTGTCGGGGCATCCAGCGTTAGCTCTGCCGTTTCGCTCTGGAACCGACCGGTCTTCAAATCGGTCGAGTTGTCGGGCTTCAACCATCCGCGCCGCCGCATCTCCGCCAGTAACTGTGGCCCTGCGCTGTCGCCGTAGGGATCGAGCTTCAACGCCCCATCCCCCCATGCTCCCGTATGCTGCAGGGGCAACAGGATATCCACCCCCTGTACCTGCCCGGGCTTCTCAGTGATCAGAGTGCCCACCCGGGTGACGAGCGCCAGCACACTCCAGTCCGGAGTGACCCGGCGCACGGGTGCTGCTGGCCCCAGCACTTGCTGCGGAGTCATGGCGATGGCGATGGCGTGGCGGGCCGGTTGCATATCGCCTCGCCGGAACAGGCAGAGGCTGGCACGGTCCGAGGCCATGCCGAGCGGGTCCGAGACCAGATCGAAGTAGCCGGCCGGCGCCGGGGCGAAGAGGCTCTCCTGGTTGTGGCTGTAGGAGTAACGCCAGATCATCGCCCAGTCCTGCAGGGCGCCCAGCGCGCCCGTGAGGATCCCTCCAACCCCACGGAAGCGGCCGGGCCCGGAGTAGTTGAACTCGCTGATGGCAAAGGGTCGGTCGAACAGACGGTGGAAAGCGTTGCCAATCCCACCGGGACTGCCCTGCGCCACCGGGCTCACATTGGGGCATCGTGATGGCAGACGCCACGGTTGTTCAAGAAACTCCGGATGATCCACGTAGAAGTGATCGTCCACGTAGTCCATCTCTGTGCGTACCGCATGCAGGGGCAACGGGTTGGTCCATGCGTTCAGATTGGTCAACAGGGCACGACACCCCAGCTCCTCACGCAGGAACTGGCGCGTACGGCGGAAGAACTCGCGTTGATTTTCCGCGAGGAATACGTTGAAGACCGTCCACGCGGGGGTGTTCTCGGTTTCCGGCAGGGGCACGTTGCCCCGTTTCGGATCCTGCCCGTCCGGCAGTCCGCCCAGAGCGCGGGCGCAGGCGTCGCGGGTGGGGTACCGTGTGGTCAGGAACGCGTTCCACGCGCGCACGTAGTCCGCCCGGAGGTTCCCCTGCAGCAGGTGACGGAAATTGCCGGGATTGCCCTCGTTGATCAGGCTGATCCACGCGAGGGCCGGGTCTTCGGCCCACCGCATTCCGGTGTAGGGGTTGCGATGGTCCAGCAGGGCCCGGGCAAACGCTTTGAAGTTGGCGAAGGCGCGCTCGTTGACCGGAACAGCCATCTTGAAAGCGTCCATCTCGATCTCACCGGTAGCGCCATCCCAGATCGCTCCTGCGGGCACAGGCCGGGAGACGAACAGGTCGGTGGTAACGTAGATGCCCTGCTTTTTGAAGGCGGCAAACAGGTAGTCCAGCTGGTCCAGAGCGTCGGACCGGAGGCGCACACCATCCTGCGAGCGATCGATCAACAGGCCCTCGTAATGATGCAATCGCACCGCGTTGTAGCCCTGCCGGCGCAGACGTTGCGCGAAGCGGTCGGCCTGAGGGTGTGTGAGATACTGCGCCCCGAAGGAGAGATTGACGCCGTAGAAGCGTACGGGCTCCTGCGGGCGTTCCGCGAACGCGAGCTGCCCCCGCGTGTTCACGACGACGCGCCCGAGCCGGCCGGCTGGCGCATGCCAGGGCGTCAGATTGCTGAAGTCGATGGCGGAACCGGGCACGACATCCAGGCGCGTGTCCAGCGGCACCCATTCCGGGCCCGGCGTAATGGTCACCGGGCCATCCATCTGCATCTGTATTCCTCCACGCGCCGTGAGCGTGAACGCAACCTGCAGTGCTCGCCCTGCGGGCCACAGGTCCTTCCCATCCATCTGCGGGCCAATGCGCACGGTGATGGTCGGTCCCCACTGCCGGTCATCCTGCAGGAGCACCGGCGTGGGCTCCGGGAAGCGCCATTGCAACTGCGCGCCATCGGCCAGAGTCAGATCGAGCGCGCGGGCCGGCATGGATCGGAGATGCACCTGCGCCCATTGATCCGGTACGGGTACTCGCTCTCCATCGATCACGAACACAGCGCCAGTAACCAGACGGACCGGCAGGCTCAGACTGACATGCAGGCTATTGAGGGCGACGGGTTCCTGCGGGGTGAGACGATAGGCCAGTTGCACTCCGTCCCTGACTGCAGTGGCTCGTACCTCGGTCTGGACCAGCGCACCACCCGGCGCGCGGATCTGCCCCCGCAGGGGGGTGCCGGCAGTCGCCTCCTGACCGGGTTTCGCGGGAGCCAGAGACGCCCCGCGCCAGGGAACCTCAAATAATCCGGGCTCCAGAGCCCCCATGTCCCGACCGGCGTAGCGCAGGCGCACACTGCCGGCGGGCGAGACCCACGCCTGCCACGGCGACGGGTTCTGACGTGCCATGCCAAACGCGAGGAGCGCAGGCAGGAAGAGCACACAGGGCCACCGGAAGTGACCGGGGTTGATGATCTGAAAAATCCGTCGTGTGGTTGACATCTTCGATCCCCTCTACTGTGCCACGCATGTGCTCCGGTTTCATTGCGCTTCGATGCGCAAACGAAAGGCATCCCCGAAGCGGGCCCGATTGTGCATAACGGGGCGCAGGAGGAACCATTCTGGAGTCCCGGCGGTCGGAGCCTTCACATGGAACGTGATCGTGGCACCTGCGCCGGGCAGAACATCCCCGGCGACCGGCGCGGTGTAGACGCATTCCCCGATCCGGGCCTGCAGTGCCACGCAGTGCAGATGGTGCGCACCGTTACCGCCCCGGGGGTTGCCCTGTAGACCTTTCCAGAAGGTTGGCGACGTGTTACGCAGGATGATCGTGAGCGCGAGTGTGGTGCGCGCCCACAGGAGTTGTCGCCCTGTCGTGCACAGGGCGCAGCAGTTTCCCGGGCACGGCAAGCGTCACATGATTGAAGGCGGCGTCCAGCAGCCCGGGCGGATTCTGCCCATGGAAAGGCCTGTTACCAGCAGCAATCAGGGGGACACTGTGCGAGTCTTTGCCGGCGGCCCCGGTGCGCAACCCGGACCGCTTGCCAGCAGCACCCGCGTTCCAGAAGTCCTGCTGCATTCTCCGGTAGATGCCATGGACGCCGTCCTGCGTGGCGTCATGGTCCATGGTGAGCCAGATGTCCGGTGGTTCTGCAGGAGGCATCGCCAGGAAGCGCGGGCCTTCCTGCCGGACAACGCGCGCGTCATCGGTCGGTCAGTACCATCCGGATCGATGATCCTGTGATCGCTGTCTTCATTGCGCGATAGCCACCGGATACCGCCGGAAGAAGACGCTACGGAACCGGGAGAGGCGGAGCACCCGGTAGTAATCGCGGTAGAAGGCCACCTGCTGTTGGCAGCAACAATGCATCCCGATCGCATGGGCAACCTGGAACGCTCTTTCTGGCTGCCGTGTTGCAGGGGGCGCAGGAGTTATCGTGACAGCCGGTACGGCATTATTATGGCATCTTCTGCAGGGAATTGCGTGCTCGAACCGCAGTGGCCGGGAAGTCGGTGAACACACCGTCGACTCCCAGTTGCAGGAAGCGTCGGATCTCGGCGACCGCGTCGGGACAGTCAGCAGGGAGGAACATCTTCTCGTCGCGAAACGTCCACGGGTGCACTTTGAGGCCCGCCGCATGCGCGTCCGTCACCAGGGTTGTGGGCGCTTTCCATCTGCCGGTGGGATCGCGAGGCAGGATAAGCCCTTTGGCCGGTCCGATACCCTGCGCGTAGGTGGCAATCTGCGCCAGCCCCTGTGGTGTGGCGAGATCAGCATAGGTGCGGGAGTCGCCCGCGACCTGGAAGTCGTAGGGCTGACCCCGCTCGTCCAGCAGCTGCACCAGCGGGAGATCGGTGATCTGGCGCAGGCGCTTGAGGTTGGCAACCTCGAAAGATTGGATGAAGACCGGGGCGTTCCTCCCGCGATAGCCGTACCGGTGCAGCAGCGCCGCCAGTTTCTCTTCCATGGGTAATCCGATCTGGCGGAAGTAGGAGGGGTGCTTCGTCTCCGGGTACAGACCAGTGACACGCCCGGTCTCCTTCTGCCTGCGCCGCAACAGTTGCAGGATCTCTTCCAGGGTGGGGATGGTGAACTGTCCGTCGTAGGTAGCGCTGTCGCGACGCAACTGTGGCAGTCGCTCCCGGACGCGGAGGGTTTTCAATTCCGCGAGGGTAAAATCTTCGGTGAACCAGCCGGTAACCTTTTTGCCATCGATCGTCTTCGTGGTCCTGCGCGCGGCGAACTCCGGTCGGGACGCGACGTCTGTAGTCGTGGAGATCTCGTTTTCATGCCGGGCGATCAGCACGCCGTCACGAGTCATGACCAGATCGGGTTCAAGGTAATCGGCACCCTGCGCGATGGCGAGTTCGTAGGCGGCCAGAGTGTGTTCCGGTCGTAGCCCGCTGGCACCTCGATGCGCAATGACAATGGGTGTGGGCGCTTCCGGAGCGCCGGCATGGGCGGGCAGGAGCGCCGCCAGAAACAGAACCAGCAAACCGGTTCTCACAGGTCGTTTCCCTCCTGCAGCACGTTCTGGTGGAAACACTATACCCGGGCCCTGTTTAAGAGGATGTTAAGCGCGCTGGTTTCCGGCGCAGCAAGGAGCTGTTCCGTGCGACTGGTCCCTGCAACGTGTGTGGTTCTCTGTGTGCTATGCCTTCTGTGCTCTGCAACCGCACGAGCTTCAGACCTGCCGAACTTCCATCCGGTGTCACCGGGCATCTACCGGGGAGCTGCACCCACGGAGGCCGGCCTGCGCCGGTTGCGCGCGATGGGCATTCGCACAATCGTGGACCTGCGCATCTCTCCGAAGCAGGTACAGCGCGAGAAGGTGCTTGCGGAGAAGCTGGGTTTCCGGTGGATGAACCTGCCGATGGGCAGTGATCCCCCCACGCAGAAACAGGTGGACACGTTGATCGCCACATTGCGGCAGGCACGAACATCCCCGGTGTTTGTGCACTGCCAGCACGGTGCGGATCGGACCGGATGCATGATCGGGATCTGGCGCGTGGCGGAAGAGGGCTGGACCTACGCGCAGGCGTACCGGGAGATGCGCCGCTACGGTTTCAAGCCCTATTACACCCGGCTGGCCAGTGCGGTACGGCAACGAGCCCGGCCATCCACGATTCGATAGCTTCCTGCGCGCGCCGGCGTGGATCGGGTATACTGCGTTGCAGGAAACCGCTCGTAGCAACTGCTGTGACCATGCTCACGTTGCGTTCGCTTCAATCCGGATATCGCAGGCTGGCAGCTCTTCTGCTGACGCTCGCCTTTCTGGCAGGCGCCCTGTCGCCCCACTTCCAGTGGGAGTGCCCGGATGGCACACCCTGCCCGCCCCGATGCTCGATGCCGCATCCGGCGCTCACGGGGCGTATCGAGACAGGTACTCTCGAGCTCTCGTGCGGGCATTGCACGCATGATGCGCCGGAGGCTCGCGCTGTAGGGCACGAAGCAACGGGTTGCACCACAGCATCCTGCGTGCTGACTGTGCCGACCCCGATGGACGCATTGCGCGTGGATCGGGTCTCGCTGTCCGCTTCCGAACTCGCCCTTCCCCTGCTGCTGGTTCCGGAAGCACCTGCTCTCCGCACCTTCCTTCCCCTCTTCTTCCGGACACAGGAAGTTCTCTTCCCCGGACGTTTCCTCACATCCTGCACTGGCCGTTCTCCTCCTGTCTCCTGCGTGTAACTCTGTCGGGTTCTGTGTGCCCCTGCAGGTATCCCGCGCATGATCGTTGTGCCGTGGCATTACCCTGCCTGTCACAGAACGACACGCATCGTCACACATTCCCGGACCTGAAAAGAGGCGCTCTCTGCAAGCCCTTCTGCAGGTGATCGTGCTGCATGTAGAAGGCCCGCAGGAGCGTGTCTCGCGTTGCTTCTTGCAGGCAATTCAGGTACCCGGCCTGTTCTATTCCAGGAGTTGAGAACATGTCCGAGACCGTGCATCGGCTCATCTCGCCACGACCGGCATGGGGAAGATGGAGCCGTATCCTCGTTACCCCATTCACATGGATCGTGCTGGCCTTCTGTTCTGTCACTGGAGGCCTCTGGCCGCATCTGCGTCCTGATTCCTACGCCACGGGGCGCGCGCACAGAGCCCCGCTGAGCCCGGTTGTAACTACTTCCCCTCCGCCCCTGCACAAACCGGAGGTCAGCATGTTGCTGGCCGAAGCAGGGCGGCTCGGTTTGCGTCCGGAGCAACAGACCCTCCTGCGCGAGCTGGATCGGCGATGGCAGCAGGAGCGCACCGAATGGCAGCAGCATCTGGAGCAAGCGATCCGGGATACCGGGCACCTCCTGCAGGGGGAGCGCGCACGTAGCGGCGTTGCACTGCCAGCCATGATGGCCGGCCTGCGCGACTATTCGCGCCTGTCGCAGGCTTATGACCGGCGACGCGCTTTCTGGTGGGAGCGCGGCCTGGAGACCCTACGCCCGGAGCAACGTCGGATGGCCCTGCGCTCCGTGCTTCCCGGAGTTTCCGGTGGAAAGTGAGGTTCTACAGTGCGCAGGGTATGTATTGTGCTGGGTATCGGGCTGGCCTCAGCCGGGCTCGGGCAAACGCAATCGGCAGAGGTCTGGCAGGGTGGAGCGCTTTCTGTTCAGCAGGCCGTAGCGATCGCTCTGCGGGACAACCCGCAGGCGCATGCAATCCGCGCGGAGGCGCGTGCCGCAGCAGCAGACATCCGCTTCGCTCGCAGTCAGACACGTCCACAGGTGTCTGCCAACACGTACCTGACCTACGGTGACATGCCGGCGGTTCTGTACTCTGTCGGCGGCGTGATGCCCGGCAGTCTGATCGTCGCTCCGTCACAGGGCCTCGTGGATCAGAACCTGACCCTGATGGTGCCCCTCTACACAGGTGACCGGTTGCGCGCGCAGGTACGGGCAACGCAGGCGCGCGCGCAGGCGGCGATGGCAATCCTACGGCAGACGGAGGCCGAGATCGCGCTGCAAGTGCGTGAGGCCTACTACCGTGCCCTGTGGGAGGCGGAGAACGTGCGCGCGGCGCAGGCGCAGCGAGAGGCCACGCTCGCCATGGCCCGTGTTACGCAGGCGTTGTGGGAGGCTGGTAAAGGGCTGGAAGCTTCCGTACGGCGCGTGGAGGCGGAACAGGCAGCCACGCAGCGCGACCTGACTGCTGCGCGTAACGAGGAGGCGAAAGCGCTGCTGGACCTGCGGATCGCCATGGGCGTGCGCCCCGATGTTCCTCTCTCGCTCTCGGAACCCCTCGTCTTTACTCCCCCTGCAAAGGATCTGAACGGGTACCTGCAGGCTGCCGCCGAGAACCGCCCGGAATTGCAGGCGGCACGCCTGCTCCTGACAGCAGCCGGGCACCAGCTGCGCTCTGCACGAGGTGCGCAGAGCCCGCAGGTCTACGGCATGGCAATGGCCGATGGCTTCCTCTCGAACCGCATGGGCACGCGGGGTGGCTACAACGTGGGAGTGATCCTGAGCCTGCCGCTTCTGGACGCTGGAGAGAGGCGGGCCGGGATTGACCGGGCGGAGGCGTTGCAGGCACGCGCCGCAGCGGACCTGCACCGATTGCAGTTACAGGTGGAGACAGAGGTCCGACGCGCCTGGCTGGACGTGGAGGCGGCAGCGCAGAACTACCGGGCGGCACAGGAAGCGCTGCGGGCAGCGCAGGTCGCCTACGACGTGGCCGCATTGCGTGTGGAGAACCAGCGAGGCCTGCTGGTGGAGCAGCTGGACGCTCTGGCAGTCCTGACACGGGCGCGCCGGGATGTGGCCCGGGCGCTCCACGACCACGCGGTTGCAGTGGCTCGCCTGCAACGCGCGGCTGGCCTGCCATAGCGTGGGGCACATCACGGAAAGGAGTAGTGCATGCAAGGGAAAGGAGTTTCCGCAGGAACGCGCGCGTTTCTCGGAGGCGTGCTGCTGCTGGCTGCGATGTGGGGCGCCTCGACACACGCGATCCATCACTGGCGGCGCAAGGGTGCGATGACGCCCATCGAGGCGCAGGCTATGGACATGGATCTGCCCGCGCCCTATGGCACAGCCCCGGTCGAGCTAGCCCCTGTGCGGCGCGGGCGAATCGCACAAACGGTTCGCTACGCGGGGCAGGCAGTCGGCTACGTGGAAGCGGAAGTCAACGCCCGCGTGGAGGGCATTGTGAAGGGAGTTCACGTTTACGTTGGAGAGGCAGTACGTCCAGGGCAGTTACTGGCCCATCTGGACGTCACTCGCAGTGCCCCGCAGACCGCGGAGCGACGCGCGGCGCTGCACGTGGCGGAGCGCGGCGTAGCGGTCGCACAGGGAGAACAGCGGCAGGCACAGGCCGTTGCTGCAGAGGCCCACGCTGAGGCCGGCATGCGGCAGGCTGCTCTGGAGGCAGCCCGGGCGGAGCTGGAGGGGGCTCGCCTGTCGCAGGCTCGGGCGCAGGCCACGCTGGAGGCGTGGCAGGCACAGGCAATCGAGGTGGAAGCACAGTTGCAGGCCGCACAGGCCGGACGAGAGTACTGGCAACAGGAACTTGCACGCACGCAGAAGCTGCTTTCCGGAGGCGCAGTAACGCTCGAAGAGTACCAGCGTACGCTGGCCACAGCACGCAACGCAGAAGCACAGGTGCGGCAGGCGGAGGCGCGTCAGATGCAGGTGCAGGCGCAGATCCGCGTGGCACAGGCCGAGCGGCAGCAGGCAGAAGCAATGGTCCGCGCGGCGCAGGCCCGGGTGCAGGAAACCGGGGCGGAACTCAGGGCGCACCTGGCCCACGTGCAGGCCGCACAGGCCGGCGCGGTCACAGCACGGGAGAAGCTCACGCAGGCCCGTGCGAACGTGGTACAGGCCCGGGCAGCCCTCACAGAAGCCCGGGTCATCCAGGGTTACAGCAAGATCCGGGCGCAGACACAGGGCGTGGTGACACAACGTGTTGTGAGCCCGGGCACCCTGGTCAGTCCCGGTCAGACGTTGCTGCGGATCGCACAGATCGCTCCGATCCGCTTGCAGGCACATGTGGCAGAAGCAGACCTGTCCCGTATCCGGGTAGGAAGCCGGGTGCGGGTTTTCGTGCGCGACAGCACACGTCCCCCGGTGCAAGCACATGTCACTTCCATCGCGCCCGCGGTCGATCCTGTGGCACGCACGGGCGTTGTCGAGGCCGTGGTGCCCAACCACGATCGGCGTTTTCTGCCCGGCCAGTTCGTGACTCTGGAGGTCACACTGGAGGAGAAGGCAGAGGCACTGTACGTGCCTCTACGGGCCCTGCGCCATCGTACTCCGGCTACCGGCCGGGTGCTCTCCACGCATCCCGGGACCACTGTATGGGTGGCGGAACCCGTGTCGGGTGAACCACATCGGTACACGGTGCGCGAGGTTGCTGTCCGTGTCGGGCTGCGCGATGGCGACACAATTGAAGTGCTCTCCGGCCTGAGCGCAGGACAGAAAGTGGTGGTTGTCGGTCAGGATTTCCTGCACGACGGCGACACCGTGCATGACCGCACGGCTCCCCTTCCCTCGCCAGCAGGCACGCAGGTTCCCGCAGGTTCTTCCCGTACAGGCCGTCCCGTACCGCCTTCTGGCTCCCCGGCGGTCTACACCTGCCCGATGCACCCGGAAGTGAACCGGCAGAGCCCGGGAGACTGCCCGAAATGCCAGATGAAACTGGTGCGCACGCGAAAGGCAGGGCGACCATGAGCACTTACTCCTCGATGCCCCCGCAACCGGGACCGGAGACTGAAAAGCCGCGCGCGTACCATGCGCTTCATCTGATCCATCGCTGGAGTATCGAGCACCCGCATGCGGTGATCGCGTTCTACGTGGCAGCAGTTGTTCTGGCGTGGCTGGCCATGGCACGGTTAATCCCCCGTCGCTTTGCGCCCTATGTAGAAAGCCCGATGATCGGGATTGTGACGATGATGCCGGGCCTCTCTGCTCAGGAGATGGAGCTCTACGTGAGCAACCCGATCGAGCAGCAGATGGTGCACATCAAAGGCCTGCGCTACATCCGCTCCACGTCGCAGAACGGTTTCTCGATCGTGACCCTGGAGTTCCCGTACGGCACGGACATGCAGCGCGCGCTGGTAGACGTGCAGGCATTGATGAACGTTACGCAGTCGAACCTGCCCATGACCGGAGCGAACTTGAAGCCCTCCTGGGTGGTGCCCATCGATCCACTGAACCTGCCGGTGCTCACGTTGAGTCTACGCGGAGATGCCACACAGGGATGGGACCTGGCGCGTGTGCGCGAACTGGCGGACAACACCGTGGTGAACCGGATCAAGAGCGTGCCGGGTGTCTACTCGGTGGTTCCTTTCGGGGGTTATCGCCGGCAGATGCAAGTGCTGGTGGACCGGGAGAAGCTGGCAGCACACAATCTTTCGATCTTACAGGTACGGGACGCCATCGACCGCTACAACGTAGCGCGCCCTGCCGGCACCCTGACCCACGGGCCACGGGAAGAAATCGTCCGCATGGACATGCGTGCGTTGCGCGCGGAGGATGTGCACAACATCCCGGTTGTATCGGTCAGTACGGAGGCCGGACGTGCCCCTCGCGTGATCTACGTGCGGGACGTAGCCGATGTGGTGGATGCGCACTGGGAGCGACGCAGCGCCTATCACTACCTGAAGCACGAGCCGGGACGTGCCGCGGAGGTGATCCCGTCTATCTCGATCTCGGTGCTGCAGAACCCCGGCGCCAGTTCTGCTGCGACCGTCCCGGCCGTCATGCAGGTGGTACGGCAGCTGGAGGCGGAGTATCCGGGGATCCAGTTCGAGATAGCGTATGACAACGCGCACTTCGTGAATGTGCTGTTCCGGAACGTGTGGCAGGAGCTGGCGATCGCCGTGGGTCTGACCGCGTTAGCCGTGCTGCTCTTTCTGGGGGAGTGGCGCGGCACGCTCATCGTGATGGTCACTGTGCCGACATCGCTGGCGCTGGCTGTACTGCTGATGGTACCTTTCGGAATGAGTTTCAATTCGGGCACGTTGATTGGCCTGTTGCTCTGCATTGGCCGTCTGGTCGACGACTCGATTATCGACATTCATGCAGTAGAGCGCCATCTGCGAATGGGTAAAGACCCGAAGACAGCAACGATCGACGGGATTGCCGAGGTGCGTGTGGCTGTGATCGCCTCCACCCTGATGATCGTGATTGCGCTGGCCCCGTTGCTGTTCGCCGGTGGGATCACACAGCTGATGTTTGAAGAGCTGGTGTGGCCCCTGTTGTTCGGCCTGATCGCCTCCATGCTCGTTTCATTCACACTGACAGCGTTGCTCTGTGCCCACCTGCTACGTCCTGAGAACGTGCGAGCGGCGGAACGTCGGCATCCGGTATTGCGATGGATTTACGCCTGCCTGGACCCGTTTCAGCGATTTCTGGACCGCCTGGAGGCGGGCTACGCCCGCACCGTTCGCTGGATGCTCCGCAACCGCTTCACCAACCTGACCCGGATCCTGGCAACGCTCATTCTCGGGATGACCTTCTACTACTTCATTGGCTCGGAGATGATGCCCCTGGCGGATGTAGGGCAGGCTGTGGGCTTTCTGGAGATGGCCCCGGGAACCTCTTTCCAGGAGACGGAGCGCGCCGTACGCCGCCTTGAGGGGATTCTGGCGCGATATCCGGAGCTGGAGAAGGCAAGCATCGAAATCGGAGCGGAGACGATGTTCGAGAGCTTCACTCCCTACTACACGGGATACCAGATGCCGCAGGTGAACGGGGCGGTGATGATGCTCACCTTCAGCGACAAGGATACGCGTCGGCGCAGCATCTTCACGCTTATAGATGCCATTCAACGGGAGGCGCTGACAACGATCCCCGGGATCCGGCGCCTGCAGATCAAGGAAATGGGATCGGACGTGATGGCCACGGCGGCTGCGCCGATCCATGTGAATATCTACGGCCCGGAGTTGCAGATGCTGGATCGGCTGGGACAGGAAGCGTTGCGGGTCGCTCAGAAGATGCCAGAGTTGTTCCAGCCCGGTGTAACCTGGACACTGGGGCTCCCGGAGCATCGCGTGCGGGTGGATCCGCAACGGGCGCAGGAGATGGGCCTGTCGGCCACGGAGATCGCGGAGCAGGCGTACTATGCTCTTTCCGGCGGATTGACGGCCGAGTTCTTCCGACTGCCCCACCTGCGTCAGAACACCATTCAGGTGCGCTACGCGCCGGACGATCGGGCTACCGTGGACGACCTGGAGAACCTGTACGTGACGGCCCCGGATGGCCGACAGATCCCGCTCAGTTCCGTGGCACGGGTTGAGCGGGATCTGGCCCCTACAGCGATCGAGCACGATGGCCTGAAACGTGTGATCGGGATCACAGGCTACTATCGCATTGGGAGCCTGCCCTCGATGGACGTTGTGATGAATCTGACGGCCAATCTGTACGGGGGAAACGAGGAGCTCGGGATCCAGCCTCTCAATTTCCCTCCGGGTTATGGCATGGAGATCCGCGGGGACATGAAGGAGATGATGGGCTCCTTTGCCCGGATGCTGAACGGCCTGTGGCTGGCCCTCATGTTGATGTATCTGGTGCTGGTGGTACAGTTCCGTGGCTTTCTGCAACCGTTTCAGATGATCGCCTCGCTCCCGTTGGAGCTGGCCGGGGTGTTCATCGCGCTCTGGATCGCCGGGCAGTCGTTCTCCACGGTCTCTATTCTGGGGATCATCGTGTTGACCGGCATGGACATCACGACGGCTGTGCTGCTGATCGACATGATCATGCGCTACCGGGATCAGGGCCTGCCCCGCGATGAGGCGATCGCGCAGGCCTGCCCACAACGGCTGCGACCGATCCTGATGACCGCCGGGATCACGCTGGTGGTTCTGCTGCCGATCGCGCTGGCCCCCCGGACCGGTCTGGATGCCTATCAGCCGCTGGCGACCACGGTGATCGGCGGCCTGCTGGCGGGCACAACGCTGAGCCTGTTCGACATTCCGATCATGCACACGTACATGGATGATCTGATGCGATGGTTCTATCGCACAGTGCTCCGGAGGGAGTGGCAGTGGCCATCGACTCGCGGGAGTGTGGCAGCGCAGAGCGCAGAGGGAGACTGATCAGGGACTGCTGGAGATCTCTCCAGCGGCGTGCAGATAATCGTACACGGTCTCGGCGAGCCGGCGGTTCATCCCGGGAACCGCGGCCAGTTCTTCCACGGTCGCTTCGCGCATGCGAGCCAGGCCACCGAAGTGGATCTGCAGCTGTTTGCGCCGCTTCGGTCCAATGCCGGGGATCTCTTCCAGCAGAGAGTGCGTGGCCCTGCGAGCCCGGACCCGGGCCTGATAGGCGTTGGAGAAGCGGTGCGCCTCGTCACGGATCCGCTGGAGCAGGAAGAGCGCCTGCGAATTGCGCGGCAGGATGATGGGTTCAGGCGCTTCGGGGCGGAAGAGGTACTCGAACTGCTTGGCCAGTCCTGCTACTGGCACCGGCATGCCGACCTGTAGCATGGCGGTGACGGCAGCGGATACCTGTCCCCTGCCTCCGTCTACGATCAGGAGATCGGGCAGGCGATGGAATTTCGGGTTGCCCGCCCGGGCCTCCTGCAGGCGTCGTGTGATGACCTCCTGCATGGCGGCATAGTCGTCGGGCTTGCCCTCGTTACATCGGATGCGAAATTTGCGGTACTCCTTCTTGTTCATCTGCCCGTTCTCGCAGACGACCATGGAGGCTACCTGGTTCTGGCCCTGCGTGTTGGAGATATCGAAGCACTCGATGCGCCGGGGGGGTGCCTCCAGCCCGAGGGCCTCTGCCAGTTCCTGCAGGGCACGTTCCGTGCTGCTCAACTGCGCTCGCATCTGCGCTTTGATCTGCTCCAGTGCGTGGCGTGCATTTTCCATGGCCATCTCGATCAGGTCTTTTCGCTCACCACGCCGGGGGACCCGGATCTCGACCTTCCGCCCTTTTCTCTGCCGCAACCACGCCTGTACCACCTCGATTTCGTCCATCTCATGTGGCAGCAGGATCTCCTGCGGAATGTAGCTGGCCGACTGGTAGTACTGCTTGACGAACTCCCGGATGATCTCCGCTTCCGTCTGCTCGTCCGTGCCCTCCACCAGGTAGTGGTTCTGCCCGATGAGTTTGCCCCCGCGAATGTAGAACATCTGCACGCAGGCGCCGTTGAGACCGGTGTCGTCCGGAACCATGGCGATCACGTCCTGATCGATGATCTGCGTACTGATCACCCGTTGCCGTTGCAACACTTCTTCCACAGAACGGAGCCGGTCGCGGATGCGGGCCGCACGTTCAAACTCCAGCTGCTCCGCTGCCTCTTCCATCTGCTGGCGCATCTTCCGGATCAGTTCCTCCTGTCGGCCCTCCAGAAAGTCGATAACATCGCGCACGGCGGCGCGGTACTCCTCCCGATTTGCCAGACCGGCACAGGGCGCCAGACACTGTCCCATGTGATAGTACAGGCAGGGCTTCTGCACCGGACGCCCATCAAAGCTTTTGCCACAGGCGATCAAGGGGAAGACCCGATTCACGACCTCCATGGTCTGGTACACGGCGCGGGAACTGGTGTATGGACCGAAGTAGCGGTTCCGATCATCGCGTACCCGCCGGACCAGCATCAGGCGCGGGAACGGCTCGGAGGTCGTGAGACAGAGGTAGGGATAGTGCTTATCGTCGCGCAGACGCACGTTGAAATGCGGCTGATATTTCTTGATGAGGGAGCACTCCAGCACCAGCGCTTCCAGCTCGCTCTCGCAGACAACGTACTCCAGATCGGCGATCTGCGCTACCAGACGGCGCACCTTGGGGCTGAGGTTGGCGCTCTTCTGAAAGTAGGAGCGCACACGCTGGCGCAGGTTGACCGCCTTGCCAACGTAGATCACGGTGCCGCTGGCATCCTTGTGCAGATAGACGCCCGGCTTTCCGGGCAACGTCGCCAGTTTCTCCTGTACGGTTGGCGGGATCATCGGCATGTCAGGTTCTGCGTTCTGTGCCGGTCTCAGGAGGACAGCAGGGACCCACACATAGTTACGCAGGATGTTGCACTCAGATTTTACGACGCTCGGGACGCTGCTTCCTGTGTGTTGCTACCTGTGCCATACCGTACCGGGATCCCGCATATGCCCGGGGCCGCGACATCCGTGCGCTTCTTGACGGCCCGGGTTCCGGCGAGTATACTGCCACATATGGCTGACGAGGCACTGCAACGAACGCCCGATGCGCCGTCTCCGCCACCCCCACCGCGAGCCAGAGCAGGCCTGCCATCGATCACACAGGCCCTGGAAATGACCGGAGAGGCCGTGCTCCTGACCGTGGGCGCGGCGCGCACGTTCCTGCGTCAGGGAGTGCACCCGGGGGATCTGGTGCGGCAGATGGCAACCATTGGCGTGGACTCTGTATGGATTGTGACGATCATCGCCGCAGCCTCCGGAGCGGTCTTCGCGCTCTACACAGCCAGACTTGCGACCAGCATCGGGGCCACTATGTTCGTGGGCGGTACTCTGGGTTATGCCTACCTGAACGAGCTGGGCCCGGTGCTTGGAGGTGTGGCTTTTGCGGCGCGCTCCGGTGCGGCTATTGCCGCAGAGATCGGCACCATGGTTGTCACGGAGCAGGTCGATGCCCTGCGGGCCATGGCGGTTTCGCCGATCCGCTATCTGGTGCTGCCCCGCGTGCTGGCCGCCATCCTCATGCTGCCCGCTCTGACCCTTTTCGGGGATTTCGTGGGGTTGTTCAGCGGGTACGTGTCTGCGGTTCTGAACGGGGTACGTGGCGCGGACTTTCTGGAGTCGCTGTTCACCTACACCCGGCCGGATGATTTGATCAACGGCCTTATCAAGGCGGTGGTGTTCGGGTATCTGGTCGGGATCACGGCCTGTCAGCAGGGCCTGCGCACGCGTGGGGGCGCTACCGGTGTGGGACACGCAACCACACGCTCGGTGGTGCTGTGTGTGATGCTGATCTCGGTGGCCGACCTGGTGATCGCGGTGTTGCTGCAGGGGCGGCGTTAGGACATGAGCGTTCCCCAGATCCAGATCCATGACCTGGTATATGAGGTCGCGGGCAAGCGTATTCTGAACGCTATCAATCTCGAGATCGCCCGGGGCGAGATCGTCTCCATCATGGGGCAATCCGGCAGCGGCAAGACCACGTTGCTGAAGCTGATGTGCGGTCTGCTTCGCCCGACTGCCGGGCAGATCCTGGTGGAGGGAGAAGACATCACCCGGATGTCCGAGATGCAACTGGACCGGGTGCGCCTGAAAATGGGGCTGGTGTTTCAGTACGCGGCTCTGTTCGACTCACTGAATGTCTACGACAACATCGTGTTCGGGGTTGTGCGCAATCGGCGCGGGGTAACACGCCGGGAGCTGGACACGCTGGTTCGGGAACTGCTGGCGGACGTGCACCTGCCCGGGATCGAGCGACTGTTCCCGTCGGAGCTCTCCGGAGGCATGCGCAAGCGCGTTGGTCTGGCGCGCGCGCTGGCCATGCAACCGACCACCCTGTTTTACGACGAACCGACGAGCGGCCTGGATCCGGTGACAGCCTATGCCATCGATGCGCTGATCGTCGAAACGCGTCGCCGCTTTGGAGTTACCTCTGTCGTTGTATCGCACCATATCCCGTCGATCTTCCGGATCTCGGACCGGATCGCCATGCTGGACCGGGGCGAGATCGTTGCGTTCGGCACTCCAGCAGAACTGGAGGCCTCACCGCAACCAGCGGTGCAGGCGTTCCTGCACCCGGACAGGAGTCTCCTCGCTGTACCGGGACACGCGCAGGATGGCGCGGCCAAGTAGAAAGGAACATCCGCATGGATAGCAAGGCAGCCGTAAAAGTGGGCATGTTTGCGCTGCTGGCGCTGGTGCTGGGGATCGGAGGGTACCTCTCTCTGGCACATATCAATCCCAACACCTACATCGTGCGGGTGGACTTTGAGAACACCAGCGGTTTGCAGCGACAGAGTGTGGTGCGCATGCAGGGCGTCAACATCGGAGAGGTCGCCAGTGTCCGTCTGGACACCACGCAACGCCCTCCTCGCCCGGTCGTCCTGCTGGCTATTCGCAAGGAGATCGGCATTCCGGCCGACTCGCGCGCGCGGATCGTCTCCGGACTGCTGATTTCCAACCCGCAGGTGGAGATCGTGCCGGGCACCAGCCCGCTGCTGATTGCGCAGGACGGGAAGCAGACGATCCCGGGCGATGCGGTGGAAAGTCCTTTGCGCGCGCTCAGTCCTGAGCTGGCAGAAACCGCAGAAAAGCTGAACGCCACTTTTGACGAGTTGAACAAACGTTTTCTGGTGGCCTCGGACAAGATCAACCGGGTGCTGGATGAAACCGAACGCCTGCTGAAGACTGCCAACCGTGCGGCCCGCACCGGTGAGGATCTGATCCGGGATCCAGAACTGCGCTCCTCCCTGAGGAATACGCTGGCCAATTTTGAAGCGGCTTCCGGGCAGGTTGCCGTGACCTCGAAGGATCTGAGCCGGCAGCTGGGGGAAGTGATCACGCAAGGACAGGAGTCGCTGGAGAAGCTCACCACCAGTCTGAGCAATATTCTGGTCCGTGTGGACACCACGCTGGATGACGCGAACACCGTGGTCAAGAAGCTGACCGAACAGGTCACCGATCCGCGCCTGCAGAACACGTTGCAGGAGACCGCGGATCTGGCGCGAACCACTCTGGCGCGCTTCAACCAGATTGCCTCGGACCTGCATCAGATCACCGGGGACCCCCTGTTGCAGAACAACCTGCGGCAAACGGTGCAGAACCTGCAGGAGGCCACCGAACAGGGGGAGGAGGCCATCCGCAAGATCAACGATCTGCTGGGGCGCCTGACCGGGGAGCGGGGTCCGGCGCCCGATCTGCGCCTGCCTCCCACGCAGTTTGTTGGCAATATCTCGGAGCAGTTGAACCCGGCACGACTGCGTGTGGACGCGGAGGCGCGCGTCCGCCTGAGTTCTGCTGACCTGCTGAATCTGGGACTGTATGACTTCGGGGGCAACACGCGCCTGATCCTGCAGGGAGGCCGCATGATTAACGATCGGTTGCTGGCACGCTACGGTCTGTATGCCTCCAAACTAGGGGTGGGGCTGGAGACCGTGGGGCAGCAGAACGTCGGGTTCCGTGCGGACCTCTGGGACGCGAACAGGCCGCAACTTGACTTGCGCGCCCTGTTCAGGGTAAATAACAACGCTTCCGTATGGGTTGGAGCCGATGGACTGTTTCGCGATCACACCACGCCAGTCATCGGCATCCAGATACGGTAATCCCTGGTGGATGACCTTCCGCCTCCGGGAGGGCCTGCGCCATCAACGGTACACAGCGGGCCACGACGGGCGCAGGTCAGGAGAAGTGGATTATGAAGGTGATTTTAACCCGTGACGTCCCGAAAGTCGGCAAGGACGGCGACGTTGTTACTGTGGCGGATGGCTATGCGCGCAATTATCTGTTTCCGCGGCAGCTGGCCGTGGTCGCCACACGTGCCGCACTCAAGCAACACGAGAATCGCATCGCCCGCGAGCTAGCCCGTAGCGCCGAGCAGCTGGCGACAGCGAAGCAACAGGCAGAAAAGATCCAGGGCCAGCAACTGCAGATCCTGGCGCGTTCCGCCGCTGGCTCCACACGCCTGTTCGGATCTGTGACCGCGGCAGACGTCGCCGCGGCGCTGCAACGCGTGCTGGAGATCGAAGTCGATAAGCGCAAGATCAGCCTGATTGATCCGATCAAGCAGGCAGGCGTTTACGAGCTGACCGTCAAGTTGCACCCGGAAGTGGTCGTCTCCTTCTCGGTAGATGTCGTCACCGAGGAGATCCTGGCGGAGCGAGAGCGCCAGCGTGCCGCGGAAGAAGAGAGGCAGCGTAAGGCGGCTGAAGCCTCCAGTACTGCAGCGGCCGGGGCGCCCGCAGCGGAAGACGTGGCCGACACGGCCGCAGAAGTCTGAGTCTCCATTGCTTCACAGCACACATGCTGTGGATTTTTCCGTGCCCGAACCGGTGCGCATGACACCGGTTCGGGCGCACATCCTCATCGGGCATCCAGAAGCCCCCTTGCTCATTCGGAACTGCCTGTCCAACCACACCTCAGAGCGGGTCAGCTCCGCTGACCATGGAAGGTGCCCCGGCAGTGAGACTGAGCAACCTTCAACGCTTGGAACATGCGCATCCTGCCTGAGGGAGGATCGAGTGTGTCGCCGGATCATTTCCGTCCTTTCGACCGCATCCCACCACAGAACCTGGAAGCCGAGCAAGCCGTACTTGGCTCCATGCTGATCGAGCGCGCTGCGGTAGAGCGCGCGGCTGAAATCCTCAAGCCTGAAGATTTTTACCGTGACGCGCACCGTTACATCTTTGAAGCGATGCTGTCGCTGGCGGAGCGCGACGAGGCAGTTGATCTGATCACTGTCGAAGACGAACTGCGGGTGCACGGCCGTATCGATACGGTAGGAGGTCCTGCCTATCTGCGCAGCCTGATGGATGCGCCGTCTACTGCGGCCAACATTGAGCACTACGCGCGCCTTGTTGAGGAGAAAGCCATTCTGCGCCGCTTGCTGGATGCGGGCACACAGATTCAGGCTCTGGCCTACTCCGACTTCGAAAACGTTAATGAAGTCATCGATCGCGCGGAACGCTTCATCTTCGAGGTTGGCCAGAGACGCATGGGGCAGTACTTCTCCCCGCTACGCCCGCTTCTGGATGAGGAGCTGGACCGGATCGAGAAACGCTACGAGAACAAGGGGATGACGACCGGTCGGCAGACGCCTTTTGATGACCTCAATTACAAAACCGCAGGTCTACAACCTTCCGACCTGATTATCGTCGCCGCGCGCCCATCCATGGGCAAGACGTCGCTCTCGGTACAGATGGCACAACATATCGCCATGCAGGAAAAGATGCCGGTAGCCATCTTCAGCCTGGAAATGTCCAAGGAGCAACTGGTCACGCGTATGATCTGCTCCGAGGCCCGGGTGGACGCGCATCGACTGCGCACAGGCTTCCTGCAGAGTGAGGACTGGCAGCGCGTGGGTGACGGGATCGCCCGCCTGTCAGAGGCCCCGATTTTCATCGACGATACGCCGGACACCTCTGCCATGGAGATGCGCGCCAAGTGCCGCCGTCTCAAGGCCGAGCACGGAGAGCTCGGTCTGGTGCTGATTGACTACCTGCAGTTGATGCGCTCACACCGGCGCGCCGAGAACCGCAATCAGGAGATCTCCGATATTGCACGCGCCTGCAAAGGCCTGGCCCGTGAACTCAAGTGCCCGGTCATCGCGCTCTCACAACTCTCCCGTGCCGTGGAGTCCCGACCGGACAGGCGCCCCATGCTCTCCGACTTACGTGAGTCCGGAGCGATCGAAGCCGAGGCGGACCTGGTCATGTTCATCTACCGCGAGGATTACTACAAGCGCAAGGAGGCCCGTGCGGACGGGGAGGATGAGGCCGAACCCGCATCCGGGAACGGACAGGAGCAGAGCCGGGAGAAACTGCAGGTGACAGAACTGATCATTGCCAAACAGCGCAACGGTCCAACCGGTGTGATCAAGGTCGGCTTCCTGCCGCACTACGCACGCTTCGAGAATCTGGCACACGAATATTACGACAACGGACCCGGCGATTAGGTGCTGTCCTCAGGAAGAAACGGGGCACGCAGAGACGGAGGGCACAATCCATGCGAGTACTGGTCATTGGCGGTGGCGGACGCGAACACGCTCTGGTCTGGAAGATCGTGCAGAGCCCTCTGGTGCACAGGGTCTACTGTGCCCCGGGCAACGCCGGGATCGCACAGTGCGCCGAGTGCGTGGCGATCCGCCCGACGGATCTGAACGCGCTGGCGGATTTCGCAGAGACGCATAACGTGGGCCTGACGGTGGTCGGCCCGGAAGCGCCACTGGCAGCGGGCATTGTGGACATTTTCGAGTCGCGTGGCCTGCGGATTTTCGGCCCCTCAGCTGACCCGGCACGCATCGAGAGCAGCAAGGCCTTCGCCCGACAATTGATGCGGAGCGCTGGCATCCCCTGTCCGGAGTTCTGGATCTGTGATACCCCGACGGAAGCTCTGGATCGGATCCGGGAATACTTCGCCGCACGGGGGCCGGAAGCGCGCATTGTCATCAAGGCTGATGGGCTCGCAGCGGGCAAAGGAGTCAGCGTGGTACAGGGAGAGGCTGCCGCACAGGAAGCCGTGCACCGCATCATGAGTGCACGTGTGTTCGGAGCAGCCGGCGACCGAATTGTAGTCGAGGAGTGCCTGCACGGCGAAGAGGCCTCCATCATGGCCGTCACCGACGGGAAAACCGTTGTACCTCTGCTCCCCTCTCAGGACCACAAACGCGCCTGCGACAACGATCAGGGCCCCAACACGGGGGGCATGGGCGCTTACACTCCAGTACCGGCCCTGCCGCCCCCTCTCCTCGCCGAAGCGATCGAGCGCATTCTTCATCCGGCTATCGCCGCCATCTATGAACTCGGTATCCCCTATCAGGGAGTGCTCTACGCAGGTGTTATGATCACGGATCAGGGCTTGCAGACCATCGAGTTCAACTGCCGCTTCGGCGACCCGGAAACACAGGTGGTCCTCCCCCTGTTGCAAAGTGATCTGGTGCCCCTTCTGCTCGGCGCTGTGGACGGCACGCTGGAGGCTGTGCCGGTACAATGGCGGGATAGCGCCGCAGTCGGTGTGGTGGCTGCATCGGGGGGGTACCCGGGCGACTACGAGGTCGGTAAGGTGATTGCCGGTCTGGACGTTGCCTCTACTCTGCCGGACACCCTAGTGTTTCACAGCGGTACCCGCCAGCAGGGAGATCAGATTGTCACCGATGGCGGACGCGTTCTGACTGTTGTCGGTGTTGGCGCCACGTTGCTCGACGCGGCAGCCCGGGCCTACGATGGACTCGGGCACATTCATTTTGATCGCATGCATTTCCGCAAGGACATCGCCGCCCGCGCACTGAAGTTGCTCTGACACGGGTTCCTGCAACGCAGGCGCCTGCACTCTGGAAAACGACTACGAGAGAAAGAGCTCTGTGACTATCATGAGCCTGTCCGACAATCCTGCCTGTCCGATGGATTACCGCGCGCATAATCGGCGCCGGATCCTGTGTGTGTTCCCCCGCTACGTACACTCCTTTGGCACGTTTGCCCACGCCTTTCCTCTGATGGGTGTACGCGCCTTCATGCCCCCTCAGGGCCTGCTGATCATCGCAGCCAGTCTGCCATCGGAGTGGGAGGTACGCTTTGTGGACGAGAACGTCCGCCCGGTGACCGACGCCGACCTGCAGTGGGCCGATGCCGTGCTGATGAGTAGCATGCACGTGCAACATCCGCATATCACCGGGATTAACCGGCGCGCGCACGCCTTCGGCAAGATCACCGTGCTGGGCGGTCCTTCCGTATCCGCTTGCCCGGAGTGGTACCCCGACGTGGATCTGCTTCACATCGGTGAGATCGGCGATGCGACCCGGGCACTGATCGAACGCCTGGACCGGAGCGCCGACCGGCCCGCAACGCAGGAGATCTATCGCACTGAAGAGCGCCTCCCCCTGACGGAGTTCCCCCTTCCGGCCTACCACCACATTGATCTCCGGCACTACTTCATGGCCAGCGTCCAGTTCTCCAGTGGCTGCCCGTACCGATGTGAGTTCTGCGACATCCCGGCGCTCTACGGGCGCAATCCGCGTTTAAAATCACCGCAACAGGTGACTGCCGAACTGGACGCGATGCTGACCCGAGGGAATCCGGGTGCTGTCTACTTTGTGGACGACAACTTCATTGGCAATCGCAAGGCGGCCATGGCTCTTCTGAAGGAGCTGGTGCGCTGGCAGCAGGAGCGTGGTTACCCGATCACCTTTGCCTGCGAGGCCACGTTGAATTTAGCGCAGGTTCCCGAGGCACTGGAACTGATGCGCGAGGCCGGATTCACAACGGTGTTCTGCGGTATTGAAACGCCGGAGGAGAACGCGCTCCGCTCGATCCACAAAGAGCAGAACCTGCGCCAGCCAATCCTGGACGCGGTGGCCACGTTCAACCGCTACGGCATCGAAGTCGTTTCCGGCATTATTCTGGGTCTGGATACGGACACACCGTCGACCGGGCGGCGCATTCAGGAGTTCATCACGGTCTCTCGGATCCCTCTGCTGACCATCAATATCCTGCACGCGTTGCCGAAGACGCCTCTCTGGCAACGTCTGGAGGCAGAAGGGCGCCTGCTGTTCCACTCCCAGCAGGAATCCAACATACAGTTCCTGCTGCCGTATGAGACGGTAGTCGGAATGTGGCTGGATTGCGTCACGCGTGTGTACACGCCGGAGGCGATTTACGCGCGCTTCGCATACCAGATCCAGCACACCTATCCCAACCGCAAGCGCCTGCCGGCGACACGCGCCCGGGTCAATCTGGCGAACATCCGGCGCGGACTGTCCATCCTGCTGCGTCTCTTCTGGCACGTAGGAATCCGTTCGGACTACCGCCGTCTGTTCTGGCAGATGGCGTTGCCCCGGCTGTTGCGGCTGGACATCGAGCGCGTGATCCATGTAGCTGTTGTGTCGCATCACCTGATCCTGTTCGCCCGGGAATGCGCGGCAGGGCAGGCAGAAAAGTGTTTCTACAGCCCGCAAAGGATCGGAGCGTTGAGCCAGTCGCAGATGTAATGCGGGTTCCCTTCATTCCAGCGCGAACGCCAGCGCGAACAGCAACGTGACGCCCACCATCAACGGGTGCAGATCGCGCCAGCGACGCAGAGCGCACAGGATCACCACGTAGCTGATAAAGCCGTAGCCGATACCGCGCGCAATGGAGTAGGTGAACGGAATGGTGATCAATGTGACGAAGGCCGGCAGAGCCTCCTCCACACGGTCAAACGCGATGTCGCGCACGCTTTTGAGCATGAGAAAGCCCACAACGATGAGTGCGGCGGCCGTAGCCTGCGGAGGCACCACACCGGCCAGAGGTGCGAAGAAGAGCGATGCGAGGAACAGCACCCCCACGGTGACAGCAGTCAGACCTGTCCGGCCTCCTTCCGCCACGCCACTGGCACTCTCGATGTAGGCTGTTGCCGAGGATGCGCCGCACAGGCCACCCCACCATGCAGCACAACTGTCCACCAGCAGTACCTCGCGCAGTCGGGGGACTTCGCCTTCTGGCCCGGTCAGCCCCGCCTCACGCCCTACTCCCAGCACCGTACCCATCGAGTCGAAGAAGTCGCTCATTAGAAACGCCAGCACCGAGGCCCAGAGTGCAGGCTGGAGGGCGCCCACCACATCTGCTTGCCCGAATGTTGCGAAATCGGGCACCTGCAACCAGACTTCTGGAGGCTTTGCAACGCCCGTCAGCAGCGCCAGCACTGTCGCAATCAGAATGCCCGCCAGCAGTGCGGCGCGCCAGCGCAGAGCGAACAACGCAAACGTGATCACCGCCCCGATAATGGCAACCTGCACCCCCCGATCGTGCACGTTGCCAAACGTCAGAGGCGCGGATGGCAGGTTCATGCGCACCAGGCCGGCGTTCACCATGCCGAGCAACGCCAGAAAGAGCCCGATGCCAGCCGCAATGGCATGACGCAACGCAAGAGGTATCGCTCTTAGAATGGACTCCCGCAACCCCACCAGAACCAGCAAGGTGATGAGGATCCCTTCCACCACAATCACGCCCATTGCGGTCTGCCACGAAACGCCCCGGCCCAGACACAACCCGAACGCCAGCGCACCGTTCAACCCCATGCCCGGAGCCAGCGCCAGCGGCATGTTCGTCCAGAGCCCCATCAGCAACGTAGGAATGGCCGCGGCCAGACAGGTCGCCGCGGCCAGTGCGGGAACAGAACCTTTCAATGCAGGGATGTTGCTCAGCACCTGCGCGTTGACAAAAATGATGTAGGCCATGGTCAGGAACGTGGTCAGACCGGCCATGATCTCGCGGGCCACTGTGGTGCCACGCTCCCTCAACGCGAAGTGTTTTTCCACGCATCCTCCTCCTGCAATACATAGCGGAACACCGCCTCCAGCAACGGGTCCCATCGGTAGTAGAGGGCGGGGAGCTCCTCTAACGTCAGTACGCGCACCCCCCGGGCCTCCGAAGTCCCCGATAGAGGCCGCAATGCATGCACCCGGGCCACAA
>JANWZQ010000179.1 GCA_025054835.1 Chthonomonadaceae bacterium
GGGCGTCCGGGCCGTGGCAGGCAAAGCAGTGCTGCGACAAAATCGGGCGAACGTCCCGATCGAAGTCGATCTGCGCAAAGGCCGGCTGGCGCAGGAGAACTCCTATCAAAAGGCCCGAGGCTATCGTGCGCGACATCACAGCAGGTTTCCCTCATCCATCGCAGTTGCGCCTCCTGAGAGGCTCTCTTTCGAATACGCTCCAGACACGCGAATTCCTGCCTGTCATGCGAAGCGGTCCGGACTGAGGAGCGTGAGGTCGCAGCAGGGCGGACGGTCGGCGAGAAGGTCGGCGAGGATCTGGCCGGTGACCGGAGCCAGACTGACGCCGAGCATCGCATGGCCCGTGGCCACGTAGAGATTGGCGTACCGGCGGGTCCTTCCGATGTAGGGCAGGCCATCCGGAGAGCAGGGGCGTAATCCCGTCCAGGTTGGAATGTGCTGGAAGTGTTCCGGTGTGAACGCCGGGAAGTAGCGTGGAATGGAGCGAATGAGGCCCTGAACGCGCCGCGTGTTCACCGAGGCGTCGAGGCCAGCGATCTCCATGGTGCCGCCAAAGCGAAGGGACTGTCCCATGGGAGTGACCGCAACGCGGGCTTCCGTGAGGATCACACACCGTTCGGGCCGCTGGGGGGGATGTGGCAGGGTGAGGCTGTAGCCTTTTCCGGCCTGCAGAAGCAGGTGAAGACCGAGGGCCGCGTTGTGCTGCGCGGACCAGACCCCCCCGGCGAGCACGAACGCATCAGCCTCGAGGAGGCCCTGTGAGGTCCGGATCGCCTGCACACGGTCACGTACCGTTTGCCATCCGGTCACTTCGGTGGACCAGAGGAAGGTGACGCCGCAGGCCTGCAGGCGTCGTGTCAGGGTGGTGACCAGCGCTTCAGGCTGGAGGTGACAGTCCTGCGGGAAGAGGACTGCGCCCGCGACGCGAGTGTGGAGCCCGGGCTCGAGGCGGGCTACCTCTTCCGGGGAGAGCACCTCCGCGTCCAGCCCGAGCTGTTGGGCCTGAGTGGCAAGCTCTCTCTCGTGGCGCAGGGCGTGTTCCGTGCGACAGAGCGTCAGGAGGCCTTTCCGGGTGAGGCCGAACGCGTTGCCTTCCTGTTGGGCCAGTTCGATGTAGAGTTGCCGGCTGCGGAGACTGAGGTCCCGCAGGAGCGGGGCCGCACGCGCGACGTGGTTGTGGCGAGATGCCTTCAGGAAAGCCATTCCCCATCGGAAGAGGTCTGGCCGCGGGCGCAGGCGCAGGCCGAACGGGCTGTCAGGGCGCAGCATCATGCGCAGGGCGTACGCGGGAATGCCGGGTGCTGCAAGGGGAACGAAGTGGCTCGGAACCACCATGCCCGCGTTCCCGCACGAGCAGGCGTCATGGTCGGGCGCTCCACGTTCTACGAGCACCACACGGTGCCCATCCTGCCGGAGGTACCGGGCCGTGCACAGGCCGATGATCCCTCCGCCAATGATGAGCACGGTGTGTTCCTGCGCCATGGCTCAGCGGATACCCCGGCAGAAAGGATCTTCCGGATCGAGCAGGAGAGTCAGCTCGGCAGTCAGGAAAGCGCGCCCACGGATGGTAGGTATCAGGTCGTGGCCCTGCCGGACGATCGATCCGACAAAGTAGCTGCCAAGGATCGACTCCTGCACCCATGGCTCGCCCTCCCGGAGCCTGCCATCAGCGAAGAGACAGGCCATTCGGGCGCAGGTCCCGGTGCCACAGGGAGAACGGTCGTAGGCCCCTCCGGGACAGAGGACAAAGTTCCGGCTGTGGGCGTGCGGGCTCCGGGGAGGGCCGTACAGCTGGATGTGATCGATCTCTTCTCCGCTGGCGCCCGTGATCCCCTGCTCCCGGAGCGCCTGACGCAACGCCCGGGCCAGCGCAGTGAGAGCAGGGATATTGTCGCGCGTGAGCGGCTCGTCCTGAATGTCGACCAGAAAGAACCAGTTGCCTCCCCATGCGACGTCCCCGCGGAAGTGTCCCCGGCCGGGCACGTCAACCAGCACGTCATGAGCCAGGCGATAGGCTGGAACGTTCTGTACGGAGACATCGCCATCGGTGTGCAGTTCCGCCCGGACAGTGCCAACCGGGGTCTCGATGCGGCAGGTTCCGGTGGCGAGACGACCGAGGTGGGCGAGCGTGGCGATCAGGCCAATGGTGCCATGTCCACACATTCCGATGTAGCCGACGTTGTTGAAGAAAATAACTCCGGTGAGGGAGGATGGATCTACAGGGGGCGTGAGCAGGGCGCCAACAAGTGCCTCGGTGCCTCGTGGCTCCTGAATAACGGCCTGTCGGAAGGCGTCGTGATGTCGCTGAAAATCCTGCAGGCGTTCCTGCAGGGTCACACCCTGCAGGTGTGGTCCGCCGGAGAGGATGACCCGGGTGGGTTCTCCGCCGGTATGAGAGTCGATCGCGTGGATCTTCCGCAGGTCTCCGAACATGAGTCGATCAGGGCGTACGGCAGGAGTTCCAGATGCGCGTTGAGAATAATATGACCGATAGCAGGGCATCAGGTCAAGCAGGAGGCATGCGCGGGTGAGAGGCAACTGGTCCGGGGTGTTCCCGGCCGCTACGACACACTTTCAGGAGGATGAGCGTCTGGATCTTCCGGCGATGCTGCGCCATCTGGACGTGATGATTGCGGCCGGGGTGCATGGATTGATCCTGCTTGGAACCGTGGGGGAGAACGGTTCTCTGGATCGGGAAGAGAAGCTGGAGGTGCTGCGGGCCGCGGTGACGCATGTGGGCGGCCGGGTGCCGGTGCTGACCGGGGTAGCGGAAAACACGACGGCGGGTGCCTGTCGCTTCGCGGAGCAGGCCGCGCAGATCGGAGTGGATGGCCTGATGGTTCTGCCGGCGATGCTGTATCGGGCGGACCGGCGTGAGGCGCTTGCGCACTTCCGACGTGTGGCGCACGCGACCGATCTGCCGATAATGGTGTACAACAACCCCGTGACCTACGCTGTGGACGTGACGCCAGAGATGTTTGCCGAACTGGCCGATGAGCCCGCACTGGTGGCCGTCAAGGAGTCCTCGGACGATGTGCGCCGGATCACCGATCTGCGCAATCTGCTGGGAGACCGCTACCGGTTGTTCTGTGGCGTGGACGATCTGGTGCTGGAGAGCCGGCTTCTGGGAGCGGACGGCTGGGTTTCCGGCTTGGTGAACGCGTTCCCGGCGGAGAGCCTGTGGCTCTGGAACCTGATGAGCGCGGGCCGCTGGGAGGAAGCGCTCTCCGTTTACCGCTGGTATACCCCCCTGTTACATCTGGACACGCATGTGAAACTGGTGCAGTACATCAAGCTTGCGGCACAGGAGACCGGCCTGTGTCGCGAGTTCCTGCGCGCCCCTCGTCTGTGTCTGGAAGGCGCGGAGCGCGCGCAGGTTCTGGAGCTCATCCGGAGCGCGATTGCGACCCGGCCACAGGTCCCTTCGTAGCGGCAGTGCCTCTGGGGGGCCGGGTGCGCAGGTGTCGGGGAGGTTGCGATGAGCCCTTTCACCCGTCGGGAGCAGGCAGGTTTGCTGGCGCTGGTTGCGCTGGTTGCGGGCGTTGTGGTCATGCTGGCGTTGCGTGCGCCCGGTCCGGGGCCTTCTCGCGCCGGGTTGCGTGAGGTTTCCAATGCGATGCCGGTTGCCGGGCCTGCTGTGCCGGCTTCCCGTGCCATGCAACCCGAGCCACCAGCACCAACCGAGCCCGCAGAGGTGGTGGTGCACGTGACCGGAGCGGTGCGAAAGCCGGGAGTATATCACCTGCCAGTCGGTGCGCGAGGTGAGGACGCGCTGCGGGCGGCTGGCGGCCCGTTACCGGAGGCGAATCCGGATGCGGTGAACCTTGCAGCCCGTCTGGCAGACGGGACGCAACTGTTCTTCCCGACGCGCCAGCAGGAGCCGGAGGAGACCACAGGGGAGACACGCGCGTTGCCGGAGGGATCCCGCGGGAGCCGGATCGGAGGGGCGCGTGCAACGGCGGTCGCTTCCGGGCGGAACGCGGATCGGGAGGGGCAGGGCAATCGGCGGGGCAAACTGCGCGCGCCGGGTGAAGGGTACGTGAATATCAACACTGCGGACGCCGCGCAACTTCAACGCCTGCCACACGTCGGGCCGGCAATGGCCGAGCGGATCCTGAGTTTTCGTGCGGAGATGGGGCCGTTTCAGGCCCCGGAGGATCTGCTGCAGGTGCGCGGGATCGGCCCGAAGAAGTTCGAACAGATGCGCCCTTTTGTCCGTGTGCGGTAGCCTGCATGCAGTGTGATGCGTGATGATTGCCGAGTTGACCGGAACGGTGGCCCACGTGGAGGGGCAACGGGTGGTGCTGGATGTGAACGGCGTGGGCTATGAGGTCACGGTGCCGGTCAGCGCGCTGTCGCAACTGCCGGAGACCGGAGGGCGGGTGACGCTGCACACCTGCCTGATCCTGCGCGGGCAGCCGGACATGGAGGCGACGCTCTACGGGTTTGCAGACCGCGTGCAGCTGCGTGTTTTCAAGCTGTTGCTGGGTGCTTCTGGAGTGGGTCCGCGGATTGCGTTGGCAATCCTGTCGCATCTGGGTGTGGCGGATCTGGCGCGTGCACTGTCGACGACGGATACCCGGACGCTCGCGCAGGTGCCGGGAGTTGGCGCCAAGATGGCGCAGAAGCTGTGCTTTGAGCTGGGCGAAAAGATGGCGGAGTTCGCCTTCGGGCAACGTGTGGAGCAGGCTGCCGCGGACGCCCGGACCGCACAGGAACAGGCAGTGTACGCGGATGTACTGGAGGCGCTGGTTGGCCTCGGGTACAGCCGTGCGGATGCGCGCCGTGCTGCCGAGCAGGCCTTTGCCTCCGCAACGGATCGGAGCGATACCGGGCGAATCCTCTCGGCCGCGCTGGCGCTGCTCACCTCCGGAAAACGACTTTGAGCCGGGATTTGCAGACCGATACTGTTAAGAAAAGATTAAATTTCGGGCTCTTGCCCTAGATATAGGGCTTGATAGTGAGAAGCTCCCTGAATATGCTCTTGTCAGATCAACGTATTTCCGCTATGATAGAAGCGGAGTGGCAGGGTGAAGCGGGGTGTGGAAACTTTCCTCCCTGCGAATCGGTCTTTTATAGTGCAGGTGAGTGCGTGGGCGCGACGTAAGTCGCTGTGCGGGCAGAAAACCCTGCCTGCAGCGCCGTCCGCCACACTACTGTAGTGACGCAGACAGCTCCTGTGAAAGGCGTCTGCAGTCCTTGCGCCACATCGCGAGTATCAGGTGGCGCGCCCCCGGAAGGGGTATCTCACGTCAACCCTGCGGGCGGAGGAGCCGCCCCGGTCACTGCGCGTTTCTGGCAGGCGGGGCGCTGTGCCCGTCCGCCGTGCCTGACCTTCGTTCGCAAGACAGGCAGGAGTGGCCAAAGACCAGAGCATGAACATTTCGATTGCTTCTCGTTTGGCCGCCGCGCAGAACGGAACTGAGTCCAGCAGTAGCCTGACTGCACTGGAAACTCTGGCCAGCTCACGTCCTGCGTTGACGGCGCAGCAACATCGTATCACCGACAACCTGACCCAGCTTCTAGAAGTGCTTCCCCCTTCGGTGCGTACTCCTCTGGAAAAAGAAGAGAGCCTCAATGACCTGCTGGAGATCGTGATGGATCTGGGC
>JANWZQ010000076.1 GCA_025054835.1 Chthonomonadaceae bacterium
GCTGTCATGGCAGGGATCGCTCTGTGGTTTGGGCGTCCTGCACCGACCGTTCCGGTGGCAGAGACAGGATCTTCCGGGTCAGTGCCGCATCGGGTGGTGAACCATGTGGATGAGATCCGCAACATGGGCATGCCGGAAACAGAATTGCTCCTGGAGCAAACCCTGTCCTCCCGACAGATGGGACTGGCAGCACTGACCGAAGGAGAGTCGCTGTGAAGACACGATGGGTCGTTCTATGCGGGGTGCTGTGTGGCTGCCTGCTGACAGCCGTTGCAGCGCAACCGCCGGTAGGAAAACCACGCCCGGACGGGATGCGCGGCCTCGGTGGAGCCATGTCGTTCGGTCCGCCTCCCCAGTTCAGTCCGGAGGAGAAAGAGAAGTTCCGCCAGCGCCTGGGGATCACAGTGCAGCAACAGGAACAGATGGACGCGCTCTTCCAGGAGTCGGATCGTCAACGTCGCGCCCTGGGTGCTCGCCTGTGGGAACTGTTCGGTGAGCGGCAGACAGTGTGCGATGTGTATGACTACGACCGGGCACGAGAAGCCGCGTTGCGCCGTGAGATCGGTCAGGTGTACATGCAAATCCTGAAGGTGCACAGCGAGACCGAGGAAAAGCTGCGCCGGATCCTGACCCGGGACCAGTTCGATCGCCTGCGCGCGTTGCGGAACGAGGCCATGCGCGCGTTCCGTGATGGGTGGCGCAAAGGGCCCGGCGAGAAGGGACGTCATGGAGGAGCGCCCGAGAGCCGACCCTGACCGGGCCGGTTGCCAGGGGAGTGTCACTGCAACATCCGTAAGGCAGCCCGGCGCATCAGTCGGGCTATCGCATCAGTTCACATTACGGACACAGGGAGACAGTACGATGAACAGAGGTGGAGTGACAGTGATTGCGGCCGCACTGTCGGTCGCGTTGCTCGCAAGTGCTACGCTGCCCGTGCCTGCACAGGACCCGGGTGGGGAACCGCGTCAGGGCCGTCGGCAACGCGGGGGCTTCGGTGGCTTTGGTGGAGGTCCTTTCGGTCGCGGCGGCATGATGGGCGGCGGTATGTTCAACATGGACCCGACGCAGAGTAGCAAGATCATGCTGCTGCAACGGGACGATGTACGCACCGAACTGGGCATTTCGGCGCGCCAGCGAGAGCAGATGGATCAGGAGCGCCAGAAAGCGATGGAAGAGATGCGGAATAACCGCCCGCCGTTCGATTTCCAGAGCTTGCAGGGCCTGTCTCCCGAAGAGCGCCGTGCGAAGATGCAGGAGCTGCGCGAGCAGATGATGCCGCAGATGCGGGCCATGGGCGAGCAGATGGCGGCACGCATGGAGGCCGTGCTGACTCCGGCACAGCAGAAGCGTCTGGCCGAGCTGGACCTGCAGTGGCGTGGTCCACTGGCGCTGGGAGATGAGAAAGTCGCCTCGAAAGTAGGTCTGACTCCCGACCAGCAACGACAGATCGCCAACATCCTCAACGAGTTCCGTACCGGGCAGATGGAGGTAATGCGCAATGCCATGGGAGACTTCCGCCCGGGCGGTCGCGGTCAGGGAGAGCCCGGTGGCCCGCCGCAGTTCAATCCGGAAGAGATGCGTGCCCGCTTTGAGGCCACGCAACGTGAGGTGCAGCGGATCCGCAAAGCTTCCGAGGACAAGGTGGTAGCCCTGCTGACCGCACAGCAGCGGCAGACATGGAAGACCCTGCAGGGCAAGGCGTTTACCTTCCGAACGGCGAACTGACATCCAGAACCCCTTGCGGTTCAGGCAGAAAGCGGCCCGGTACAGAATATGCTGTATCGGGCCGCTTCCGTTACGCGGGAGTGCACTGTAGAACCGCAGCGGACACAAGGAAAGCGGGGCTCGTGCGCGGAACCTACCGGAGAGAAGTCCGGAAGAGGGGGATGGTGCTGTATGGCACATCTGTTCACTATGCCGCAACTCGGGTCGACCATGGAGGAGGGGACCATTTTGCGGTGGCACAAACGGGAAGGGGATCCGGTAAAAGCAGGCGAGGTCCTGCTGGAAATCGAGACAGATAAGTCGACCATGGAAGTGGAAGCCCCGACAGACGGAGTCCTGCGTAAGATTCTGGAGCCAGAAAACGCTCTGGTCCCGATCCGGAAGCCCATTGCTGTGATCGGAAGCGCGGACGAACCTGTTGATCATCTTCTAACGGGTGCACAGACACCCGACACTGCAGAGCCTGCGTCGCGATCTGCAGACCCGGGCGCTCCCATGGTAGAGGCTGCCAGCATTGCAGGCGAGGGGGAGCGCATTGCGATTTCGCCCCGGGCGAGTCGGCTTGCTGCCGAGAAAGGGGTGCCCGTAACAGCCCTGGCGGGGCGTGGCACCGGGATTGGAGGCCGGATTGTGGAGCGCGACGTGCTGGCGTATCTGGAGACACAGTCGGGAGGGATGCCGACAGTGGAGATGGCTCCGGAACGGGTTGCGCCTCGCCTGACGCCACTGGCGGCGCGCCTCGCTGATGATCTGGGAGTAGCGGTGGAAGAGCTGGCCACGGGCCTGCCGGGCAGCAGAGTGCGCAGTACCGATGTCATCCGCCACGTGGAATCGCGCAAAGAGACACCGGCGCCGGTGCTTCTCGCAACCGAAGGGCCCGGGTACACAGCGCAACCCTTCACAGGGATGCGCCGGCGCATCGCGGAGAACGTGTCGAAGTCGGCGTTCACCGCGCCCCACGTAACGCTCACGCTGGAAGTGGACATGACCGCGTGCGCGGCGCTACGAGCGCAACTGATACCGGCCATTGAAGCAAGCTATGGGGCGCGATTGTCCTTCACAGATCTTCTCGTGAAGGCAGTAGCGCGTGCTCTGGAGGCGCATCCGCAGATGAACGCGTCGCTGATAGGAGAGGAGCTACGGATCTACCAGGCCAGAAACATCGGCGTGGCGGTCGCACTGGACGACGGTCTGGTGGTACCGGTGGTGCGAGATGCGGACCGGAAGACCGTGGGTGCCATCGCTGCGGAACTCAAGCAACTGGTGGAGCGTGCGCGTGCCGGGCAGTGCACTCCGGAAGAGCTGTCCGGTGGCACGTTCACAATCACGAACCTGGGAGCATTCGGGATCGATCTGTTCGACCCTATCCTCGTGCCCGGTCAGGTCGGCATCCTGGGAGTGGGCCGGATCGCGGAGAAACCCGTGGTGGTGCAAGGAGAAGTAGCGATCCGCTCGATGATGCACCTGTGCCTGTCGTTCGACCACCGGGTGGTGGACGGAGCGCCTGCTGCACGGTTCCTGCAGAGCCTCAAGGAATTGCTCGAGCAACCGCTGAGTATCCTGGTGTGACAGGCGTGTTGGAGAGGGCAGAGCACTCTGCCCTCTCTTCTCACACTATGCCTCCGGTACTGTATGGGAAGTATGCAATGGGCCGGCAGCAGGAAGACCCGGTGCGATGCCCGGATCAGGCAGGCTGCCCGGCTGTGCTGGTGGATCCGGGGCGCTCTGCGTGCGTCGGGCCTCTTGATCTCCTGAACGCGCCTCACTGGCGCGTTTGGCCATCTCGATGAACGGAGTCAGCAGGTCGACCGGGACTGGCAGGATGGCCATGGTACTCCGTTCTGCGGCGATCTCGCGCATGGACTGCAGATAGCGCAACTGCAACGCGGCGGGCTCACTGCTCATCATCGCAGCCGCCTGGGTCAGCCGCTCGGCCGCCATGTACTCGCCTTCCGCGTTGATAACCTTGGCGCGCTTGTCGCGCTCCGCTTCGGCCTGTGCCGCCATAGCGCGTTTCATCGTTTCAGGCAAGGACACATCGCGCACCTCGACCGCGTGGACTTTCACCCCGTAGGGCTCGGTCTGGACATCGATCTCAGCCTGAAGGGTCGCATTGATGCGGTCGCGTTGTGCCAGCAACTCATCAAGTTCAGCCTGCCCGATGGTGCTGCGCAGGGTGGTCTGGGCAATGAGCGAGGTCGTGCGGATGTAGTTCTCGATATTAAGAATGGCAGAGCGTGGATCGATGACACTGAAGAGGACAATAGCATCTACCGTGACCGGCACGTTATCGCGCGTCATCATATCCTGCCGGGGCACGTCCATGGTAACCACACGCGTGTCAACACGGTAGGCGCGATCAATGCCCAGAGGGATCAGAAATATGATCCCCGGTCCGGCAACCCGGTTGAACTTCCCCAGACGGAGGATCACGGCGCGTTCCCATGCGGAGAGCACCCGGAATGAGGACGACACAAACGCGATGCCGAACACGGCTACAAGAAACAGGGTGAAGAGCTCCATGTCAGACCTCCTGGAACCGCCTCCGGGCGGTTGTTCTGTTTTGTTCGCGCCTGTTCAGGCCAATTCCTTGCGAGGAGGAGTACCGGTTTGGAGACAGAGAGGATATACGCCCGGCAACATCGGGGTGTGGTGGTGGCACAGAACGGGGTGGTTGCAGCCTCGCAACCGCTGGCAGCTACCGCTGGATTGCAGGTGCTGATGCGCGGAGGCAGCTGCGTGGACGCCGCGATTGCTACCTCGGCTGTGCTGTGCGTGGTGGAACCGTACAACAGTCAGATCGGCGGAGACGGATTCGCGATCGTGTTTGATGGGAAAGAAGAGCGGACCACAGCGTTCAATGGCTCGGGGGCAGCGCCCCGGCAGGCAACGCGGGAGCGTTTTGCCTCCGGGATCCCGGTGCGCGGACTGGCAGCAGCATCGGTGCCCGGTCTGGTGTCGCTGTGGTTCACTCTGCATGAGCGCTGGGGCACGCTGCCGGTAGCAGAGTTGCTGCAACCGGCAATCGACTACGCGCGGCAGGGCTTCCCGGCAGGGTACCGGTATGTGCGTGCCTTCGAGACGCATGCCGGATGGTTGAAAGAGTTCGCAGACACGCAGGCCACATTAACAGGGGGGGCGCCACTGCATCCCGGTGCCGTGATCCGACAACCGGACCTCGGGTGGACGCTGGAGCAGATCGCCCTGGGGGGACGAGAGGCGTTCTACCGTGGGCCAGTCATGGAACGTGTGATGGCGTTCAGTCGGGAAAGCGGGGGATTATTCGCTCCCGAGGACTGGGCAGAGCACCGGACGCAGGTGTGCGACCCGTTGCGCGTGACGTATCGGGGATACACGGTACACGGGCAACCCCCGGTCTCGCAGGGGCATATTCTGTTGCAGGAGTTGAACCTGGTGGAGGGTTTCAACCTGGCAGAAATGGGACCCGGCAGTGCCGATACGATCCATGTGCAGGTCGAAGCGAAGAAGCTGGCTTTTGCGGACCGTGCCGCCTATCTGGGGGACCCGGATTTTGTGCAGGTGCCTGTGTCGGCGTTGCTGTCGAAAGAGTACGCAGCGCGCCGCCGAGAACAGATCGATCTGCGGCACGCGGCCGTGAACGTACAGGCCGGTGAGGTACCACATGACACCACCTACTTCTGCGTGGCAGACCGATGGGGCAATGCTGTGAGCTTCATCCAGAGCGTGTTCTGGGGGTTCGGTTGCGGCGTAATCGCAAAGGGCACCGGAGTGCTGTTCAACAACCGCATGACCGGCTTTTCTCTCGATCCCTCCAGCCCGAACGTACTGGCTCCCGGGAAGCGCACAGCACACACCCTGAACGCCTGCGTGGTCACGCACGGCACAGGGGAGCGGGGCGCACTGGCGTTTCTGGGTGGCACGCCCGGAGGGGACGTGCAGGTGCAGAGCAACCTGCAGGTGATCTGCAACGTGATCGACTTCGGCATGAACGCACAGGAAGCGGTGGAGGCGCCGCGGTGGCAACACGGGGGCGCTGTTGGCGCCGCAGGAGAACTGGCCGGAGGGGTCCTGGGGGTCGAGACGCGAGTGGCAGAACGGACGCTACAGGAGCTGGAGCGCCGGGGACATGTCGTGGAGCGTCTGGATCCATGGGGGCACGGCAGCGCGTACCAGCTGATCATACGGCACCCGGAGAGCGGGGCGTATCTGGCAGGATCGGATCCACGATGTGATGGTCAGGCTGTGGGGTTCTAGAAGACAGGAGACGCCTGCCCGCTCCTATGGATGGGAAGAGCGGGCAGGCGGAGCAGGCTAATTGCGGGCGGCGATAAAGATATCACCCTGAGTGACCGTGCCGTCGAAAGCAAAAGTCTCCGCTCCCTGAGCACGCGGCTCGAAAACGAAGCGCAGGGTATCCGCATCGGGGTTCTCAGTGTCGTTGGGGAGCCGCAGATCCTGTGCGAATCCAGACAACCGGCCTGCGAAGTGGCGCACCTGGCGGCCCTGCCGCACGGTCAACAGACCCTCTCCGGCAAACTCAGCTGTGTTGTCCTGTACGTGCAGACGACGGATCGTGGTGGTAATCGTGACTGCCGTGCTGGCGTCACGATTGGCAGCGACAAAGCGGAAGTTCCCCGCAACATGGGCGTTGTTGCGATGGATGATTTTGACGGCCTGAATGCCGAAATGTGCCTGCTGCCCATCGGCGTTTGTAAGAATGCCTGCGCCCGAAATACCCTGCCGGGTAGGGCCATTGGCTACTGCGGCCGAAGAGACCACCAGCAACATCGCGATGAGTGTCTTGCGCAGCATGCTGATTTCCCCCTCTGGTGAACAGAATCTGCCCATTTCGCGCTCTGGCTCGTAACACGGGCAGACCAGAGCGTGGTGTAGCAATGGGCTCCGTGTGTGGTGTGTGGCTGTGGTGCGTCCGCGCAGGCGGTGTGAGCGACCACGGAACGTTCTCGCGGGTATAGACGTATCCATCGCGCGCAGGTTCACTGCGTTTCTGATATTTTTGCCGGGTCTTCCAGAATCCGTCATATGGATGATGCGCGGGGCGAGCGTAGGGATTTATAATGCCGGTGAGGATGTCAATGAAGACCCCCGCGGAAATAAGGAGGATGGTATGACGGCGACAATAACCCGCCGGGACGTGCAGACGCGTGAGGCGGTCAGCAGAGAGCTGCAATGGGACCGGTGTGTGGACGATCGGGCGATCAACATTGAGGTGCAGTGCGGCGTGGTTACCCTGACCGGAAAAGTGGGCAGCTACGCGCAGAAGATGGCCGCCGTGGAGGCAGCGCGTCGGGTGAACAGCGTTCTGGATGTGATCGATCACATCGCAGTGATCCCGGCTCCAGAAGAGACGCGCAACGATGAAGAGATTGCACGGGCCATACGCGAGGGGCTTGGGTGGAACGCTCGTCTGGCCGGAGTGCAGATACAGGTTGAGGTTTCAGATGGTCAGGTGACGCTGCGCGGGGAGGTGCCATTCCTGTGCCTGCGAGAGTATGCCGGGCAGTTTGCAGGGCAGTTCGCCGGTGTGCGGCAGGTGATCAACGAGATCGAAGTGCGGGCTGCTGCCGTGGAGGCCGGCACAGTGAAGCAGGCGATCGAGGAAGCGCTGGACCGCTATGCGGCGCGCGAAAAGGAGCACATTCAGGTAGCTTTTGAGAACGGCACCGTCACCCTGACGGGATGGGTGTACCACTGGGACGAAAAGCAGGCTGCCCTGCGTGCGGCCAGCTTTGCCCCGGGCGTACAACGCATTGAAGATCACCTGCGGATCAACCCGTTCTTCTAGGAAGTCTCCTTACTCCTTCCTTGTGGTTGCCTTTCTCTGAGTTCCCTTTCCATGGTGGGATCGCACTGCCGTGGAAAGGGCTTTTTTTCTGCGTACGCAGAAAAGCAGGGAGAGCACTCACGCTCTCCCTGCTTTTGCGCCAACTGGGGGACCTGGATTCGAACCAGGGTTAACGGCTCCAAAGGCCGCTGTCCTGCCGCTGGACGATCCCCCAGCGCCAGAGGCATTATACTCCATGCGCGTGCCGTGGCGCAAGGCGTGCATGGAACGATCCGTGGCCATGCCCGGTCAACGCGGCACGATGGCGCTCGGAAAACTGCGGGAGCGTTGCCAGATCTCCCGAAGACGCTCCATGCCGGACTTTCTCCTCGCAGGATTCTCGGTCGGGCCGTAGAGCAGGGCACCGGGTGGGATGATGAACTGAAACGCATCCGGGGGCGGGACAGGGGAGGTGGTAACTCGATTCTCGCAGGTCACCCGTGTACGGAAAGGACCTACAGGACCGGTGGACGTAGAAGTGGCAGAGACAGCTGGCAGCTCAGGATCCTCCATGGGAGGAGGTTGTGGCGCATCAATCAGAGCATCCAGAGCATCACCGACCTTGCCGGGAGCTATCGGCCCCGGAACTGGCGTGGTGATGTGCACAATCCGGTAGAGGAGCGAGTCGCGTTGCCCCACATGCAGGTGCACAAGCACCTCGGCAGCACGAGAGGTTGTGGCGAGCTCAACAACCTCGGTAGGAACTCCACGCACGCTCTGCGTGCCGAGATACCGCACCTGATCGGCAACCTGCTTGAGCTCCTGAAAGGGGTCGATCCCCATAAGCATCAGGAGCTCCAGACAGGCTGGATGAAAGTGCTGCAGCCGGGAAAAGGCGCGCAGGTTGCGAGGCGCCTTTTCCCGGGTATACCAGTTCTTCTCGGGAATGTAGGACCAGAAGGTCCGTCCGTCGCTCAGGTAGAGCGCGGTGCGCGAGCGCCCCGACTCCGGATCGGTGTCGTGCAGTTCCAGTCGGAGGCGGTTGGGCGCAACAAAGCGCAGGCGGATGCGCTGCTCCAGTTGCCTCTCCGATGCCTGTGGAGCGTGCTGCCCGGGGGAAGCAGGCTCCGTGTCAGCTCGAGGGGGAATACCGAACGGATGATCCGGGGCCGGCAGAGGAATGGTAGCGACTGTGAAGGCAACCTCCAGATCCAGGCTCTTCAGTTCGCGATAGGCCTGCACCATGCGGCGGAGGATCGTGACAGCTCGCGGATCATGAGGAACCGGGCGTGTGTCCGCACAGCAACAGGAAGTGCTCACCAGTACAAGAGCAACGTTGAAGACGAAGCATATGGCCCGGATATCAGGAAGCGTCCGGATCCCAGTGCACATCGGGAACCCCCTGACGATGGTTCGCAAGGCGGGCCAGAACAAAAAGCAGATCTGACAATCGATTCAGATAGCGGATGACTTCTGGATTGATCGGGTGGCCCTCCATTTCGGTGGCCTGCGCCAGTGTGACGCACCGGCGTTCTGCCCTGCGACAGACGACGCGCGCCACGTGCAACGCCGCGGCTGCCGGGCTGCCTCCAGGAAGAACAAAACGGGTGAGCGGGGAGAGCTCCTGTTCGAAACGGTCGATCCACTGCTCCATCTGCTGCACACGTTCCGGGGCAACCCGCCGAACCGTGACGCGCCCCTTCTGCGTGTCTTCATCATCGGGAGTGGCCAGATCAGCGCCCAGATGGAACAGATCCGCCTGCA
>JANWZQ010000166.1 GCA_025054835.1 Chthonomonadaceae bacterium
TCGCGTTGTAGCGGTCCATCCGGATTGCCCGCTCCAGCAACCGGATTGCTTCTTCCACTTTGCCCTGATCCAGCATCAGGCGCCCCAGTTGCGCGGCCGTTGCAGCCTGATCCGGATTAAGCTCCAGAGAGGCACGGAATACCTTCTCTGCTTCCTGCAACCGTTCCGGAGTTGGATTGAAATCGGTCAAAGCCAGACCAAGTAGAAACAGACACTGGGCGTCTTTCGGGACGCTCGCGAGGCGTCGTCGCAACAGGGCCTCGGCCTCCGCATGTTTGAAGTTGGCGCGCAGGGTTGTGGAGTAATCCGCGAAGTAATCTGTACGCTCGGGGGCCAGTCGCTCGGCAGTCTGGAAAGCCTCGAGCGCGCGTGCGAGGTTGATGCGCTGGTTGTAGTGCGCCCGCCCCAGACCGATCCAGAGATCAGGGTCATCCGGTGCCTGCTTCACAGCGCGCTCGAAGACATCCGTGGCAATGAGCAGGAGCTTCTTATCCAGAGCGACCTGCCCCAGGCCACGCAATGCGGGCAGCCAGTCCGGCCGGATCTTCAACGCCGCGATATACTCGAGCCCCGCTCTGGACACAGCGCCCCCAGCGTAGAGCGCGTTCGCCAGAGCGAGATGTGCAGCAGGAGAGTTCGGTGCCAGCTCCTGAGCGCGTTGTGCCGCGGCAACGGCGTCCGCGTACCGGCGGTTGAACGTCAGGGCCTCGCTCCAGAGTCGTTGCGCCTGCGCGTTGTTGGGCTCAGCCTGCACCCAGCGTTGCCGGGTCACGTAACCGCTTTGCTCCGGGTTCTGCCGCCCGAGCCACTCAACAAGACCGTTCAGGAAGCTACCGCGTGCGTAGATCGAGGCCAGCTTGCCCGTGCCATGAGGGCAGATCGTCTGCGCCACCTGTTGTGGCGTCGCGTCCGCAGTCAATTCCTGCAAGCGGGCCAGCGCTTTCCGCAGTTCCACATCCCCCGGCCTGTCCCGCACAGCCAGCATGAGCGCCGCCTGCGCTTTCGGCCGATCGCCCATGGCTGCCATGGACGCCGCCCACGTCAGATACACAAAGGTGCCCTTCTCTCCCGCACTGATCGCGTAGGTCAGGGCGTTGGCCGCCTCGGGATACTGCCCGGACTCGGCCAGACGCGCGCCGAGTAACGCCAGCAGAGGTCCGTCAGACGGTCGTTGCCGCACCTGATCTTCCAGCTCGGGGATAAATGCCTCTCGGAGATTTGCTGCCCGCCAGGCGTCATGAAGCGCCCAGCATCCCCCGATCAGAACAACGACGCAGGCACTCAGGCACAGGAGTGTACGCGTGGAAAGATTCTTCCGGTACCACCTGCGTACCCGTTCGGAGGCTCCTGCAGACACAGGCTGTCGCGTTTCCGTGGCACTTGCTTCCAACAGGAGTTACCCGCTCACTGTCCGGAACCGGCAGGCGCAGGGTTGCCGAAAGTAGGCGCGTTACCGGACTGCCCCATCGCCTTCCGGATCTGCTCTTTCTCATACTCGGAGACGTTGGGATCGTTAAGACGGCTGGAGTAGTCCTGCGGGTGCGCCGGAGGAGGTGCCGGATTTGCAGGCGGTTGCTTGCTTCCTCCGCATCCCGCGGAGCAGAGCGCAAGCAACATGAGGAGAATACACCACTTGCGTGCGAGAAACGGCATTGTTCTACCTTCTGATAACTGTCAGCAAAGTGCGGCGCGAACAGAGCTCGCGCCGCACCGTGGAACAAGCAGTCGAGTGCCTAGGGATTGAACACCACGCGCGGCTTCTGCAGCTTCCAGAGCCAGAAGTCATTACGGCGCACAGCACCCCAGGTTAGAGCTTTGGCATGACCATCTGCGAAGATGTAGAGCCCCTGATCCATGTGCCCGCGTACCGGCCGATGGTTGGGATCATCCGCGATCGGGCATCCGGGCACCTGATGAGAGCGATCCGGCGGGGGCACACGGCGGCCGGCCAGCTTCCATGCATCGCAGTTGGTGAAGAGTGATCCCCACGGGTTACCCACGCTGAATGTCTCGCTGTGCCCGCCGGAGTTCACCGCCCACGCCTCGGCAATCGCAATGGTGTCCGCAGGCATCTCAATGGCGGCCAGCGAGGTGCCTGCCGTACCCCAGTCACGTCCACCCATCATACCGGTGTTCGGGTCCGGTTGCGGCTGGCCAGACATGGCGCGCTCCAGCGTGTTGATCGCACCCACATAACCGTAGGAGCGGGGGAAGCGATCTGGTGGGAAGTAGCGCCCATCCCATCGCACGGTGTCCCACCGGCGGGTGTCGTCGCTCGGGCAGGCGAACACCTGGTCATTCTTGATATACGGCAGGATCTGCATATCGTAGGGCATGCGGTCGATATTCCCCCCGTTGATCGGCGGGATCTGCGGGAACGCCGGGGGCATGAGTTCATCGTAGTCCTGGGTGTACATTGCCAGCCCGAGGCCAATCTGCTTGGCATTGCTGGTGCAGGATGCCTGCCGCGCCTTCTCACGGGCCTGCGCGAACACCGGGAACAGGATGGCAGCAAGGATCGCAATGATTGCGATGACCACAAGCAGCTCGATCAGGGTGAAACCTCTGCGCTTGTTACACATGTAGTCTTTCCTCCCAGAGAGATAAGAGACGCCCGATGCGCAGGAGCGATGCCGTGGAGTGCATCACACTCTGCCCGGTTCATCCATGGCCTGTCGGGCCGCAGACCTTGCTCATGACGCATGCACGTCAGAAACGTGCCTCCTGCCCCGGAGGCATTCACATCTCGTTTGAGCGCTACCCTCATCACGGGTCCCATCAGAGCCTGCGGATAGCGCCAGCAGATGTCACAACCGAAGCAACAGGAAGCGTAAAGATGTGTCGCTTTCACACTCTATGGTCACAAGTATAGTGGATATCGGCCCGAAAGTCAATAGATTTTGCGCAAAAACTGTGTCTGCCTGCTCACGTAACAACTGCTAAATGTACCGGAAATCAAGGGAGAGTACCGGTCTGCCCTGCCCAGAGATACTTGACAGGTCGGGACAATGTCTCTATAATGGGATACGATCCTGCATGAAAAAATGCATCCCGTGCCATATTTCTCGCTTGCAGAAAGGAGAGCTCTGGCACTCTGTGCCACCCCGCCATTCTCCTGCAGGAGAACTGGCAGTCATTCTGTTTCGGAAAATCGCGCTGTATTTCCGAACGCATCCCAGAAGTCCGAAACGGCTCGGACTTATCGCAAACCGACTTCATGGGAGGGAACTCAATGAGCGCGCACGTAGTTTTCGAGCGACTTCTCCGGTCAGAACGCACTGCCCGGAAACTGACCTCGTACGTGGCGGTCGCCGCCCTGATGGTCCTCGGGTCCATTGCGGCCCCGGTACTTGCCCAGAATGGGCTTCGTGGCGACTACTTCCACGGCATGAACTTCCAGACCTTCGTTACCTCACGCCTGGACGCGACAGTGGACTTTGACTGGGGCAACGGATCCCCGATCCCCGGCACAGTCAATCCAGACCAGTTCTCGATCCGCTGGACTGGTTTCGTAGAGACGACAGTCTCCGGGGAGTACCTGTTCGAGGTAGTCGTGGACGACGGCGTTCGTCTCTGGGTCAACGACCAGCAGATCATCGACTCGTGGCGTGATCAGGCCCCGACTACCTATCAGGGGCGCATCCAGCTGGCAGGAGGCACCCGCTACACCATTCGCATGGAGTTCTACGAGAACGGTGGTGGCGCGGTCGCGCGCCTGCGGTGGCGCCCGCCGGGAGCCGGCAGCATCGTGCCGATTCCTTCCTCCAACCTCCGTCCGCCGGAAGCCCCGGTTGTTGCGGTGCCTGTGGTGGATCCTTCGAACGCGCTGGTCACCGGGTCCATCGAGGTCTCCATGTCGACCTCCACGCCGAACGCGCAGATCTACTACACCATTGATACAACGTTCCCGCTGACCACGCCCACCACCAGCAGCTCCCTGTACACCGGGCCGTTCTTCATCACAGTCAACGCACCCACTTACATCACCGCACGGGCTTTCAAGGACGGCATGCTGGACAGCGCGCGCACCGTGGTGTTCAGCCCTGGTGCCCTGAACTACCCGAGCGGATTCACGGACGTGGACAACGTCATCCTGAACGGTCACTCGACTCGCGTGGGCAACGTCATCCGGCTCACGGGCGACCTGTGGGACCGCTGTTCCAGCTTCTTCTCCAAGGGAACGGTGGATATCACCGCGTTCAGCACCAGTTTCACCTTCACCCAGACGCCCGGAGATACAGGGGCAGAGGGCATGATGTTCGTGATCCAGGGCGTGGGCGCCAATGCGCTGGGCAATGGAGGCAACGGCATGGGCTTCGCCGGGATCGGGCGCAGCCTCGGTGTCAAGTTTGATATCTACCAGAACCCCAGCACGGCAGATCCATCCAACAGCTCGACGGGTCTGTTCCTCAATGGCGCAAACCCCTTCGGTGGCATCAACCTCCTGCCGGGCATCAACCTGCGCAGCGGGCAGGTGATGCGTGCCGACGTCACCTACGATGGCACCGTCCTCCGGGTAACGCTCACGAACACAGCGACAGGCGCAACCAGCACACAGAACTACACGGTGAACATCCCTGCGATCGTCGGAGGCAACCGCGCCTTCCTCGGTTTCACCGGATCGACCAACTCCTTCTTCACGGCGGTGCAGGATGTGCGCACCTGGACCTACACGCCGCTGTCGGCGATTGTCTCCGGTACCATCACGCTGGAGGGGGCCAGTGCGGCCAACGTGCCTCTGACCTTCGAGTTCCGCCCGACGGATGGTAGCAGCAACTTCACACGGACGATCACGCCGGCCGCAAATGGTGGCTTCAGCGTGAGCGTGCCGCGCAAGAACTACATCGTCTCGATCAAGGGCAGCAAGTGGTTGCGCAAGAATGTGCCGATCAACGCTTCGACCGGGAACTCCGGAGGCCACAACATCACGCTGCTCGGTGGCGACGCCAATGACGACAACGTGGTGGACCTCCTTGACCTCGCCCTGTTGATCCAGGCGTCCGACACCTGCCAGGGGGACACTGGCTTCCTGGCCAACGCGGACCTGAACAACGATGACTGCGTTGACGTTGTTGACCTCGCTCTGATCGTCCAGAACTTCGACCTGGCCGGCGACGACTGATCCATAGACTGCTGGAAGATCGGAGGGCAGCTGCGATGTGTGCAGCTGCCCTCTCTACTGTCTGACGCACTCCTGGCTTCCTGCCAGTCTTTCGGCATGTCAACAGGTGGCCCGGATATCCGGATCGTTTGCTCCGATTGCCTCCGCAGTCACTGCGTTCTGGCGTGCCCGATGCATCCGGATGCACTCCAGAATACGGAGCACATTGCGGTTCTGCAGCGAGTAATAGATGTAGTTCTTCTGTCGGCGAGCCGTAAGGATCCCCTGGTTGCGTAACACACGCAATTGCTGACTGACCACGGCCTGACTGGCCTCTGCAGCCCGCATGATCTCAGTGACTGTTCGGGGCTCTCCCTCCTGCTCCAGATAATCCAGAATGCGCAGTCGGATCGGGTGCGCGACGCTGCGTATCATGGGAGCTACCTGCTCCAGTACTTGCATTTCAATCAACATGGCTCTTTCTCCCTGATACCCCGATAGAAGATACGCACCTCCCTGCGCCCTGCGCGTTACATGGCACAACTTTCATCTCCTGAAATAGCAACCCCGGCGTCTTTCTGGAAAGACGCCGGGGTTTGAACACGGGAGCAGAAAACTGCTATTCGTTGGGCACGATATCCTTCTCAGTAATCGGCTTCTGCCCCATCACCTGCTCCATATCGATTTTGTAGGTGACCCGGATCATACGCACCGGTTGACCATAACGGTCCCACGGGATCGTTTTTCCATCCCAGACCGGGCCCTCACCTCCCTGACCTTCAATGAACTTGGTGCCCAGCAACTCGGGGCGCCTGTCGATGTAGACGTGACTGCGGTTGCTGTCAGTGAGGCCCTCTCCGCTCCAGCCAAACCGATCCTGCAGGTGGGGCGATGTCGAGCGCGGGTTGTAGGACAGCACGATCTTGTAGTAAGGCTTGGAGAAGTTGTACATCTTCGTATCCTTACTCATGTCCATCTCGCGCTCGAACTTGCTCTTGCGCACCGAGATCGAGTCCTGCAGAATGGTCTGGGTATCGTCCACCTGGAAGGTGTTCTCCTTTGGATCGATCTCTCGCTCTTTGTAGTCCCAGTCCATGATGCGCACTTCCACGCGCGCGCCATCACCGAAGTTGCCGAACCCGGAGATTTTGAAGACCTTGGGACGCACCACTTCGATTCTGGGCTGGAAGGCAACGTCCCACGGGCGAGGCGTCTGGTCTTTGCTAACAGGTGGAGGCATGAGCACGGCGGGGTACCGGGTCGGGTTGTTCTTGGAGTGCCCTTCCGTGGTGTAGCGATCCCGCCAGCGCTGGTACGCCGTGACGTAATTATGCTTCTCCGCCTCGCGCAACTGACGGGTAGTGAAGTCTTTGTTGAACTTCTGAAGCAGAGCCTCGGCGCGCTCGCTCCAGAGCTGGCCGGGCTTCATATCCGCTTTTGCTGCCTCGACCTGCTTGCGCTGTTCCTCGGTGAGCTTGCTCATCATCATCTGCTCACTGCGTTCCAGCGCCTTCTGCCACTCGTACAATGCGTCCGGGAGACGTCCCATCTTCTCGTAGGTATGCGCCAGAATATGGTGTACCCGCAGCGGCGCACCGTACGGATAGTCATCACTGCCTTTGATGGGCTTGGTCTCCAGCGCAAGGCGGAAGGCCTTGGCCGCCGCATAGTAGTCTTTGATCTTATCGTAGTTCTGCCATCCCTTCTCGAACTTCACATCAAAGATGTGGAAGTTGTTCTGGATCCCTTCGTCAAGAAGGGCCTGAGCGGGGGGGATGTACCGGCGGTCTGAACGCTCCGAGGAGTCTGTAAAGTTGTACGCGAGGTGCCACGCGCCGGTGATGTACACGTTGTCTGCATGCGGATCCAGCCATGTGATCAGGCGCACCAGAGGCAGGATCGCGTCGTAGTCCCCGCTATGGAAGAATTCATCACAACGCACCCAGAGCAGGCCAGCAGCCGCCTCACGAAAACCCAGCAGTGGCAGTAGCAGAAATTCGTTGCCAATCCCGCTGACCTGCCCGATGTTTTCCGACCCTTTCTGCACCTGCTTCACTGTCGGGTCCAGACTCTTCTGCAGGAAAGGGATGGGCAACATCGCGAGGATCGCCAGTGGCAACAGTCGGGTAAAGCGCTGATGGACGGTAGCCGGGTAGATCTTCGTAGCAACTGCCATCGGCTTACACCTCACGTCGATCGAAGATCAGAATGGCCAGCACCAGCAATACAGACGAATAGATGATCGCGTACAGAATGTTATTCCGCAGGAACACCTGCTCGTTGGCAATCTCAATCTGTGGCCGGATGATCGAGTTCTGAATGTTGAAGTTCCCGAAGTTGGGCAGCAGGTAGTGCACCAGCGTGCCAACTCCGCGCACCAGCGGATTGGACTTGGTCGTCAGCGACTCGGTGACCGTTGTCAGATTGCCAATCATGAAGATGCCGAAAGACAGGAAGAAGTTGACAACGGGCGTGGTGAATGTGGAGAAGAAGATCGTGAGCGCGGCCAGCAACATCATCTGGAAGAAGGTCAGCATCACGCCTTTGAACATCTCGGCCGGGATGCGACGCTCCTGAAAGTAGATCATTGCCAGAAAGACCACGCCCATCGCCGCAATGTTGATAAATACTGTGGCGAAGCCACCGAGGAACTTTCCCAGAACAAACTCATATCGCTGTACCGGCTTGGACAGCACAGTGTAAATCGTTCTGCGCTCGATCTCAGCTGGAATGAGGTAGATGCAGGTTACAATGGTCACGAAGAGGCCAGCCAGAAGGATAGCGGCGAGGCCGAGACTGCGCAACACGGTCTGGCTGTCGCGCGGGGTCAGAAAGCCGAAAACTGGCCCCAGAGAGATCAGAAACACGCCGATGATCAGGAAGATCCACATCACACGTCGTCGGAATGCTTCCTTGATCGTCTGCTGCGCGATAGCAAGCGCGATCATATGGTGTTGTCCTCCTTCCGAACCGTCTCGACAAACACTTCCTCGAGCGTACGCTTGTGCGGCACGATGGAAATGATCTTCCCCTGCGCCCCGCGCACCAGATCGATCACGGCGGCCACACGCTCGCTATCATCAGAGGTAAGCCGCAAGGTGTCTTCTCCGTCCATGTGGACTTCCGGCACAATGGCCTGCAATTTCGCCAGCATTCCGTTCTGCAGTTCTTTGCCCTGCACGGTGATCTCTGTACGCTCCCCGGAAATCAACTCCTTGATTGTTCCCGTGCGCAGAAGCTTTCCTTTGTGAATGATGGCAACCCGCGAACAGATCATCTCCACATCAGCCAGCTGATGCGAGGACAGAAACACGGTCTTTCCCTCATACTTCAAGCTGGCGACGATGTCACGGAGTTCGGCGTGCGCGATCGGATCCAGACCGGAAGTTGGTTCATCCAGAAACAGCAATTTGGGGTCGTTGATCAGCGCCTGCGCAATCCCGATGCGTTGCCGCATTCCTTTGGAGTACCCCCGGATACTGCGCTTCCATGCCTCGGGTTGCAGACGCACCTTCTCCAGAGCCATCCGGACCCGGCGACTGCGTTCCGGCTCTGGAATGCGGAACAACCGGGCGTAGAAGTCCAGCAAGTCCCAACCAGTCATGGAGTCGTAGAAGTAGGTCTCTTCTGGCAGGTAGGCAATCTCCTGCTTGACCTGGTTATCCCCCATGGGTTTGCCGAGAATGGTGGCATCGCCTGCTGTCGGGAAGATCAGGCCCAGAAGCATCTTGATGGTGGTCGTCTTGCCGGCACCATTGCGCCCGAGGAAGCCAAAGATCTCCCCTTCCTCCACCTCCAGCGAGAGGTTATTGACTGCGATGACCTCCTGCTTCTGCCAGACATCCACGTACTTCTTGGTGAGACCCCGAATGGATATCGCAGCAGCCATGTACGCGTTTACCTCCTTCCGCCCGGATCGGGCGGAGCTTCATGACGAAGAACATCTCAGAAATGCACTTCCGGATCACAGGCGCAGTTGGAACACCTTTCCGGCGTCATCGCCCACCTGCGGGCGTGAGAGACAAAAAACAGGCGCGACTTGAGGCACTGGCCTGGCGTCTCAGGTCACGCGGAGCGCATTATATCCCACCGTTGTCCAGTTTGTCAACTCGTGACATTCCCGGGCACTACGAGAGGCACAGACCGTCCCTCGGGGAGGCCGAATTTTCCTCTTCTATTACGCGGATCCGCAGGATTATGTCACCGGTAGCCGGGAGTTTCGCAACGCTACCCTCGTTTCAGAAGCGGAATCGGAAGTCGATCGTTGCGAGGATCTCATCGTTCAGCCCGGGAGCGTCGTGGCTACGGAAGTCTGCAGACAGGTTGAAGTAGTGGTCCGCCCGCAGGTAACGCTCGTAAGAGAGCCGGAAGTGGTTGGAGCGATCATAACGGTCGGGCCAGTCGTTGGCGTCTACGCTGAAGCCAACCCCCAGCTTGCTGAACCTGTCGAGTTGTGCCTGATAGTTGAAGCCGAGTGCCCGGGTCATGATGCGTGTTGCCGCATTCTCGCTCAGGCGATAGAAGAACTGGAAGTCTTTCCCGGCTGCAAACGTGTGTTTGAGGCTCAGATCGATCGAAGTCACCGGCAGGATGTTCGCGCGCTCGTCCTCCTGAAGCGTGCCATAGGTGTACGTGAAGTGCGTGTTTCTGGAAAGTCGCGCGTCCGCTGTAAACCGGCGAATGTGGAACTCCTGCCCGTCCAGAAGGGTTCGAGACTTGTAGAGGAAGCTTCCACGGAACCACTTCTTCGGATCTGGATCCGTCGTGAACTGATACAATCGGGTGATCGTGCTCCCATTTGGCAACACATAGCCACCGTAGTCGAGCACAAACTCGTTTTTCCACAGCTTCCACGTCGCTCGCCCCGTCATGGTCTCGTTCTGCATCTTGCGCCGGTCGTTCAATGCGGCATAACGGGCCGTAATGGTCAGGTCCTGCACTGGGCCGAACGACAGCGGTTTCGTGTTGCTCAGGGAGATGTCCGCCACGTCCCTGACATTCTGGCCGATATGATGCACCTCATCGAACTTTGCAGTCAGCGTGACGTTCTTCACCGGCTCTCCCTGCATTCCCAGAGTGATCGTCTTAACATCCTGATTTTCCGCGTTGGCGACCTCTTTTTCGGAAACACCGGCGATGATCGTGAAGTTCTTCGAAGCGTTCAGCTGCAAGGCATACCCTTCCGTCGTCTCGGAAGGGTCCTCTTCCCCGCGCTCGATGTCGAGCCTGTCATAGCTGACGGACAGATTCTTACTCGGTTTGGCGTGCACGTTCAGGTGCGCCATCTGCTCCTGTTTGCCGTTGTGCAACGCCGTCCGACGCGTCTCGATCAGCACCCGATTGGGTTTATCCTGAGCCGTTTGCAAGCGTTTGTATTCCGTCTTCGTGCCCTGAACGACCTGCCCCTGCTGATACGTCGCGTTATCCTCCTGCTCGATGCGTAATGCCAGACCGTTACCCAGCTCCTGATTCAGAGTCAGCTGACGATAACGTGTTCCATTCCAGCCACTGTCTGCCCCGGCGAGATTGCCGTCGGCCAGATAGCTCAGGCTCAACCTGCGGTTCGGCTGCAGTGCAACGTTATGGCGATAGATCAGGCGCCCTGTTCCTTCCCCGACACTGGAGGCCTGATAGGTGTAAGTATCCAGAGAACCTATCCTGCCGATGGCCAGTTTCCCGGTCCAATCAGTGCGTCGGAAGCCGCGTTCTGCATCGATCTGACGCCGCACTGGCTCTGGCAGAGCCAGATCCCACGCCCGGGAGAACTCCTTGTCCGTGCTGGCGAAATTGGCGCTCAGAAACAGGCCTGTGGTCTCCAGTCGTAAGCTCCGGTGCTCGAACCCACTCCCTGCGATCCGGGCTGCTCTTCCCGGGTCGCCCCCTTCACGCGCCAGTTCCCCATGTATCGCCTGCGCGATCGCATCCGACGTGCCGCGCACTCCAAGCTGTGAGAGGCTGAGTCGCGTGCTTCTGTTGATGTTCCAGTTCATTTCCAGCAGGTCGCGGCGCAGTCCGCGCTCATTGCCCAGGTACGTGCGCTCCACATCGTTCAGATCGCCGAGCCTGTAGAAACCGGCCCCGATTGACTGATGGGAGAGAGACACCTGCAGGTTCCTCGTCGTCAATGCCAGCGACTGTCGCTGCACGCTACGTGCCGCGTCGCTCGTGTCGTCCCCCGGCGTTTCTGCAGTGACACGGGCATTGCGGTACGCCAGAGCGCTACCCGCCCCCAGTCTCACCTGCGATTGCAACAAGGTACGGCTCAAACCGGCCTCACGCCCGGCCTGCTCACGCTCTTTTGGCGTCACCTGATCCATCCTAGCACCGGGGTCGTATTGCCGCCGGATGTCCAGAGCCAGATACCCCTTCTCCACCTCAGATAGGTCAGGGATCCGGCCGAACGCGCTGTCTGCCTTTCGACCGATGAGCGAGATCTCCAGGCTCGGCGACCGGAATTCCAGCGCATCCCGTCGGAACTGCGGTCCCGCTGTCCCTGCCCCGCCTGAAGATGCCTCCGCCACCGAGGAACGCATGTAAGAGACGGTTGTGTCCTTGCCCAGTGTTGCATCGGCGCGCAGGCCCTCGCGCTTGAAGCCGGCTTCTCGCGTCACCTGCGCCAGGTCCGCCGGCGTGACTGCTTCCGGTCTGGCACCGGGATCGTAAAGACGGTAGAGGTCCAGAGCCAGAGTCGCTCTGTCAGTCGGGGAGAGGTGCGCCAGTCGCGTGAAACCCCGGTTGGAGCTCCGCCCCAGAACCGACACCCCGAATCCTCGCCCCTGCAGGGTCCAGAGATTCCGGTTCAGGGCGCCACTCGAGTCCGAGAAGCGCTGTCCAACAAAGTCGAGCACGCCCGAACCCTGCCCCTTCGATGCGCCAAGCGCGAGGTGGAACCCGAAGCCCGTGCTGGTCAACCCGCGCTGCAGCGCCCACTGTGCCTTCTCGGGCTCCCGCAAGCTCTGGAATGCGGCAAAATTTTCCCCTACCGCATGTTGCTGATAGAATGCACGAAAACCGTTTGTGTGGAAGCTAAGAGACTGCCGGGTGATGAAGTCCGCGCCATCCTGAATGCGGTTCCACCCCAGCGACAGGCCACGCGGCGCCTTCCCGGAGGGGTCCGCACCGAGATCCAGCCCGAACCCCAGTCGTTTGATGCCCCGTTCCTGCTCCAGTGCGTTCAACTGCTCGATCATCGGGGCGTTGCCGGAGTGGTTGAGCCTCAGTGTCTGGAAGCCCGCGAAGTTCTTACCGACGTCCTGATAGTCGGCACGGAAGCGTACCCCCCGGCCCTGCAGGTCAAGGCTCTGCGTGATCAGGTGATCTGCGCCCGTTGCCACCTGCGGAGCAGGAGCCCCTCCATCACCTGCCTGCGGAATGACGAGGTTATCCAGTTGCTGAACATTCGAGAAGTAGAGCAGCCCATTGTAGGCCGAGGTGCCTCCAGAGCCAAATTTGCTGTTGAGAGACAGGCCGAAGGTCGACGTAGAGTAGCCGGCTCCCGGACTGATGCCGAATAGAAGGCCCAGTTGCGCACTCTTGCCGAGCCCCAGTTGCAACCCCGGAACTGCAATGGGGCGTCGCTGCGCGTCCTTCTCAGCCACATAGCGATAGAAGACGTGTATACTCTCTGAGGGACGCACCGGATCCGCAAACCACAGCGAGCCGTTCACCGCATCTACCCAGTAGTCCCGTCCGGCGCGCAACCGACGCCCCCCAACCGTCACGGAGAGCGTGTCTACCTGGATCCCTCCATGCGATAGTAGATAGCCAGCACGGGTTCCATTACCGCGTAGCACTTCCGCAAACGGGGTGCCCGGGCGCTCTTCCGTATCCCGGCGTGTTTCTGTAGCGATCTGAATGCCCAGCAGGTTCAGAACAGAAGCGTCACTTCCCGGGGACGCCGGGGGCGTGTTCTGCCCCCATACGCCTGCGCTGGTAGCGCTCAGCATCAGGATCATCACCAGCGGGATTACAGTGTGCTCGAGAGCATTCCAGCGAAGGCAGCAGGAGATCCGCCCGCGAGCTGCGGTTGTACTTCCGCTGGCTACCCGGATCGGTTGTTGGCTCCTTCTTCGCATCGTCACTGCCCTGCCCGTACTGGCTGGCCTGCTTGCTTCGTGGCAAGTTTCTGCCAGAAACAACAACTGTGGGGCGTCTTCAGAACCGCCCCACCACGTTGCCCGTCAGCTCCGTACGTTCGATGCTCAGGACCGCACTGCGCGTGTACCCGAGCATCGCGGCGTCTCTTTCGCGTTTCAAATCGGCTCCGCTGACATAACGCCGGGTGAAGATCGGCATGGGCCGATTGGATCTGAAGATCGTTGTGCGCGGCACCGTGCTCGCCTCAGCCGTCGGGGCATTGTTATTGCTGGCAACGACAGGATTACCGGTGCCCGCAGTACCGCTGGTTTCCGTAATGTCCCGGCTTCCATCCCGGGTCGCAACACTGTCCCCGGGCACCACATCGGGCAAGGCCAGCGGCTCGGCATGATTTTCCGGAACCACACCGGACTCCACGCGCCGCTGGTACTCCCGTTCCATCATGGGACGGGGCGCGTAGGTGTACCCGACCGGAGTTACACGCGGCTCTCCCGGGGTGTTGGTGTCCTGCAGCAGGGTAGTCCGAGGTCGTACTGGCTTGAATGCCAGCCGGGGCCGTACCGGCTGCCTGACGGGTCTGCCATTTTCGGTCAGCAACACCACGTTGATATCAGGCTCTCTAACCTGAGGCCGCTCGACAAACTCGCGTTTACGCCGCTCACGTTGCTGTTGCACCTGCGTGGTCACCACGCGTGCCGAAGAAAGCGACTTCGCTACCGCAGCTGGCCCTGCCGGGTTACTGCTGCGCACGCTGGCCCCTGTAGCAACCGTAGCACGCGCAACTGGCTTCCCGACGGACACGGGATCGCTCTGTCCTGCCCGGGTGCGCTCCATTGCTACGGGCGGCGTAACTGCCGGTGGCTCTGCGATCTGCTCGCTCTGATGTGGCCAGAGCGCGGCCAGCAACAGAGTCGCTGCAATAGCACCGGCGGGCACCGCGATACGACTGGCAGGCCTCACCCAGAGCGCCTGCAGAGCCTCCATCCCGGCCAGCAACCTGCGCTCGAACGTTACACGTTGTGTGGTCGCCCGTAGAATGGAGGCGCGCAGCGAAGCAGGAGGATCGACCTCAGGAACCGCCTGTACATGGCCGCTCAGCACACGCAGGAAATTCAGATCCCGGGCATATCGCGCATCGGAGCATAATGCCTGCTCGACTGTGAAAACTTCTGCCTCGGAGGCCTCACCGTCGCAGTACGCGTTGAGTAAGACCCAGAGGTGATCCTCCTCCCGGGTGTGCTCCGGGCCACGCACCAGATCTTCTCCAGGATCGAAGGGATGATGGGTAGTCATGGTCCCCTCCTGCCGCAGGAGCGGCTTTCTGCTTCACCGGGTATGACAATGCTGGGCAGGAAATGTTGCAGAGGAATTCCGTGAGCAGGGATTGTCTACTCTCTTGCAGAACAACGGGGCAAACCTGCCACGAAGGGCCAGTTGAGATGCTCAAAACAAGGTTGATCCACCCGGAAATCCTGCGTGCTCTGGCCGGTGCGGGGCATGGATCCCGGGTACTGATCGCAGACGGCAACTACCCGGCTGCTACTCACAGGGCACCGAACGCCACGCTGGTCTATCTCAATCTATCACCGGGTGTCGTAACCGTACCGGAGGTTCTGGAGGCACTCGCCGCCACGATACCCATCGAAGCGGCGCACGTAATGCAGCCTGCCGATGGTTCCACACCAGCAATCTTCCAGGAGTTCACACGCTATCTTCCAGAGGGAATGCACCTGCAGCTACTGGAACGTTTCGCCTTCTACGAGGCTGCCTCACAATCTTCTGTCTGTCTGGTGATCGCAACAGGCGAGCAACGCATATACGCAAACCTGCTTCTGACGCTCGGTGTCGTTCCCCCGCCAGTCACCTGATACCGTCTGGTGTTCTGTTCCTGTGCTCTATCGCGCCCCGATTTGATCTGACGGGATCACCGGAGCGTCACGCTCCTTCAGCGTATCGTTCATCTTGCCGGAGCGATAGCCCTCGAGATCCAGCGCCACATAGGCGTACCCGGCTTCCCGAAAATGCTTCAGGATCGTCTGACGGTGTTGCAATACCTGCTCCAGATCCCCGGGCTCCACCTCGATCCGCGCCACTGTGTCATGGTGGCGCACACGACACTGGCGAAACCCCAGATCGCGCAACACCTGCTCGCAACGGTCCAGACGCGCGAGAAGCTCCGGGGTGATCCGTGTGCCGTAGGGGAACCGGGAGGAGAGACAGGCAAACGAGGGCTTGTCCCAGTTGGGCAGACCCAGGCAACGCGCAAGCGCACGGATCTCCGACTTGGTCAGGCCAGCTTCACGCAGGGGGCTACGTACCCCTTGCTCAGCGGCCGCACGCAACCCGGGGCGATGATCCCCGGCACGACCGTCCTCCGCATGAGATCCGTCCACGACCCACGCGATCCCGCGCTCGTTTGCCACCTGACGCAACATACCGAAGAGCTCATTCTTGCAGTGATAGCACCGGTCCGGCGTGTTCACTGCGAAGTGTGGATTGGCCAGTTCGTGCGTGCGCACGCATACTACCTCGACACCGAGGGAACGTGCAAGCGCCAGTGCAGCATCCACTTCGCCCTGCGGGAACGCCTCCGAGTCTCCGATTACCGCGACAACACTATCCCCCAGTACATCGCGGGCCACCTTCAACACCAGCGTGCTGTCTACCCCCCCGGAGAAACCCACGACAACCTGTCCCATGTTGCGCAGGGTCTGGCATAGAACGGCATATTTGCTTTTCAGCTCTGGCGACAGTTGCTTCGAAATGATCTGCATGCTCCACTCCCGGCATCGCACCTATGCTGGCAACATTATATCACCACATCACCGGATGCCATATGTGCCGGTGCATACGGGTTGCAGGTATTGCCGTTTCACGCCATAATGTAATGGCGTTATGGTCGCACATGCACCTGTAGTGAAGGGAGCCTGAGCAATCTTGTTGTCCTGTCGATCTGTGCGTGGCGCACACACGGGCCGAACCGTGTGGTGTTCTCTCCTTCCGGGCATCGCGGTACTCGGTATCGTGTTGAACGGCTGTCGTCCGGATCCGACAGATCCGCGGCTGGAGCTGGAACCGATCAAGCTCGAGCAGATGCCACGTTCCCGGCCGCCTTCCCAGATCACCGACATCGGTACCGGACTCCCTCTGCCTCAGGTGGAACCGGGCCCGCTGGAGATGCCGCGCATGGATGTGGTAACGGGGGCAAGGAGCGGCATTGCACCGCGCTGGAATCGCATGTACGAGGCCTACACGCCCATGGCCCCCGGGATGCGAGGATCTGACGCGGACTACATCGACAAAGCCGATGTCTACTGGAAGCTGAACTGGATCCGCAAGCAGTTGCAGGCAGGCACCATTCCTCCCAATCTCGCAGATGCGATTGCCCGAACCCGTCAACAACTGGAAACGACCCAGAGGGACAAGAACTATCGCATTGCTGAGAGAGCTATCCAGCTTCTGGAAGAAGGAATGGAGCATCTGCAGGCACGCCGCACTCTGGTTGCCGCAGGCGTAGCGTCGGATCTGATACCGTGGAGCCTGGGCCGGGAGGCTGTGCAACGGTACATCGATGAGGGACGACTCGGGTTCGGCAGCGCCGCCAAGCGCGCCTCACTGCGCCCCGGCACTGCAGACGCGAAAGAGAGCCCCGCACAGAGCTACTGGAGACAGCAACGCAACACGCTCACGTCCACCCTCACCGCACGACAGCAGAGCACCATCGCCCTCATTCTGGAGTACGCTGAGAAGTACCGGGCCTCCCCGGACACCATGCTTCAGCGTGTCTGGCAGAAAGCTATTGAGCGGATCAACGAACTCCGGGATGAGCTGGGCCTGATGAACCGGAATGAGAACCGGGACAGCAACAGTACGTACGTCCCGCGACCAATCGAAAGCTTCTCTTCGGAGCCGCAGGACCTGATCAGCAACACGGTCCCCATCCCGGACATCTACGGCAGCGAGAGAAAGGAAGTGCCCGCAGAAGTAACTACCGAGCCTGATAACCCCTTTGCAGTGCGTTGACACTGCAGCACAACGCACTGCAGTCCCCCACGTCTCGCCAGAGCTTCCTTCAGGATTTGACAATTGCGCTGGGCAAGCGTGCGTCCTTTCTGAGCAGCGGTGGCGAAGCGGTGGCGTGTTGCAGGTGGGTCCTTCAGGAGATTGCGTGCCAGAGCCAGGATCTCTTCTGTAGAGGCTGCTCCCATCTCGAGAACGCAGTCCTCCAGATCCAGCTGGCGCATCAGTCCCCGTGTCTTGGGTTCATAGGCCAGTGCAACTACTGGTGTGCCTCCTACCAGGCTCATGATGGCTCCATGCAGACGGCTGGAGATAACCAGATCACACTCCCCCATGATGTGCGCAAACTCCTGAGGGTGCACAAAATCCTGCGTGACATGCGCTTGAGAACGCAGGTGTTCTGGTAACTGCGCCTGGATCCGCGCACTGACTGCATCGTCACGATGAATGCCTTCCACCCCCTGATGCGTGGTGATGAAGATCAGATCTGTGTCGCCCTCTTCCAGCAGTGCCTGACAGACACGGGCCATACGTGCTTCGAAATCCCGTTGACGCGCGTCCGGGTCTGCATCGCCGAGCCAGTGCCACTGATGCACACACACCCCGATGCGACGAGCACGCTTCCGTGGAGGGACCAGTGCGCGCGATGGCACGCGAGGCTCCAGCAACAACGCCTCGTCAATGGTTCGATGCACGTTGGGCGTGGTGACCTGTATTCGTTGCCGCACCACCTGCATCGCAGCGTCATCACGGCACAGCACGGCGATTGCCTCCTCCAGATAGGGGCGTAACATGTCTGGCAAGGGGTCCTCCGCGGCGAAAGGACCGATCGACATGGCGTAGAAAGCGAGGGGCTTTCCCAGCACCCGTGCAATCTCATACTGGCAGATCCGCTCGGCGCGCGCATGTGGAAGCGTCCAGCAGGTGCTCAAAGATGCTCCACCGGTCACCACTACCAGATCTGCTTTCTCAAATGCAGAGAGAAGCCGTCTCTCTGCAGGAAGGAGGAACGGATAGCGCCGTCCCTCCCTGCTGGCACGCGCAGCCTGCAACAATCGCCAGCAGGCCGACTTCCGTATGAAACGCGCCGGCAGATTCCACGCCGGCACCGGGTAGTTAACAGCTGCATTGCTGATCGTGGGAAGAAGCTGCAACTCCGGATAGAGCCGGCGGTACGTGTCGTAGACCGGTGGAGGCCCCCAGTAGATACACTCCACCTGCGTGTGCGGACCAAAAGTAGCATTGAAAGAGGCCTGCATAGCCAGCAGGATGGCCGCATCACCTGCGTTGACCACAACATTATCTGTGATCAGGATTCGAAAAGGTTTGAGCTTCATTCCAGGCAGTTTCCACCTTTCATTCTTTCATTCGTTTCTCTCTTCATTCATCTCTCTCTCCCAAATTGTAACCGCGAGCGATCCACAGGCATTCGCATAGCGTGATACATCCCCCGAATCAGACCAAGAAAACGCCTCAATACCGGGGGCTTGCGCAGTCGGATCAGGTGCGTCAGACATGGGGCCATAATAGCATGCCAGAACACGTAGCAGAGCACCGGCAGAACGCGCCACTGACCACACTTGATCAGTTTGCCGAGGCCTGCACCGATGCCGTAGTAATTTCGAGAAGTGAGATCCCTTCCTTCCTCCAGAGTGCGAAATCCAAAGTGAATGACCGCTGTGCGGTCGGTCTCGAAGACGTAGTAACCACGCAGCAGGGCGCGCAGGGCGATATCTACATCCTCATAGGCAGTGAACCGGGCTCCTGCACCCAGCATCTCATCAAAACCACCCAGCGCTTCTATGAACGGGCGTCGGACTGCCATCCCTGCACCAATGCCGTCGGGCCGGCATTTATCCCGCACCCGGGTGAGCAACTGCTCGCCCTGCCGCACATAATCGGGAACAAAACCGACATGGCTGTCGTGTGGTGCGGCCAGCACGTTGCAGTATGCTACTGCCACATTAGGATGCGCGAAACAGGCCACCATGTGCCGTAACCAGTCCGGAGGCACTTCGCAATCGTCATCCGTCATGACAACAATGTCGTACTTCGCCGCGGCAATCCCGATGTTACGCGCGCGTCCCAGTCCACGGGTCGAGCTGCGCAGGTAGCGCAGTCGTTCGCACTCAAGGTAAGGAGCGATAGCCCGTGCCGTTTCATCGTTTGTACTCTGGTCCACAACAAGCACTTCAAATTCCGGGTAATCGCTTCGCAGAAGCGACGCGACAGCAGCCAGCATGCTGTCGCCCCGGTTACGCGTGCACACCAGCGCGGTTACTGGAAGCATCGTCGTCGCGTCAGAAGCAACTGGAGACACTGTGGAAGCTTTCTCCGCTGTTGTCCCTGCATCCATCGACACTGACCGCTCCCGATACGTTCGCACCCGCGGCGTCTCCTTCCAAGATACCACGCTACCCGATGCCGTGCTGACATGCGGTACCATCTACAGCCTGCTTCATAACGCCCAGGATCCGTGGCACACACACCTCCGCATTGAACTCTCGCTCGACCTTCTCGCGCCCCGCAACCCCGAAACAGCGGCGCAATGTCACGTCCTGAAGCAGTCTGCGCAAAGAGTGTGCCAGAGCCACGCCATCGCCCGGCGTAATAAGAAAACCCGTTTTTCCATCGGCCACCATGTCGGGTATTCCACCAACGGAGGTCGCAATTACGGGCCTGCCGGTTGCCATCGCTTCCAGAACGACCCAGGGAGACATATCGGCCCGGGTCGGCAGTACATACACCGCACAGTCCGCGTACAGCTGACGCAAACGGGGATCGTTAGCCGTCAGGTCCGTGAACACGGATACTCCCGGAGGTAGATCCTTTGGAGGATGACGGGTCACCAGCACCAGATCGGCGATCGCGGAGAGCTCACAACAATAGACTTCCAGCAGCAGGTCTCCCCCCTTGCGCTGAAAGTCCCCACCAACGAACAGGATCTTCGGCCGCCCCTCCACCGGCTCTTCGGGCACGTACGGCCAGAGCTCCAGATCCAGCCCCACATTGATCGGGTGCACCTTCTCTGCAGGAACCCCGCAATCTTCCACCAGAACGCGCCCGGCCCAGTGCGAAAAGGGGAAGAAGAGCGCAGTATGGCGCACACACCAGGTATCCAGCCAGAATCGCCATCGTCGGCGCCAGCCGGGCCGGGTTTTTGTGCCCCCGTAATCCGCCAGCTTCCGATGCGCCGGGGATAGAGGCGGATTATCCTGACTCCAGCAGATCAATGGCCTGCGCCGGAACTGACTGCGCCACGCAGCGAACAGGTACGGCTCAAAAGCATGGAACATCACCGCGTCCATTTCATGCAGGCGGCGCATCACGGGACGACACTGCCGTTCCACGATCAGACGTGTGCGCAGGACATCCGGCAGGCGTCGAAAAGGATCCGGTTCCAGATAGTGTGAGATGGGTGCCCAGACGCACTCCACTTCCAGGTCCCGTTCCGCGTACTTTCGCAGGTTCAGGTAGCGTGTCAGGTTACCCGCCGCAGTCGTCAGGACGAAGCCAAAACGGTACGCGCATGTCTTCCGGTGTACGCTCTCTGTATCCATGGTTCAGGAAAGGGGCTTCACCCCGCACCCATCACCGGCAGCGCGCAACAACAACGCAGGTTCCTCACACTCCGGTTGGTGCCGGGCCGGGCGAAGCAGGGCCTCGGAAAGGCTCTGGGGACACCCGGGGCGCAACAGACTGGTCTGCGGCTCAATCGCAGCTATGGCTTCACGAATACAGGGGATCAGGCCGATACCACGCACGTTCTCGATGCGGTACAGCAGTGGAAGCGCGCGCCGATCCCCGATCTGCGCCAGGGCATCGATGATGGCCTCTGCGATCTCACGCCAGCTGGGCCGTTGCATGTCGACACACTGCTCCAGAACACGCAGAAGCGCCGGTACTGCGGTCGGGTCACGCGTCTCCCCGAGCGCCCGGGCTGCCTCAATCACGTAGGGTGGATAATCCCCCAGCAAATGCGGCGTCCATTGCGCCACCTGCTCGGTCTCACGCTGGTGCGCCCATCGCATGCGTGTGTCGCGTGCCCACTCACGGAGTGGCCGCCGCAACCAGTCTACTACAGCCATCACGCTCACAGAGGCAAGCACACCGGTCCAGAAAGGTGCTGGCAGGGAAGGCCACTCACGTATCAGAAACAGTCCCGTCAGAAGCAGGGTAAGGCCCAGACCGATCAGTACGTAGGCAATCACTTGCATCATTGTCACATCCCCGGAGGCACGCTGCCAGAGCCATGTCCATATCGGAAGAACACGGACGTATGTTCAGAGCCACATCGATTATTGACCACAACATTTCTTGTATTTCTTCCCGCTGCCACAGGGACAGGGTGCGTTACGGCCGACCTCATGCCCCTTCACAAAGGGGATCCCTTTCTCTGTTTGTTGCGCCGCATCCACGGGAGCACCTGCGTGTGGATCCTTCACAACCGCCCGGGTCCCTCCGACCCGTATGCGGGGCTCACGCAATCCGAAATACTCCTCCACATCACGCATTTCCACCAGCGTTTCATCCACGCGTCGCTCGGCAAAAGCTTTGCGGATCACTCCCAGAGATTGCCTCGCTCCCACATCGAGCAAGGCACAGATGATCTCTGCGGCAACAAACGGATTGGACCGTTCCGCCTCCAGCCCCTCTTCCAGGATGGCAACGATCGAATTTCGGGTCTCCGGATGCCGGTTGGCGATCTCAGCCAGACTGCCCGCCGCACCACCTCGCAGAAATTCGTTCTGTGTGCTGTCGCGCAGCACACGCGCTAATGACGCGACGGCTGGACGCCCCATGACCCCATAAAAGACCGGGATCTGCTCACGCAGTTCATCGTCGTCCGCGTCCAGCAGAGGGAGCAACGGTTCTATCGCGCTGCGGGCATGATCACCCATACATTCCAGCGTTCTGACAGCATGCAGACTCGCAGATGCGTGGGGATTGCGCACTCCGGCACGAGCGTGCGCCTCTGCTGGCGAAATTGCCTCCAGAGCCATCCCTATCAGTAAAGAGACGCCTTCCGATGGCGTTCTGCACAGATGCTCTGCGACTTCCTGATAGACTTCCGGGTACAGCCCCGGGCCCAGAGCGCGCAGACGTGCGCAGCATCGGAGGAGATCCGCGCGTGCCGCATCGTGGTGTGCCGGTTGCCGTATACGCCCGGAGCGGGAGGTTGTGCGGTGTGTCACGTGCATGGCTCTCCAGTACATGCCTGCTGTGCCTCCTGACGGAGGACATTTCATTATACCAACGTCGCGCTGGCGTCCTGACGGCCCGGTTGCACACGCATAGGAAATGCGCTATACTGTATCGCGCACCGGACATCGACCGCCCGACCACGTTGTGAGCGCGTTGCCAGAGGTCGCCCCCCATGCAATGGATCTATTTGGTGCTCCGTTTTCTTCTCGTTACGCTGCTCGGATTTGCCCTGACTATTCCGCCACGCTACCTGAACGACGGTCTGTTACCGGAATCGTTGCGTGTTCCCACGACGTCTCTGGAGACTTCAGAACCCGGTAACACAGAGGTGTACCTGCCTGCCCGCGAGGACATCTGTCTCCGGGCTCTGGACCGGCGCATACCGGTCATCATGTATCATGACGTGGTCAAGAAGCGGGGCCCGCGCTCCGTGTGGTTCGACATCACAGTCCGTGAACTGGAAGAGCAGTTGCGCTTCTTCCG
>JANWZQ010000198.1 GCA_025054835.1 Chthonomonadaceae bacterium
CAGCTGGGCTACCGGATCCTGTTTGTCCCGAAGGCGTGCGTGGATCATGTGGGCGCGCCACAGGCTGTCGGGCGTCGCTTCGATGCACGTTACGCGTTCGCCGCAGAGCGCAATCACCTGATCCTGTTGATCCGGAATTTCGGCCTGCTGGCGCCTGTGGTGTGGCGCTACCTGTGGGGGATGCTGGTGCGCACCACGGGGGAGAGTTTGCGCCGTATTGCGGGGGCCGTCGTTCGCTGGGGCGCCGCTGTGGCAGGCGCGTGTGTCGGGGTGATTACAGGCATTCGCCTGTTGCTGCGTCACGGTCGGGATCCTGTCCGGCGCGATCCAGAAGCCGAGGAGATCCGTCGGATCCTGACGCGAGGTCGCCGGTGAAACCGGGGCGGCCTGCACGGTGCGTTCCGGTGTTGCGCAGGCGCGGTCCTGTGGGCCGACCGGGGGTTCCGGGGATCACCGGAAGCGTCGCGGTGGTTGCGATGAGTGCCCGAGGACCGGGGGCGCGCATCCGGGGTACCGGACAGGAGAGGGCCGCATTCTGTGTGCGGTCCGGGGGTACGCAGGGCATTCTGCGCGGGGGGCGACCCATGCGGGCGCAGATACGGTGAACAATTGGTGGCAGGGCACGTCTATTTCTGTACAACGGTGTGAAACGACGGATGCGGAGCGCGAAAGGAATGCTATCTGCCGCGGGGAACGTGATGCACGCCGACAGTGCCCTCGTACTGCGCGCCCAGGCCAACGACCGGGCTGCGTTCAATGAGATCGTTCTGCGCTACAAGGGGCGGATATTCAACTACATCTACCGGACGATCCGGCATGCCGCGGACGCAGAGGACCTCACGCAGGAGACGTTCGTGCGTGCGTATCAGAGCATCCGTTCGTTTCAGGTACGCGCAAGTCTGAACACATGGTTGTTCCGGATTGCGACCAACCTGTGCATCGATTACGTCCGCAAGCAGAAGACGCATGTGCCAGCGGAGTCGCTGTCCTGCGCCGCTGACGAGTCAGAGCAGGACGCCCAGCGTGACATCCCTGATGCGGCGCTGGATCCCCAGCGGTTGCTGATCGACAAGGAGCTGACGCACCGGGTGGAGGCCGCGCTGGAGCAGTTGCCGGAGAAACTGCGTACCGCGTTGCTTCTATATGATGTGGAGGGGTTGTCGTACGAGGAGATTGCCGCGGTGCTGGAATGCCCGCTGGGCACTGTGAAATCACGCATCTTCCATGCGCGAGCCGCGTTGCGCGATCGGCTTGCACCTTATCTCAACGGGATGGGGTGATGACGCCATTGCCTCCGGCCCGTACATCTGTCTTCGCGGATAGAGATGGCCATGCATCTGTTCAGAGACCCACAGCATACCGGATGCCTGCGGGCGCAGGAGCGCCTCTCGGAGTACGTGGATAACCGCCTGTCGGCCCGGCAGGCGTGGGAAGTGGAGCGGCACCTGGCAGCGTGTCCCGCGTGCGCGCAGATGGCGCGGGAGTTGCGGACAACCGTGGCGCTGGTTCGTGATCTGCCCCGCTATGATACCGGTGAGGACTTCATGGCTCGCCTGCATGCCCGGCTGGATGGGGTGGAGCCGACCGGAGCGCAACCCCGGCCGATGGGGCTGCTGGCGCAGCGCTGGAGGTGGTTGTGGCCGGAGCGGTTGCGGATGGCCCTGCGTCCTGCATCCGGCCTGGGGATTGCTGCGGGCGTGATCCTCACGCTGTGGGCCATGCCACACCTGCTCCGCGAGAACGGGAACCGGAGCATGTCGCCTGTCGGCACATCGGCGGTTACTCCGGAGGCCCTGCACTACAGTGTGGCTCTGGCCGCCAGTGATCCTTTTGAAGACCCGGCAGCGGCCAACCTGGCCGCGCATGCTGTGCTGAAGAGTGTGCAGGAAGAATCGGACGCGAAGAAGGCCCACTGACGATCGAGCCCGCAGAAGATGAGAGAGGTGTTCCGGTCTCTGAACCGGTTTGCAACGTTCCGTCGCATGGCCATATGGGCGATGATCCCGGGGATCGTTCTGGAAAGCAGTGGTCCTGCGGGAGGGCAGGTGCCGCCACGGCCGGGCGCCATGCCCGGACGCCCGGCTTTTGTACGGCGCCTGCTGGGGCAGCGTCCGCGCGATCCGCAGGCGATGGCCCTGTTGCGCCGGATGGTCCGGGCCCGGGTGCCCTTCAGCGGGGAGCAGATCACCGAGGTAGCGGAACAGGGGATGCAGACTTCCCGGATGCGGGTCTGGGGGGATGCGCAGGGGCGTGTCCGTCGCGATTATGTGGAGCCGGACACGCTGGCCGGGGACATCATGCTGATTGCGCCCAATCAGTACCGCTACTACCATCGCCAGCGTAACGTGGTGGACATAGCGCTCTGGCCGGCTCCCTTTGCCGAGCGCGAGCGACAGATGATCCGTCTGATCCTGCAGGGGGTGCTCACTGCCCGGCGCGTGGGTGAGGAATTCGTTGCCGGACGGCAGGCCGATATTGTACTGGTCTCTGCGCCGGAGCGGCAGATGAAGTTCTGGATCGACCGGGAGACGGGCCTGCAGCTCAAGAACGAGATTTCCAACACCAGCGGGCTGGTGTCGCGCTCTTACATGACGCGCATTCAGGTTGGTGAGGAGGCCGGGGTGTCTCCGGCTCTGTTTGAGCCGCCTGTGCTCCGTCTGGCCCGGGTGAATCCGCTCTTCCCGCCCGCGTCGCAGTATCGCACCATTGAGGAGGCCCGGGAGCGCCTGCCTTTCACGCCACTCCTGCCGGGTGTGTTGCCTCCCGGTTTTCAGCTCACGGGCGTGTGGGTGCTGGAGCCGGAGGGGACGCCGGCGCCTGTCACGCCCGGCGCCATGGTACTGCTCCGTTACAGCGATGGCGTCAGTAGCTTCAGCCTCTACCAGCGTGCGGCGCAACGCGGGAGGCCGCCGCTGGCAGGGGCCCGGGTCGGTCCGTTGATGCGCCGCAGGGTCTTCCAGCACTGGCGTGTGGAGAGGCCGGACGGTTCTCTTCTGGATGTGCTCTACATCGGGACTCTGACGCCCGGGCAGGTTGATGCGCTCTACCGGTCTCTGAAGTGATCCCCCCGGGGCTCCTTCTCCGTTGCTGCCGGTTGCCAGTGCCGCGCAGGATTTCTTCCGCAGAACTCCGAATGGTGAGCCGGGCGCATGCTCTGGGGTGCAGAGCGGGCCTGAGAATGCGTACGGGGAGCCATGCACGATGATGCGATACGAGTATCTGATCGTGGGAGGGGGGCCAGCATCTGTCTGGGCCGCGCAGTCCATTCGGGAAACGGATCGGGAGGGCCGCATTCTGATTGTGGGCGATGAGCCTCATCCACCCTACGATCGACCGCCTCTCTCCAAGGGGATGATCGCCCGGGACAACATGGCGGTTGATGATCCCTATACCAAGTTCGATGATTTCTATCCGAAGAACGCCATCGAGTTGATGAAAGGGGTGCGCGTCACGGCGGTCGATCGGGGGAGGCGACAGGTGAGCCTCGCTGATGGGCGCGTGCTGGAGTACGACAGGTTATTGCTGGCGACCGGTTCCCGGCCGATCGTGCCTGACATTCCGGGGGTGAAGCGCCCCGGCGTCTATCTGCTACGCACGATCGAGGACGCTCTGGCCATCCGCGCGGCGCTACAACAGGGGCCTCGCGTACTCGTTGTTGGCGGCGGGTATATCGGGATGGAGGTGGCATCCTCGGCGCGGGCACGTGGACTGGAAGTGACGGTGGTTGAGCAGGCCGGGTACCCGTGGGCGCGTTTTGCCAGCCCGGGGCTCGGGCGTTTTCTGCAGGGGTACTACGAGCGGCAGGGGGTACGCTTCATCACCGGTGAGAGCGTGGTCGGATTTGAGGGCGCAGGGAGTGAGGGGCCGTTGAACGCTGTCCTGACGGCGGGCGGCGAGCGCATTCCGGCCGATTGCGCCATTGTCGGCGTCGGTGCGGCCCTCAATGTGGAGCTGGCGCAGGCGGCGGGGCTGGAGGCCGGCGCCGGTGGCATCCGGGTCGACTCCTGTCTCCAGACTCCGGACCCGTGTATCTGGGCTGCGGGGGATGTGGCCTGCTTCCCGGACCCGATGGTGGGAGACCACTGGCATGTGGAACACCATCTGAACGCGAAGTGGCAGGGGCAGACCGTCGGCAGGAACATGGCCGGTGCTCGGGAGACCTACGACCGCGTGGCTTACTTCTTCTCGGATGTGTTCGATATTCATATGATCCTGCGCGGTCGCCCGGGGATCGGGGGGCATTCTGTGTTCGTGGGCGACGTGCCAGAGGCGGAATTCACCGAGCTTTACTACGACGACACCGGCCGGTTGACCATGGGGATCTGCATCAGCCATGAAGAGAAGCGAACCGATGAGGTTGCTGATATTCTGGAGGCTGCGATCCGGCGTGGCGTGAACATCCGGCAGCACGAGGCGGCGATGCAGCGGCCGGACTTCGACCTTGCGACCCTTGTGGAGTGAGCTGTCCGGTTCGGGTGGAGGGCCGGGGCGGCATCTACTGTGCGCCCCGGCGTGAAGCGATCGCTCAACTGGCAACGGGGACTTCGCGGCCCAGCTCCGCGGACTGGTAAATCGCGTCCATGATCCGGGCGACCATGAGCCCCTGTTCTCCGGTAACCAGAGGTGGTGTGCCGGAACGCACGCACTCCACGAACGCCTTCATCTCGGCGTAGTGCGTGTTGATGTTGGGGTTGGGCACGCGCGGTTCGTAGGTGAAGACGCTCCCGTGACGCTCCTGTGTGATGCTGAACGGCGTTGTGGTGGCGCCCCCCTGAGTGCCCAGCAGTGTGGTGTTGTGCACCTCCTCCCGGATGTTGGCGACGAAGCTGGCTTCCAGCACGATGGTGGCTCCGTTCTCAAAGCGGATCAGGGCGGAGGCGAAATCCTCCACGGTGAACCGGGTGTGATCCCACTGGCCCATGAAGCCGACCACGTCGCCGCGCGTGCCGAACTTCTGGTAGGTGACTCCGCTGGCCAGAACGGGCTCTGGATGGCCCATGAACCAGAGGGTCAGGTCCAGAATGTGCACACCGATGTCGATCAGCGGGCCACCACCCTGTCGCTCCCTGTCGATGAACACGCCCCAGCTGGGGATGCCCCGGATACGCAGGGACTGGGCACGCGCATAGTAGATTTCCCCCAGTTCTCCGTGATCGATGAACCGTTTCAGGGCCTGATTGGTCGGGGCGAAGCGCGAGTTGTAACCGACCTGCAGGATCCGCCCCTGTCGGTTCGCTGTTTCCACCATTTCCCGGGCCTGCCGGGCATTCAACGCGATGGGCTTCTCACAGAGCACATGTTTCCCGGCGTTGAGGGCGTCGATGGTGCACTGGTAGTGAGCGTCGTTCGGCGTGCAGATCGAGACTGCGTCGAGCTCGTCCATCTCCAGCATTTTACGATGGTCCGTGAACGTGTGCTGGACCGGGTACTTCTGCAGGGTCTTTTCCAGAGCTTTCGGGTCGATATCGCAGAGCGCGACGATCTCACACAGATCCGGGATTTGCGCGTATCCGGGCAGGTGGGCGGCGTTGGCAATTCCTCCGGTGCCGATGACGCCAATCCGGACTTTCTTCTCGGGCATACGGGTGTTTCCTTTCTAGGGATATGGAGCCGCTACTGACGCGGCAGTCAGAGCGGGCAGGCGCATCGGGGTGCCATTCGCCGTTCGGAGGGTGGTCTCCTGCGTTGTCCGTGGAGTCGGCGCCGCTCAGGGGTGGATGTCGGGGGTGTCCCGGTGCGGGGTCGATCGTTGCCGGAGCTCTGCAAGAAATCGCTCGAACGTGTGTTCCGGGTCGAAGCCCAGCAGGGTTACCGCTTTGCTGATGTCGTAGCGGTGGTGTACGGTGGGCACCGCGATGCCATGTTCCGCCAGCAATTCCACGGCGCCCGGGTAGTAGCGTTCGACGACGGCGGCAGGGTCGATTTCCAGTTCGGGCCAGTCATCTTCCGAGAAAGGCGTGGCGCAGTGGATCAGAAACGTTTCACAGGAGAAGGCCTCGGCGATGACCGCGCCCAGCGCGAGTTGATTGGCCTGTGCTACGTCCTCACGGTCGATCCAGTTCTCCAGACGTCCAATGCCGGCCTGGATCCAGTCGGCAGGGGAGAAGCACCCGTAGCGCAGGATGGCGATGTGGCAGTGATGTGCGCGGGCATAGTAGCGGCACATCTCCTCGCCGAGCCAGCGGGTCAACGCGTAGTAGTCGGTGGGAATGCACGGCGTCTGCTCGGTAATGGTGCGCGCGGTCATGGCCCCGGCTCCGTAGACGACCTCGCTGGAGGAGAAGACGAGCGCGTGCACGCCGTGCAGGAGCATGGCACGGAGCACATTGTGTGTTCCGGTGACGTTGACGCCGTAGAAATCGTCTTCGTTCCGGCGGCCCAGCAGATTGGAATGATAGGCCGCAGCGTGGATCACGGCGTCGCACCCCTGCATGGCGTAGGTGACTGCGGCCGCATCACGGATGTCGGCCTGTATCGCCCGGCACCCTTCCGGCTCGTCCATGGGCTCGATGTCAAACAGAACCAGTTCGTGTTCTTCGGCGCGCAAACGCGGAATGAGCGCGGTCTGGAAATTGCCGCGTGCGCCAGTGATCAGGATTTTCATCTTCGCAACTCGCTCTGGCCTATCCCGGGCGGTTGCCGGGGCCGTCAGGATGTCGTCCGGAATTCCGCTACTTCTCGAGGGTCAGGGCAGCTATCTTGATGTCCGGTGCATCGGGTAATTGTACCGCAATCAGCTTGCGCGGTTCACGCACGCTGACCGTGTAGTGGTGCAGGCCGAAGGTGCCGTTCTGAGTGCCGTTGCGCGTGTGCACTCGTTGCACGCGAATGCCCTGATGCTCCGGCGCAGGCGCCGGGGCGTCCCAGCGATGGACGCGCCAGGCCAGCAGATCTTCCGACTCGCGCGTGGGCTCCCGGAAGATCAGGCGGATCCGGGTGAGGAGATCCTGTCCGGTGCTTGCGGCGAGGATGTGCAGGGTGCGACACTGCGCGGCCGACTTGCCCAGGTCGATCCGTTGTCCCCGGCAGGCGATAAAATTGTTCGCCTTTGGTTCTTTGGGCCCCATGCGGAAGCTGATCCGGCGCGGAGAGTCCGGGCCCGAGGCCTGTGTCGCCTGCCAGAGCGTTGCCGGCGCGATCGGCGCATCGGCGAATGGGGGGACCAGATCCGCGGGCAGGGTGCGCCCCGTGCCGTCGAAATCGCCATCGGTCGGGTCCTCTGCGTCCGAGATCCCGTCCAGATTGTAGAAGCGGGTCAGGTCAGCAAAAGTCAGGCGCCCCCCGATCACCCGGATCTCACGCACGCTCCGGTCCAGCGTACGGGTGGCCTCGGTCTGAGAGGCCCAGAGATCTCCGACCTTCACGTCCCAGACCAGATAGTAGGTGCCGTCGTAGGGAGGGGGTGTGACATAGGCCAGCAGATCGTTGACCGTGCCTCCGGGGGGAACGTCCTGCGGGAGCGCTGTGGTCTCATCTTCCCAGAGGAACTCTGCGCCGTCCAGATAGTACCAGTGGTAACCGATCCGCACCTGCCCCTGTTTCCATGTCTGTGGGCCGAGGTTCTGCAGACCGAGGCGTACGGGGAGGCGGCGCATTCCCGGCAGTGCGGAAGGAGTGCCGTCGAACGTGAAGCGCGCTCCAAAATCGAGGTCTACGATCAGCAGTGTCCGGGGGGCGAAGCTGGTGCCCTCTGCTGTCCCGGCACGCGTCTCACTTTGCGCTGTTAGCTGTACAACGGGCTCCGGGCCCCGGGCGACCTCCCAGACCAGCAGGTAGTGCTGCCCGGTCTCGGGCTCGGAGGCCGGGAGCGGTTGTCCGGACGGATCCACGAGAGGCAGCTGGATCCGCACAGTAGTGATCTGCCCGGGCGCGACGTCGGTTTCGAGGCGCGCCGAGGCGTCCGCTGCGGGCACCGGCACGATATCAGTCCCCTGTGTACGGTAGAGCCTCAGAGCGACCCGTACCTCTTCGGAACGACGCCAGGTTCGGGTACCCTCATTGCGCAGATCTGCCTGTACTTCGTAGACCCCGCCGCGTTCGGGCGTCGGGGGTACCTGTGCGCGGAGCACGGAGGCGGCCCATACGGGCGCATCGGCATCCGTTTCGGTCACCACGCGTACAGGGATCTGCAGCAGAGAGGCCTCTTCCGCCCGGCTGATCCATGCGAGGGCCCGGCCCTTGCGATCGGCCTGCACCGCGCCGATTTCCAGCACGTAGTTCCCGGGAGCAAGCCCCTGAGTACTCACGCCCAGCGTGACCGTTGCGTTCTGCCCGGCAGGCACAGGCGTGGGAAGCGCTGTCACTTCGCCGGTCATCACGGGTTGCCCGTCCCGGACCCATCGGCAGGCAAAGCCGATGCCGTTCGTCCACGCCTCTGTACCGGTGTTCTGGACGCGTATGTTGAGGACAGACCTGCTGTTGACCGGCAGGGTTGTGGGCACATCGTGCCAGAGGAACTTCACACCGCGCTTCTGAAGACCCGCGAAGAGGCGTGTGTACACACGCGTGAGATCCGAGAGGCTGTAGCCGGCTTCCAGTGTTGGCGCGATCGCCCGGCCCTGCGCGTAGTCGTTCCAGCTCTCCAGCACCACCCAGTCCGGGGATTTCTCCAGCACCGCGCTCCAGTGCGCCCGGTAGGCATCTCCAGCGCGGCGTGGTGCCTGCGGGGGGGACGCGCCGTTCTGCGCGGGGAGCGCACGTGCCGGGGTGATGCAGGCAATACGGATCAGGCCACTGGCATCCAGTTGCATGCCATACCCGCCGGCCTCTGTGAAATAGCCATCCAGCGGCGCCCGGCCCTTGAAGCCGGTCTCGCCGATCAGGATCAGGTCCTGGTTATCGAAGTCTGTGGCGAACCGTCCACGCAGGTAGGCAACAAAGGACGCATCCATGTCGCGGAAGGCACTGGCCGACGACAGGAAGACCACGCAGGCCCGACGACCGCCGTTGGCTACCGACAGGGGGACTGTAAGGCGGAACGGCGCCGGAATGGCGTAGAAGAAGTCCCGTATGGCGTGATAGAGCGCGCTCTGCGCTTCCGCCTGCCTCAGATCCGGTTTCTGACCGTCCGGGCCGGCGAACGCGGTGGTGTCCAGAAAGAGGCCGATCTGTGGATAGTCCTGACCGGACTGACGCAGGGTGTGCAACGCCTCGCTCAGGGCCGTCAAGCTGCGCGCGTTCAATCGGCGATGTTCTGGAGAGGGGGTGTAGAACGGGAGCAGTGCGTCGATCCCGGCGCGGCGGGCCTCCGTGAGGAAGCGACGGTGGTAGTCGGCGTGTATGGCGCTGAACCAGGGGCCTGCTCCGCCGAGCGGGTGTTGCACCAGCAGGGACGCGCCGTCGGGTTTCCAGACGTTGCTGGCCTCGTCTGTCAGTCGCAGGTCCGCCTGATAGAAGAAGTAGCGGGCCAGGGTCAGAGCCGGGAACTTCTGGGCCTGCCGTTCTGGCATCGGGCGGGGCGCTGTGCTGGGCTGGAACGGGACCGCCGGTTGTGGAGGGCGCGGGGTGAACTCGGGACGTGCACGTGCGGCAAGGACTGCCGCAAGGGAGACACCGGTACGGGTGGTCGGGGCGCGCTCACCGAACTCAAATCCGCCGGGCGATGGCCATTCACCTTCTGTCAGTTCCCCGTCGATGTTTGGCCGGGCGCCGAGGACGCGCGCGGCAAAAACGGTGTCACCCTCGGGGCCGGCGGGGGCGTTGCGGAACTCGATCACATTCCAGAGCGAGGGGTTGTCCAGGTCTTCTCCGGTTCTGACGGCAGCGGAGAGCGACTGCAAGGGCGGACTGTCGGGTGTGGTGCTGCGGGCGGCGACATGGAATCCCATGCGTCTTCCCGGATCGGGGCGGCCGCCCAGATGAACCCACGGCACTGCGATCTCCACGGTGTACCCCGGGGCCGGCGTGCCGGTCGGGCGCATGGCGCCCCGCGGAGTGACCTGAAACTTCAGGAGCTTGCCCAGCAGTTCTGCGCGCATCTGCGCCTGCCGGTTCGGGTCGGGCTCTTTACGGGGGATCTCCTCGAGCTGTCGGGCGATGTCTTCAAAGCTGGCAAACAGCGGGCGCGCCCCGGCTCCGAGGTAGACCTGCGCCCCTCCGGCTCCGCTGACCACGATCACCAGTGTCTTTTCGGTGCGGCCTGTGGCCGTGCGATCGCCATCTGTCTGGAAGGCGATCACCAGGGAGTCATCTGCCAGGGGATTGGAGTAGGGAGCCGTACTGGTCCCGCGCACGGTTGGTTTGTTGACCTGGAACGCCAGGTAGAGGAAGTCATCGTCCCACGCGGTGTAGCCGGCGATCCGATTGGCAGCCACGGTGTTGTCCCGGCTGACGGCCGCAATGGTTTGAACGGTCTGTGCCAGGGCCTGCACACCGAGTGGCGCGACAGCCCGCAACAGCCACAATGCTGTCACGAGCGTGGCCAGTAACTTACCCATCACTCTCTCCTTAACCGAACCGCAACGCGTCACGCGCCAACTGCATGCCATCGAGGGCAGGGGTGGAACGCGCATACCGGGAGCACGGGTCGGTTCGAGCAGACTGTTGGTTCTGTGGACGGGAACTGCCGGTGAGTGTGACTGAGACAGGCGGGACCGGCGTGCCTGTCGGCGGATATTAGCACACATTTCCGAGGCGTGTCAACTGCCGGGGCGAGGCGGGTCGGGGTTACCGCTTGCGACCGGGGGGTAAAAAGCGTATAATGGGGGAGGCCAGACGCAACCCGGCACTGGAAGGTCCTGCCATGATCCCGCACACACAGTACACGCAGCCGGAAATCGATCATCCCTACCGTGTTACCAGACCCGTGTCGCGTGAGGAGGCACGGCGATACTGCGCACGTCTGGCGCACACGCACTACGAGAATTTTCTGGTTGCGGGGCTGTTCTGCCCGAAGCCATTGCGGCAGCACTTCTACAACATCTACGCCTACTGCCGGATCAGCGATGACCTGGGCGATGAGATTGGCGATCCGCGGAAGTCGCTGATGTTGCTGGACTGGTGGGAAGCGGAACTGGACGCGATGTATCGGGGGCAGCCACAGCATCCAGTGTTCGTGGCGCTGTCCGAGACGGTAGAGCAGTTCCACATCCCGCCGGATCCCTTCCGTAACCTGCTCCGGGCGTTCCGGCAGGATCAGGTGCAGTCACGTTATGCAACCTATGCCGACCTGCTGGCTTACTGTGTGTACTCGGCCAATCCCGTCGGGCATCTGGTGCTTTACCTGTGCGGGTACGATGATGCGGGCATGCGTGCGCTGGCGGATAAGACCTGCACAGCACTGCAACTGGCGAACTTCTGGCAGGATGTTTCCCGGGATCTGGATAAGAACCGTATCTACATTCCACAGGAAGATCTGCAGCGGTTTGGTGTGACTGAAGCGCAGCTGGTGGCGCGCCGTTTCTCCCCGGAGTATGCGCGGTTGATCCGGTTCGAAGTGGAGCGTACCTACCCGTTATTTGAAGCGGGAAAGTCGCTGGGTGCGCTGGTGGACCGGCGCGTGCGCCTGGACATCGAAATGTTCACGCAGGGAGGTCTGGAGGTGTTGCGCCGGATTGAGCAACAGGGCTACGACACGCTCACCCGTCGACCTGCCATCCCGAAGTCCCGTCAGATGGTTCTGCTCCTGCGGCGTCTGTTGCAGATTGGATGAGGCCCGTGCTGTCATGAGTGTCGAAACGCCCTGTGCACCCATGGTAGATCCTGCCCGGATCCGCGCTTCCTACCGGCATTGCGAGCAGGTAGCACGCACGCAGGCCAGAAACTTTTATTTCTCTTTTCTGACCCTGCCTGCGGACCGGAAAGCTGCGATGTGCGCCATCTACGCCTTCATGCGTTACAGCGACGATGTCTCCGACGGGGGCGGGCAGGGCCTGGCACGTCTGGAGGCGATGCGCGCCTGGCGACAGGCTCTGGAGCGCGCCCTTGCCGGCGAGTATGGCGAGAACCCGATCCTGCCGGCTTTTCATGATACGGTGCGCCGGTACTGCATCCCTCCCCGGTACTTTCATGAGCTGATCGACGGTACGGAGATGGATCTGACGAAGAGCCGGTACGCGACGTGGGAGGAGCTCTACCAGTACTGCTATCGCGTGGCGGCAGTCGTCGGCTTCGTGTGCCTGCACGTCTGGGGGTTCGATCCGGCGGAGGGACGAGCACTCCAGTACGCCGAGGCCTGTGGTCTGGCGTTTCAGCTGACTAACATTCTGCGCGATGTGAAGGAGGACGCGGAGCGCGGCCGGATCTACCTCCCGCAGGAGGATCTGCGGCGGTTTGGCGTGACCGAACCGGAGTTGCTACGGGGCGTGATGACTGAACGGGTGCGCGCGCTCATCGGCTTCGAAGTAGAACGCGCCAGGCGCTTCTATGCACAGGCGGAGCGTCTCCTACCACTGGTGCATCCTGTGGGCCGCCCGACGCTGCGGATCATGACCGGGATCTACCGGGGTATTCTGCAGGACATCGAGCGTCATCGCTACGACGTATACTCCCGGCGCGCGCGTGTGAGCCTGATGCGCAAGCTGGCCATTGTGGCGGGGGCGTGGTTTGCTGATGGCTGGCGCCGCAACGAGCGGCTCCGCGCGTAGGGAGCTCTATGCCGCACGATCGGAGAAAAGTGCTGGTGCTCGGCGGGGGCGTGGCGGGCATCGCCGCAGCGACCGCACTAGCGGATCACGGGTTGCATGTGGAGCTTGTGGAGAAGCGGCCACTTCTCGGAGGACGTGCCTCGTCGTTTGTCGATAAAGCAACGGGGGAGCGGGTTGATGAGTGTCAGCACGGCACCATGCGGTGCTGTACCAATCTGGCTGACCTGCTCGAACGGCTCGGCGTGCACGATCGGATCTGCTACTTTGACGCAATCGCATTTCTTGACCGGGAAGGTCGGCGCTCTGCAATCTACGGTAGTCGCCTGCCCGCGCCCCTGCACACCCTGCCCTCCTTTCTGCGCTTCCGGTCTCTGCGCCTGACAGACAAGATCGCTATTGGCCGCGCAATGCTTGCGATCTTGCGGGCAAAACCGCATCCTGAACAGGACCGGATCGACGTCGCGACGTGGTTACAGCGTATGCGACAGACGGAGCGCGCGCTCCGGCGGTTCTGGCGCCCCATTCTGGTCAGCGCGTGCAACGAGGAGCTGGAACGGATTTCCTGCGCCCACGCTTTCAAAATCTTCCGGGAGGGTTTCCTGCTGCATCCGCAAGCGTTTCACTTCGGAATTCCCTCGGTGCCTCTGGCCACGCTGTACACCGAGCCGACCGTGGCGTACCTGCAGGCGCGAGACGGGCACGTGCGCACACAGACCACGATCGAGCAGCTGGAGGTGGAAGGAGACCGGGTTGTCGGTGTTCTCCTGACGGGTGGCACCCGATTACAGGCCGACTACTACGTTAGCGCGCTACCATTCGATGTGCTGCTCAGGGTGTTGCCGGAGCACACCACAGTCGGGGAACCCTACTGGGAGAACCTGCGCCGTCTGGAGTTCGCGCCTCTCTGTGGCGTGCACCTCTGGTTCGATCGTCCGATAGGCTGTCCGCCTGCGCTGGCCGTGCTGGATCGGGACACAGAGTGGATTTTCAACAAGACACAGAACTTCGGTCTGCCGGCAGAGCGGGGGGGCTACCTCAGCGTGGTAATCTCGGCGTCACGTCGATTCGCCGGGATGCCGAAGGAAGCGTTGCTGGCGCACATTCTGACCGAGGTGCGGGCCTGCCTGCCAGAGGCCTGCCGGGCAGAACTGGTGAGATGGCAGATTGTGCGCTGGCCCCGGGCCACTTTCTCACCCCGACCGGGCGTGGAGGCAGCGCGACCCGATCAGCAGAGCCCGATCCGCAACCTGCTGGTTGCCGGTGAGTGGACCCGGACAGGATGGCCGTCGACCATGGAAAGCGCGGCACGGAGCGGCTATCGGGCCGCAGAGTACGTTCTGGCACAGGAGGGTCGGCCCGCACGCCTGGTCGCTCCGGACCTGCCCGCCTCAGGCCTGGCCCGGTGGTTTGCCTGAACGTTCTGTGGTGCCTACCGTCTGCTCCAGAAAACTGCGCAGGTCGCTTTCACGGATCTGCGGCTCTCCAGGGGCCACGTTGTTGAGCCGCCCCTGACGCATCCACTGCTCCAGCTGCCCTACCAGGTCGTAGAGATGTTCGAAAGAGTCGACAATGAACAGCAGAGGCTGGTAGTGATCGATCTCAAACGCCTGATTGATAACCCACTCCAGCTGGATGGGGTAGCGCTGCACCTCCGGTGATTCGATGCTGTGCGCGATTTCACCATGCGAGCTGAGCAGTCCGCTCCCGTACACCTTCAGGCCGTCTCGGCTGCGCATCAGCCCGAACTCAATGGTAAACCAGAAGAAACGCGCCATCGCCCGGATCACGCTGGTGAGACGCTGGATCTTCTGCGCCTCATCGCGAGTGTCGGCCAGCAGAGCCACCGCCGTGTGCGCGCAATCCCCGAAGCGCACCAGCGTGTCAGCAAACGCCCGATCGGTATGCATGGGCACGTGACCGGCGATGTCGTGGAAGATGTCCGGCTCAGGCAGGTAGTCGAGCCGGTCTTTGTCCCGGATTGTGATCGTGGTGGGGAACTCCCGGTTGCGCAGGCAGTCGAAGAAGAGGAACGCAGGGACATAGCCGCTGACTGCCTTGGCCTTGAAGCCGGTGAGCGGGCAGAGAAAACGGTTGACATCCTCAAGACGCGGCACGCGGTACGGGTCCAGGCACAGGCTCTCGATGCCCCGCAGAAACTGCTCGTTGGCGTATCGACGCCAGGATGGGAGCATGCGCGTGTAGAGCCGTCGCCATGCGGCATGGTTGTCCTCGGAGTAGAGCTCGTAAGGTTGATGGATGTACAGTTCGCCTTTCTGGCGCGCTTCCTCAATGAAAGGGGCTCTGGTGGTGGTGAGCCCCGCCTCCCGATCCTGAGGCTTTGTCTTCAGTGACGGTGCCATCGTGCCCTCCTTGCTGGCAGAATGGACATGGTGCCGGGACCGCTTCGTGAGCCTCCGGCACGAGATGACCGCGCTGTTATTGACTCTCCATACGGTGTCTCACGGGCTATGTGTTATCACGGAATTGCCGGTTCTTCCATGCAGCAAAGAGGGGCTTGAGCCGATTACGCTGGTACTTGCCAGTGGAAGTGACCGGAAACGTGTCCCCGAAAACAACGACTTTGGGCGACTTGGCGAAGGGCAATTTCTGCCGGCAGGCCCGCAGGATGTCCTCCTCGGTAAGCGTGGCCCCCGGTTGCAACTGCACGTAGGCGCCGATCTCTTCTCCGTAGAAATCGTTTTCGAACCCGACGGCCATGGCCGCACGGACGCCCGGGATTGCGTTGAGCACTTCATCGATGTCGAACGGGGAGTAGTTGACTCCTCCACGAATGATCAGCTCTTTGATCCGGCCGGTAATGAAGAAGTAGGGACGCCCATCCGCTCCCATCCGGTAGAAACCCTCATCGCCCGAACGGAACCATCCGTGTGCGAACGTGTCGCGATTGGCATCGGGGCGCTTGAAGTAAGCTTTCATCACATTGTGGCCACGAATGACGATCTCGCCCCGGGTATCCGGTGGCAGGGGGCGTCCCTCTGCATCGTGAATGGCCATCTCATTGGCCAGAATGGGGCAACCGATGGACGGGAAGCCGCACTCCTGCATCCAGTAGTGGTAGTCTTCCGGGGGCAGGTCAATCGGCAGGAAGCAGGAGTAGCAGGTAGTCTCCGAAAGTCCGTAGCCATGCACCACGCGGATGCCAAACATCCGATCGAACCGGGCAGCCAGCTCCACGGTGAGCGGACCGGCGCCGCAGAGGATGTGTCGGAAGTGCGACAGGTCATAACGCGTGAGGTCCTCGCCCCGCTCGCAGAGGAACGCCAGAATGGTCGGCACCACGCTGCACCAGGTACACCGCTCTCCGGCCAGAGTCTGCCAGAACGTGTGCGCCCGGAAGCGGCGATGCAGTACCACACTGCCCCCGTAGTAGAGCGGAGTCATCAGGGTGACCACTGTGCCGTTCACATGATGGATGGGTAGCACGCACATGGCCCGATCCTGCGGGGTGAAGCGGTGCCATTCTGCAATGGCGTGCGCGTCGGCCAGCAGATTGGCCTGATCCAGCAGAACGCCTTTCGGGGCGCCGGTCGTCCCGGAGGTGTAGACAATCAGACATTCGGCGTCCGGGGTGAGTTCTGGCAGATCTGCACAGGGTGGTTGCCCGGCGAGCATCTGGTCCAGATGGGGTATGTCGTTATGATCGGGTGCCTGCACGGGCACAATGGAGCGCAGTGCGGAGAGTTGCGGGTGCAGGGCCTCTGCGCGCCGGATCTGATCGCCGAGGGCGAAGAGGATCCGCGCGTCCGAATTCTCCAGAATGAACCGCACGCGCTCATCATCTTCTCCTGTATTGATCGGAACCACGGTCATTCCGCCGAGCCACGCTCCGAAGTAGATCAGCACCGTGCGCCAATCGTTCCCCATCAGGGTAGCAACGCGATCTCCGGGGTGCAGCCCCAGTGGTCCTAGCAGCAGGCCTGCCAGCTGCCGCGCCTGCCGATGGAACTCCGCGTAGGTGAGCACCTGCTCACGCCCGTTATCGCCATGAAAGATCAGAAATTCCCGGTCCGGGGTTTCTGCCGCACGTTGTGTGAGCACCGCGCCGATACTGGCGTACGGAGTCAGGCGCTCTTCCCAGGGGCGTGTGGAGAGGCTGCGCGCATGACGGATCTTCTCGAGGGTGTCTGGAAAGACGTGCTCGTTCATGGGGCTCATCATTGAGGCGCTCCTGAAAGCAGAAAAGCACGACGTGCAGTGGGTGTGATGTTACTGTGATATACGTTGGTGCTGGTCGTTCTGTTCAGGGGTTGCTTATGGCGCGACGGCATCCAGCGCGGAACGCACCGCAGGCAGGAGACCGCGCAGGTCATGCGGGGCGGGCACCTCTTTCGGGAAGGCGCGTTCCAGCAGTCCCCACCAGTCGTACTGCTCGATATAGACCAGATCGAAGATCATGAAGCCGTGGCTCTGTCGGGCAGCGGCCTCCAGCGCGCGCACAAAGTCCTGCGGGCGGTTCGCGTAGTCCGGCACGTAGAGCCCGGCGTAAACGAAGGCCGCATTGGCCACGGCTTGATTGGAAAGGTCGGCGGCGTGCTCCACGGTGAGACGCTCGCTCAGGCCAGCCCGCCGTGCCTCCTCGCGTGTGGCGATCGGGTGATAGCACCCGGTCGTGATCCAGTCGAAGAATTCTGCGTAGCCCGTGCGAGGGTAATCCTCGGAGAACCACGGATAGCGTAGATGCGTGCGTTCGCTGCCCCAGTTGACTCCTACCTCGTAGTAGCGCGGGTACCAGGAGCCGACGTACGTTCCCAGCGCTATATCGGGCTTGAGGGAGCGTACCAGGCGGGCTACATCGGCCACAAAGTCCCGGATATTCCTGGCGCGGAATTCCAACCACTTCTTGAAAAGAGGGCCTCGAATGATTGGCTCACCGGGGCCCGGTGCGAACGCAAAGATGTCCTGCGGCCAGCGCGCGACCGGGCGGCCGATGTAACGCTCAAAATGCATGCGCGTCAGATCGCTGAAGTCGTTGTACAGGTTACTGTGCCGGCAACGGTCCAGCACCAGACCGTCGATATCGTACCCGGTCACGATCTCCCGGATCAGGTCCAGTTCATAGCGGCGGACCTCCGGGTGCAGCACGTTCACAAACACGGCTACCTTTTCGCTGGGCGCGTCGGCGATACGCACGCGATCGAAACGCAGGTCAAATCGCACTGGCGCACCCGGCCTGAGGTTCTGCGCGATCCACTCCCGGTCCGCCTGCCGGGTAGCGGTCAGGATATGGCCGTCCTCCGGTGCGAACAACGGATCATCACCGAGCAGGGCATCATCCACAATGCCCTGCACGCGATGATCGGCATCGATCAGCAGGTGGGCCTTCTGCCCGAACGTCGCTCCCGGCGCGGCGATCAATGCCGCCGTGTCGCCGGACTCCACGCTCTCCAGACCTACCATGCCTGTGGTCACGTCGGCACCGAGCAGGGTGCGCGTTTCCGTTAGCAGAACCGGTTGCGTGTCGTCTGCTGGCTCACCGGTGACCCGGAACGCGAGACGCGCGCCACCGGGGGCCAGTATGCCCCGGTTTACCGTGTAGACAACGCTCTGCCAGTGTGGCCGTTCGTACGCTGGCCCGATGCGGAAGTGTTTGTGCCCCTCGCTCAGCACATTGATGGCTGCGTGCACTTTGAGGCCAGCCCGGTGCCCTTCTTCCACAAAAGCGGCCAGCACGTCAAAGTCCGGGACCGGACGTCCTCTCCATTCTCGGAGCCGAGGCGCGATCTTGCTCCGGTAGAGCACGTGCCCACTCAGAGGCTTGACGTCGACGACCAGCGTGTTGATCCGCGCCTGCCGGCACTTGCGCACGATCTCGGCCACGCCCTCGCGGGTCGTGGTGAAGTCGGTAACGACCTCCTGACCGTTCACCCGGATGGTACGGAAGAGGTTGGCAGTCCCATCGATCCACATCACGCGGCCCTGCGCTTCCAGTGTTGCAGCAAGACCTCGCAGAATGTCCGGCGCACGTTGCCCGGAAGCAGGCATCGGCACCAGCAGGCACAGCACGATCAGGACGAGGAGCATGCGACAATCGTTCATCGGATGATCAATTTTGCCGGATAACTCGATCCTCCCAGAGGCACAGTCTGCACAGGGATGACGCGCTTTTCATGCGGGCGGAGGGTGATCCGGGTAATCGGTCTGTGGTGGGGCGGGCGCACTTCCGGGATGGCGATACAGTGGCCCGCGACGGTGAAGACGGCCATGGCCGGTCCGCCACCGGGAGCGAACTCGAACGTCACCACCTGTGGATACGGATGCGGGTTACGGACCGTCACCCGGATGTCGTACAGAACGCCGTAGTCGCCGGCGATTTCCGCGTGATCGGTGTCCGATGTGCTGGCCTCCGGCAATCCGATCGGCACGAAGGCCCAGCGTTCCCCGACGACGTATTGCGCTTCCATCTGGCGGCGGGGGCGGTAGGTGGTTTCTGCCCCGGGACCGGGAGGCAGGGCGGCCAGCTGCGTACGCGATAGTGGGCGTGGCCGGGTGTACCGCCACGGATCCAGACGGTTCTGCGCTGCCGATGCAAAGCCGGTATGCACTGGAGACAGGGCCTCCACCAGAACCCGGCAGCGCACATCTGCTGGTGGATTTATCATCCGGATCTGCGCCAGGCCGCTTCCGGTCTCCCCGGGTGCCAGGCGTTGCAGGAAGAGGGGCATGGCCGTGCGGGCGGGCAACCTCCAGATCTCGCCGCGTTGCCGGAGCGCGTTGTTCAGAAAAGCCCTGCCAGCGAGAAATCCTACCTTCACTGGATTCCTGTCCTGCGCGACGAACCCGGGTGTCACGTGCAGGCGTACTTCCTGATCGCTCAGATTGGCGATGCTGACCGCGAGGAGGACAGTGCCGGACATCTGATTGTCATGATGAAACATCACACGCGCAGGCGCATCGTCGGTCAGAGTGGCGGTGTAGAGGGTGGTATGACGCGTGATATGTTCCGGGTTGTTGCTGTAGAACAGGCGCGTTGCCGGGCGGTAGGGCAACTCGCGATTGATCACCCGCACGCGCGCCAGGCCAGAGGTCGGCAGGTAGCCAGGGCCTTTCAGAGTCACGCGTGCGGTGAGTGTGCGGCTCTGACCGGCGGGGAGAGGGTGGATGGCCTGCAGAGGCGTTACGACCTGCAATGTGGCGCCGGGCTCGCGCGGTGCGTGGCGCAGGACTGCGTTGGCTGCGTGCAGCACGAGATCGGCAGGGGCCTCCGGCACCCCGGTGACCTCGGCGGTCAGATCCAGAGGCACTTGCCCGGCCCATTTCCGGGCCTCCACAACGCAGGTAGCCTCATTCTTCCCGACTCGCACGCGCACTACCGCTTTACCCGGGGTCTCGGCACGCACCATCAGATGGCGTGCTCCGGGGGGATGCACCAGTTGCAGAGCGGGCGCATTCTGCTCGATCCATGCCGACGGGGTACCCTCCGCGTAGCCGTCGAGTTTCAACACGCGTGTCTCACCCAGAGGAACCACCAGGCGAGCGGGGTGGATGGCAACCGGGGGTATGGCCAGCGCGCGCCGGATCTGCGAGGCCCATCGGTACGCCAGAGCCTTTGGATGACTGCCATGCGCATGACTGTCCTGTGGAGTGACCTGCAGGAGCGGCGTGCGACCGGCAATCACTACGCGCCACTGTTTGCCTGCACGGTCAGGTTGTATCGCATGAGGTGCTAGCCCGCGCAGAGCCTCGATCATCAAACGATCGGCAACCGCGCGGGCGCGTACCCCGGGTAGCGATCGGCCATACGGTGCCGTGAACCGCAGGGCAACCTGCCGGTTGACGACCACGGCATTGCCCGTCGCCTCAATTCGAGGGAGCGATCGGGCGCTGGCATGGCTTCCGATGTAGCTCAAAAGGGAAAGGCACAGCGCAGGCAGAATGACCCAGAAACGCGTGCGGCAGGCCGCGCACCGATCGGGCACTTGCACAGACAGAAACATGAGCGCTCAGAACCTCCGGGTGTCCGCGTACCATTCTAACAGGATTGTCGGCGTGACGTCAACCGGAGTGCAGAGAGCCGGGGAAAGGCACATACGCGACTGAAACCCTTCAAACGACGAGGATCCATGCGTTACAGGGTGCGGAACAACGTTCCCGGCGTGCCGGCAGAGCCGGTGTGCACTTCATTTCTGGGGGATGCTGTGGACCGTACAGAGACAAGGGCTCCGGAGAACTCCGGTCAGGGCACATTGTTGATCGAGTGGCTGGATCGTCTGATCGCGCTGTTGATGGTAGCGATCCTGCTCACACTGTCGTGGCCTGTGTGTATGGCCCTGTGGGCAAACGCACCGGCAGCTCCGACGCCTCCGACTGCACGTTCTGCGTCTCCACCACCCGCAGCTCCAGCTCCGGATCTTCATTTTTATGCTTGACAGACGCACGGAATTGTGCTATATTATTGGCGCGCTGAACATCAGGGACGTGAGGTATGTGCGTGGCCCTGAGCGCAATGCGGCAACCATTCTGTGGGGAAGTGATGGAATGGCAGACATGCATGACTTAGGATCATGTGCCGCAAGGCGTCAGGGTTCAAGTCCCTGCTTCCCCATGCACGATTCGCGGGAGTAGCTCAGTGGTAGAGCGCTACCTTGCCAAGGTAGATGTCGCGGGTTCGAATCTCGTCTCCCGCTTCCACCCTGTTGCATTGTTGCCGCAATGAGATAGGGAGTGTGTACTACCTGCCCCCGTTTGTCTGGCCCTCGGACCGCGCACTGAGGGCCATGATGGAGAAGAAACAGCTACCTTTCCTGGACTCTGCAGCCGACGCCTTCGCCATCTCTGTCGCGGCACTGCAGGACTTCGCGAAAAGCTGCTACCCGCGGCCCCACAGAATGGCCAGGTCTGCCCCCCGTTAACTATCTGCCAGCAACCCGCAGACTGACAACCCCTTCGAGCAGGGATCGGCCCGGCTGGTGTTCCGCACAAACAGGGATCGGCAGGAGAGACTGCGCCAGCCGCACGATATCTGCCTCCGTTGCAGTTAGATCCGGGGGCATGATGTTGTGGCTACCGGGCGATCTGTCAGCTTACCTTCCTGAAGTCCTTCAGCACAACGGGAATTCCGGGTATCCCCCAGAAGGTTTCATACTCCAGAACCAGTTCCGCGTGTATGGCGCCGTCGGCATCAGCATATTCCTGCAGGCGTTGCCATAACGATGCATCCATCACCCGGATTGCCTCACTGACCGCCCTCCGTGCGCCCGAGGGAGATGACAGGACCTTCCCACAGATGATGGTTCCATCGGGGTGCAGACGCAACATATGCGTGCGCGTCCTGTGGGTATCAATGCGTCGCGCGTTCGCCCGCCATTGTCTCAAGAGCGCTTCTATCTTCCACGCAGAGGCGGAAGTCTCTGATGGTAGGGTGGTCATGTCTCTCGCTCGGGCCCGGATCCTATACCGTATGTTCCAATCTCCTAAAAATACCAATCTCACATTGCTACGTTTTCGCCCGCTTCACTCGGAGACCCTGCACTGCCCGGATATGTCATTAGCGCGCGAACGGATCTTAGCAAGCGAGGCGAGAGTACCGGCGCGGATAAACTGGATTTCTAAAGAACGAGCGCTAAAGCAAATTGCTCACTATAACAACAACGCCGTCGGTGCGTCCATAGGCAAGATAACTGCTGTCCGTAGAGAAGACAACAGAGGTGATGCCTGTTCCCGTCTCTCGATCGTGGATTAGACGCAGAGCACCATTGGGGATATACCACAGTCGGATAGTGCGGTCCATACTGCCTGACGCCAGTATTCGACCGTTCGGTGAGAAAGTTACAGAGGTAACCTGATCTGTATGTCCTTTGAGACTTCGGAGAAGTATCCCATCGGAGACACGCCACAAGCGAACAGTGTTGTCCCTGCTTCCTGATGCGATTAGTTGGCCATCCGGTGAAAATGCGACAGAACTAACTATATCTGTGTGCCCCTTGAGACTTTGCAGGGGCGCTCCATCAGAGATACGCCATAGTCGGATACTGCAGTCCGTGTCAGATGAAGCCAGTATCTGACTGTTCGGCGAAAACGCAACAGAGAGAACCGCACCTTTGTGTCCTATAAGGGCGTGCAGGAGCGCTCTGCCGAAAAAGACTCGGGATCGCTCAACGAGGCGATTGAGAAATGCAAGCGCACCGGAGGATCGGTCTGTCGTTCGGTTCGCGACATGCCACAAACAAGCAGTGCGATCCGCACTGCCTGATGCCAGTACTTGGCCGTTTGGAGAAAACGCAACAGAATGGACTGAACCTGCGTGTCTGCCCAGATCCCGCAGGAGAGCGCCGTTAGCGGCATACCATAATTGGATGGTGCCATTGTAGTCTCCGGTAGCCAGCGTTTGCCCGTCTGGAGAAAACGCTATGGCGTGAACCTTACCTGTGCCACCCGTGCTTCCTGCGAGGGCCCTGATAAATCCTCCGTCAGCAACGCGCCATAGTCGGACAGTATAGTCATTGCCGCTCGAAGCTAACATCTGTCCGTCTGGAGAAAACGCCACAGAATTAACCCGACCGGTGTGTCCGGACAAACGCTTCAGGAGGAATGCGTCTGCGCTACTCCGAAACCGAACAGCATCATCTAGGCTGGCTGTCTCCACTACATGCTTCAAATGAGGAAAAGAACAGACGGCATCTATAGACCATAAACGGATGCTATGATCTACACTGCATGAAGCCAGTATTCGACCGTCCGGTGAAAACGCAACAGAATTAACGGAACCTGTATGCCCTCCGAGGTCTTGTAGAAGGGCGCCATCGGAGACGCGCCACAGACGGACGATGCAATCCTCGCTGCCTGATGCCAGTGTTTTCCCGTCTGGTGAGAACACAACGGAACGAAACCGGTCTGTATACTCCTCATTCACACTCACCGGATGCGTCTGCCCTTCTATGGTCTTCAAGAGTTTCCCGTCA
>JANWZQ010000012.1 GCA_025054835.1 Chthonomonadaceae bacterium
GACCCCCGGGCCCTGCGCCAGAAGATCCAGTGGTTGCTGGATCATCCTGACAGGGCCCGGGAGATCGGGGTGCGAGCCCGTTGCGACCTGGAAGCGGAGTGGACGCTGGACCACTGGGTCGAGCGCATTGTGCATGTCACCGGTTCACTGTATCAGGAACGGGAGCAGCCTGCCGCTTCCATGCAATGGCGGATGCGGGCGCAAGGCTGATCCAGACGGTTTGTGAGCAGTGCGTCCATGAGGTCGGCGAAGCGCCACATGGAGGCAGTGGGCGCAGTGCGGACCGATTGCCTCCATTCAGGGAAAGGATGAAGGGATGCGGTTTCTGAGAGTTCTGGTTGTAGTCGCGTTGATTGCCTCGCTGGGGCTGAACTTCATTCTCTACAAGAAGTACCGCAGTGGTCGTGCGATCATCACGCTCAACGGGGAAGGGATCACCCGGCGTGATATCGATGGCTGGCTGGAACAGCAGGCAGGACCCCGGGCCAAGGCCCTGTTCGTGCAGCGTGTCCTGGTCAATCAGGAGGCAAAGAAGCAGGGAGTGCTGCCTACGCAGCAGGAAGTGGAGGAAGAGTTCGCTCGACGGCGCGAGGAGAACTGGCAGTTTGCCCGCCAGGTAGATATGAACCCGTGGATGGCCGGCGAGATGAAGAAGCAGATCCAGGAGGAACTGGCCAAGATCCGCCTGATGGCCAAGGATGTGCCGGTCACCGAGGAAGAGATGCGGGAAGAGTATCGGCAGAACCCGATGCGCTATGATACGCCCAACAAAGCCCGGGTGAATCTGGCTGTGGTGCTGGACGCGTCCATCATCGGTGAGGTGCGTCAACTGTTGCAGAAGAAGGATCCGCCGGTGAGCCCGACCGTGATCATGAGCCAGTATGTCAACAAGGTTGTGTTTCTGGGCCACGAGAACCGCTTCACGTTCATGCAGCCTTTCGGCAACAACAAGGTGAACGCGGAGATCTTCAAGATGCAGAAGGATGAGGTGCGTCAATTTCCGCCAGGGGAGTTTGCGCGACAGGGGGCCAGGGCGATCCTTGTACGTATGCTGGAGAAGATCCCGGGCAAGAAGGCGGACCTGAACGACCCGAAGGTGAAGGAGCAGTTGCGGATCGCCGTAGCTTCGCGTCGCTGGAGCCCCTGGCAGGAGAAGCTGGTACAGCTGTGGGACAACGCTGTGTTCTATAGCGAAGACCCGAACGATAAGCGGAACATCGAGATGGTTCTGTTCCCGGACCGCGCCCGTGCGGAAGCGAGCCGGTAGGTGATTGTTGCACTACAGGCAAGCGGGACGATAGCAGGATACGGAGCGAGATGTCAATGCAGAATATGCAGTCTACCGAGCGCGTGCCTCTCGCTGCATGGGTGCCGTTTCTGGGCGCGGCAGTCCTGATCTTCATGCTCTACTGGAACACGTTTCTGTGGTGGTGGAGAGAATGGACTTACCCCGGCAGCTTCTACGCGCACGCCGTGTTCGTGCCGTTCTTCGTGGCCGTGATGGTGTGGCGCAATCGAGAACGTCTGGCGGCTACTCCGTGGCAACCATCGTGGGTGGGTATCGTGCCGGTATTGCTGGCCATGGTTGTGCTCATGCTGGCAAAGCGATCCGACGTCACCGTGGTGCAGTCGCTCTCGTTCATGCTGCTCCTGATCGGGGGGGCCATGCTGCTGCTTGGACTGGCGTGGACCCGTATCCTGCTTTTCCCTCTCTTTTTCCTGATCATGATGATGCCGCTGGTGCCCGATCAACTGATCAACAGCATCGCCTTCCCCATCCAGCTGGCATCAGCAAATATCGCGACTAAACTGCTCAACGCGATAACGCTGTCGGCGACACAACAGGGCACCGTGATCCAGCTGGAAAACTACCGGATGGCGGTAGAAATGCCCTGCAGTGGCTTCAAAACTCTGATCTCTCTGATGACCTTCTCGGCTGCTTTCGCGTATCTGGTGGAGGCTGCCAACTGGAAACGATGGACGCTGTTTCTCACGACCGTTCCGCTCAGTCTGGTCATCAATGCGTTGCGGATCACGTTGATTGGAGTCGTCGGAGAGCTCTTCAGCAGCAAGGCCGCCAGCGCCTTCCACGACTACAGCGGTTTTATCGTACTCGTCATCGCGTTTGTCTTCCTGTTCAACTTCGCGCGGGTGTTGCGCTGCGAAAGTTTCCTCGGCGTCCCGCTGACCGATGAGCCCGAGGAGAAAGCCGGGCCAACCCACGGTGATGCCGTCTCGGAAGAGAATGTACGGCAGGCAGAAGAAGAGTTGAAGGAGGTGCTGGGCTCCGATGCGCAGGATTGGAAGGTGGAAGAGGTAAGCAGGCCAGTACCGCCGCCCACCGTGCCCTGGTGGAAGGAGTTGCTGGCGATGCGGCCCGGGGCCGCACGGGTACGGCAGGTACAACCCTTCGTGATTGCCACCTGTGCGGTGCTCCTGTTGACTCTGGGGGTGCAGGGGTATGCCACTCGCCCGCCGAAGCAACTGCCCCCGATCGCAACGTCTCAGGTGCCGATCGAATTCACAGTGAACGGGCACACCTGGAAAGCAGATACAACGCAACGCGACTTTGACCGGTTGCCCCGGGACGTGCAGGAGGTGCTCAATCCCTCGCGCGTGATCAATCGCACGTACAAAAGCGCGCAGGGGGGGGTACAGCTATTTATCACCGCAGGCAACGGGCGCAAGGTGTTTCATGATCCGCATACGTGTGCGCTCGGCTCCAACGCCCGGGTAATGGACGTGCGGGTACTGGACATCCCAACAGAACACGGCACGATCCGGGTGCAGGAGAGCCGCTACAAGTACATCGACATGCCCGATGAATTCGTGCTGATGTTTTTCTACGTGGTGGAGGACCAGGTCGTGCAACGCACCGAGCAGGTGCGCAACAGGATGATCTGGCAGATGCTGATGGGCGATTCGGGCAAGCCCTCCTACTTCATTCGCGCCACGCAATTGATGCCGGGTACAGAGGAAGTCTACCGTCAGCAAATGATAGAGTTCCTGACCGGGCTGTGGAATGCGATCGGCCCGATCCTGACCGGGAAGCAGGAAGCCCGGTATGAGCCGCCTCCTGTACCGACCAATGAGACGTTGCTGCCGCAGAACCAGTAGCCCCTTCGGCTTGCCACAGCACTGCTTTCGTCCGTTGGGAACTCCCTGTTCTCAACGGACTTTTTGCTGGCGGGTGTGCGCCATCCCGGTGTTTTGCGACGTGGCACGCACCTGCAACCGGTCCACCACCCGGTTCACACCTCGTATCTGGTTCACAACACGCAGGATCTCGGTACGCTCTTTTTCTGTACGCACCTGACCATTCAGGGTCACCGCGCCGTTTCTGGCCTCCACCCGGAAACCGCTCATGTCAATTCCCTTCCATACAGCAAGCACCGAGTTAACTCTAGCGGCCAGTGCTGCGTTGGCCAGGGACTCGGCAGTTGTTTTCGCCAGTTGTGACGTATCGCGTTGCAGATTGGAGGTATCCTCCGGGTTGCATCCGCAGGAGCAGATCAGTATCGCGAGAACTGCCAGAAGGGCGCAACGATCACGCATGTCAGCTGACCCCGCGTGGCTCCGCAAGCGGGTCGATGCCTCGTAGCATCATACCCTGTCCCCGGGACTCATGTGTTTTAACCGTGGGGGGGTCCGTCGGGTCACGCATCTGGATCAGAAGGGTGGTGCGCGCCTCGCTACTGGTGTTCAATCCGGAGCCATGGATCGTCAGGTAGCTGAAGAAGAGTGCATCGCCGGCCTGCGCTTCGCAGGGCACCGCGCTTTCAACCGGATAGTCCGAGAAGGGGAGGTGCCATCCGCCTTCCGGATTGTGCTCCAGCAGGCCCAGCCTGTGGCTGCCGGGTACAACGCGCACGCACCCTTTCTCAATGGGGGCGTCATCGAAGTGGAGGATCACGGCGATCATGCTGTGCCGGGCATGGGGAAAGTAGGGGGCATCCTGGTGCATAGGGAACGGAGAGCCCTTCTCCGGAGGCTTGATGAACATTTTGGTGTGGTGCAGCTGCACATTCGGGGAACCGATGATCTCGGCGGCGATATCGGTGATCCGGGGATCCACGATCAAACGGGAGAATGCGGCCGAGTAGAACTGCACGTTGTGACAATGCAGAACCCGGGTTTCTGTGGCGCCGGCCACGCCCTCGCGAGCGCTGTTCCATGTAGCGTCGATGTTCGCCTGTGTGCTGAGCCGCTCGGCAAGCTCATGGCACTCCCTGCGATAGAAGGCAGCTTCCTCGGGTGTCAGCAACCCTTTCACGAGCAGGTATCCGTTTTCACGATAGAACGCAAGTTGTTCCGGGGTAAGCATTTTTCTCTCCAGAGATCATAGAACTGCCTGTCTTCTTCGGGAATGTGAGAACATTCTCCTGCCGCAGGGTCTCATGAGAGGCATATCTAGCAGGTCTTCTATGGGTGCGAATGGAACTATGGAGAGAACGTAGTCAGCGTGAGTGAGGAAAGCGATGCATCGCGCTTCTGTCGGTATTCTGATTGTGTGTGGCCCGGCATTGCTGGGGGCCTGCGGTCTTGCGATCGCCCGTGGTACACCACGTCCGATCGTGCTACGCGAAGGAGTCCGCCCGGTTACTGCCCGGGGAGCGCAACCGGAACGTGGGACTCGTACGGGGGGAAAGAGAATGATCGTTTACATCGGTACTTACACGGGCGGGAAGAGCAAGGGCATCTATCGTTGTACGTTCGATACGAACACTGGCGCGCTGTCAGAGCCGCAGCTGGCCGTGGAGGCCGTCAACCCGTCGTTCCTGACCATTCATCCCGGTGGGAAGTACCTCTATGCGGTCAATGAGATCGGTGAGTTTCAGGGGAAGCCCGGAGGAGCCGTGAGCGCGTTTGCTATCGATGCGCGGAGTGGCGATTTGAAACTGCTCAATCAGCAGCCAACGCGAGGGGGAGCACCCTGCCATATCACGCTGGATCGGGAAGCGCGGCATGTGCTGGTGGCCAACTACAGCGGGGGCAGTGTGATCGTTTTTCCCATTCTGCAGGATGGTCGGCTTGGAGAAGCTACCAGCTTTGTGCAACATGAAGGGAAGAGCGTCAACCCCGAGCGGCAGGAAGGGCCGCATGCGCACTCCATCTACACAGATCCTTCTGGCAAGTATGTGGTGTCAGCGGATCTCGGGCTGGATCAGGTGCGGATCTATCGGTACAACGCGCAACAGGGACAGTTGACGCCCAACGATCCTGCGTTTGCCCGTACGGCTCCCGGCGCCGGGCCGCGCCATTTTGCCTTTACTCCAGACGGAAGATTCGGGTATGTGATCAACGAGCTGGGGAACACGGTTACGGCCTACGCTTTCAACAGCGCGACAGGCGCACTGCAGGAGATCCAGACTGTTTCCACTCTGCCCGGCGATTTTCAGGGGCAGAACTGGACGGCAGACGTGCAGGTGCATCCCTCTGGTAAATTCCTGTTCGGATCCAATCGCGGGCATGACAGTATTGTGGCGTTTGCGATCGATGTGCAGACGGGGCGTCTGACCCTGCTGGGGCAGACGCCGACGCAGGGGCACATTCCGCGCAACTTTGGCATCGATCCGACCGGCAGGTTTTTGATTGCGGCCAATCAGGAGTCGGATTCCCTGGTTGTATTCCGGATCGATGACAGGACAGGGAAGTTGACGCCTACCGGGCACACTGCAACCGTCGGGAAACCCGTCTGTGTGCAATTTCTGGTACAGCGGTAGAACGCACCGGATCAGTGGGAAGCGGGCTTTGTTGTGCGATTGCGCGACCTGACAGGACGTGTGCCCGCAGGGGATTTCTCCGGTGGCTCCACGACATCGCCAATGCAAACGCGCAGAAGGTTCGGGATCCAGGTGTCGTGTGTGCCGGCGCCATAGCCAACTGTACGCAGCACCATGGGGGGGAGGGGGGCAAGCGTACTATCGGGCCCGCGCTCGGCGAACTCGGCCAGCAGAGCGGCTCCTGTTGGCGTAACCAGTTCATGCGTGCGGTGGTCCGGGCGCAGGGGGAAGCCCGCAAGCAGCTCCAGTGTGGCCGGGGCAGGAACGGGCATGGTGCCGTGGGCACAGTCAACCCAACCCCGGTTGAACGGCAGGGGAGAGGCGTACACTTTCTGGACACCAAGCATCTCCAGAGCGATACATGCGCCCACAATATCCACGATGGCATCGATGGCGCCAACCTCATGGAAGTGGATGGTGTCGGGCGTCATGTCGTGGATCCGGGCCTCGGCACAGGCCAGCCGCGTGAACGCGCCCATCGCGCGCCGGCGGACAGTCTCGGAGAGGCCGCTACGTTCCAGAATTTCCGCGATCTCCTTGAGATGTCGCCCATGTCCGGTGTCCGGCTGGGTCAGGCGTACTTCGACCCGAACAGCAGCGATGCCCTCCTTGAGAACCTTTTCGGTGGTCACGGTGTAGCCGGGAACTCCAAGGCGATCCAGCTCCGCGCGCCATGCGGCCTCATCCACACCGGCATGCAGAAGAGCGCCGAGGGTCATGTCGCCACTGATGCCGCTGAAACAGTCGAAATATGCGATGCGCACAGGTAACTCCGGGAAGTATGCGTATAAAACAGCGACCGACAACCCCAGGCGGGGGCTCGTGTCGCCACCGGGTGAGAAACGGTGAGAAGTAGCTCCCGGGGAGCTACGATGTAGTTGCCGCGGCTGTGTCCTCCTTGCTGGCGGGCGTATCCCCGGAGGCGCCATTCGCACTGCCGTCTGTCCCGGCTCCAGTGCTCTTCCCGTTCTGCGCGGAGTTGCGTGAGTCGGTGATGTACCAGCCGCTTCCTTTGAAGACTATGCCGACCGGGTAGAGCAGGCGCTTCACCTGTCCATCACATTCCGGGCAACGAGTGATGGGCGCATCGGACATGCGTTGAAACACGTCGAACTGATGATCGCACCGGGTACACTGGTAACCGTACGTTGGCAATTCCACTCACCTCTCTCATAGATGGGATTGGATGCTGTCCGCTGACTTGCGTGAGAAATTATAGCGAAATCCGCTGGATATTTTCAATTTTCTTTCCTCTGTATCACCGTCCGTGTCATTTTGCAACGGAAGTGGACTGTCTATGAAATTCGCTTTGATTGCGCTGATGCTCTGCATCGCCGGGGCCAGCCTGTATGCCGTCTATCTACGCCGTCGTCTGGAAATGGCTCTGGCCCTGCTGGAAGCCGAGCGCTCCCGGCAGCGCAGCCTGTCGGCCTCCTACGGCCGCATCACGGAGCAGTGGTTCCCGTTGATGGAGGGATATCCCTATGACTCGGCCAACTTCCGCTTTCTTGGTACGCCTGTCGACGGCATTCAGTTCGAGGACGACCGGGTCATCTTTGTGGAGTTCAAGTCGCATCGGGCTGAGCTCTCGGCCACGCAGCGGCGTATCAAAAAGGCCATAGAGGCGGGGCGGGTGTACTGGGAAGAATTCCATTTTCAGGACTGAGCGGGCGTGAAGATCATCGGATTGATGTCGGGGACCTCCGTTGATGGGATCGACGCTGCCCTGCTGGAGATACACGGTGCCCCGCCTGAACTCCACTGGCGCTTGCTGGCATTTGTTTGTGTGCCCTGGGAGCCTGTGCTGCGCCATGCCATTCTGGATGTTTGTCGCCCCGATGCGCCTGTGCAACAGGTGACCGTATTGCACTTTCTGGTCGGGGAGTTTCTTGCGGATGCAGCCCGGCAGGCCGCTGATGCCGGGGGTGTGGCGCTTTCCGAGATCGATGCCATCGCCTCACATGGGCAGACCGTGTGGCATCAACCAGAGGCATTGCAGATCGGGCCGTATCGGGCGCGCGGCACGCTCCAGATCGGGGAACCCGCTGTGATCGCTGCCCGGACAGGGTGCCGGGTCGTTGCGGATTTTCGAGTAGCGGACATGGCGCTTGGCGGGGAGGGCGCGCCTCTGGTGCCGTTTGTCGATCACATGCTATTCGCCTCCACACAGGAGACACGGGTGGTGCTGAATCTGGGTGGCATCGCCAACGTCACCTGGCTGCCGGCAGGGGGCGATCTGAACACAGTGCTGGCGTTCGACACCGGGCCAGCAAACATGCTGATCGATCGAGTGACGCAGGTAGTGACCGGCGGGCAGGAACCGTTCGATCGCGATGGCGTGCTGGGAGCGCGGGGAACTCCAGACAGGGACCTGATAGCAGATCTGCTGGCACATCCTTTTTTTGAGAAGCCGCCGCCGAAGTCCACGGGACGTGAAATGTTTGGCGTTGCTTTTGCCGATCGATTTCTGAGCCTGGCAAAAATACGCCGGTTGTCCGGTGAGGATACTATCGCAACGGCAACCGCACTCACGGCTGAGAGTGTCGCGCTGGCATTCCGCCGCTGGCTGCTGCCGCAAGGACCGGTGGAGACCGTGATTCTGGGAGGGGGTGGTACGCACAATCGAACACTGGTGCGCATGCTGGCCGATCAACTCACCCCGTCCCGGCTGACCACGCATGGCGCGCTGGGCGTTCCCGACGATGCGAAGGAGGCACTGGCCTTTGCCATCATGGGCCACGAAACGTTGTGCGGACGGGCCTGCAACGTCCCGGCTGCGACAGGAGCAACAGGGCCGGCAGTGCTGGGGAAGATCATTTATCCGCCTCCGGGGAACGCAGTGTCTTGACAAAATTGTGAGGAGAGCGCATAATGCATCGCGTGTTCAGCCGGGCCCTGACGGATAGCCATGCGGCTATCCTTTTTGTTTTGCGGAAGAACTTCTCGCCTCCGAATCCCCTCGAATACCACCCGGCGGAGGGAAAAGGGAGGGTTGCGCGCTGCCCGCACGAGGGGAGCGCGCAGGAGGGCGATGGTAAATGGCAAATCTGGTGGTTGTGGGTGCGCAGTGGGGCGACGAGGCCAAGGGGAAGGTGATCGATTACCTTGCGCAGGACGCTTCCATGGTGGTGCGCTACAGCGGGGGTAACAACGCGGGCCACTCTGTGACTGTAGGGCAGGAAGAGTACAAGTTTCATCTGGTCCCGAGCGGGATCCTGCATCCGCAGGTGACCTGTGTGCTGGCAGACGGCGTGGTGATTGATCCCGGGGTACTGGTGAAGGAGATAGAAGAGCTCTGTGCCCGTGGTCTGCCAGTTGACAACTTGAAGATCTCTGCCGCGGCGCACGTGATCCTGCCCTACCATCGCCTGCAGGACCAGCTGGAAGAAGCCCGTCGTGGGGAGCACCGGATCGGTACAACCGGGAGGGGGATCGGCCCGGCGTACACGGATAAGGCCGCACGATGTGGCATTCGCATGGGAGATCTGGTGGATCCGGTGCGTTTTGAGGAGCGGTTACGTGCCATTCTGCCCATCAAGAATGCGCTCCTGACCGGGGTGTATGGTGTGGAGCCATTCGATGCAGGCCAGATCCTGAAAGAGTATCGCGCACATGCCGACTATCTGCGGCGGTTCGTGTGCGATACGCCTGCTCTGGTGCATCGGGCAGCCAGCACGGATCGATCCGTGCTGTTTGAAGGGGCACAGGGCACGATGCTGGACCTGGATCTCGGAACCTACCCCTACGTGACATCTTCCCATCCGATTGCGGGTGGCGCGTGTCTGGGTACCGGAGTAGGGCCGACGCTGATTGATGGCGTAATCGGGGTGGCTAAATCCTACACGACCCGGGTGGGTGCCGGGGTGTTTCCTACGGAGCTGACCTGCGAGATCGGGAGCTATATTCGCGAGCGCGGTCGAGAGTACGGCACGACTACGGGGCGACCCCGCCGATGTGGCTGGCTGGATATCGTTGCGTTGCGTTATGCAGCACAGGTCAACGGTATGACGTACATAGCACTGGGGCATCTGGACGTGCTTTCCGGGCTGCCG
>JANWZQ010000097.1 GCA_025054835.1 Chthonomonadaceae bacterium
TGTGTTACAAAGAGTTGCAACTGGCAACTTTTGACCCGGAATTTGCTGCGGTGCAGGGGTTTCGACCCGGTCTACTGCACTACGCATTGATGGTCTGCGTGAGCCTGACCGCAGTCGGTGCCTTTGTAGCTGTCGGTGCGATCCTTGCGGTGGCGTTGATGATCGTCCCGGTAGTGACAGCATCGCTGCTGACCCGGCGACTGCCTGTGCTAATTGGAGCGTCCCTCGGGGTCGGTGCTGGATCTGCGCTGATCGGGTGCCATCTGGCGTTATTGTGGGACCTGTCTATTGGCGGGATGATCACCGTGGTGCTCGGGGGAGCGTTCGTCGCCGGGCTCCTATTCTCACCGGAGCAAGGGTTGCTGGCGCAGGCCCTGAGGTTGCGCCGGCAGCAGGAACGCTTTGCCGTGCAGATGCTCCTGATCCATCTGGCCAACCACGAACGGACAGAGGCGGAGCCGGTAGAGTGCTGCCTGCAGCATCTGCACAGCGATCTGCGGTGGTCTCCTGCGTGGATCGAGCGGGTCGTGCGGCAGGCGCGCAACGCAGGGTGGGTGCACCAGCAGGGCAGTGCACTCCTGCTGACCCCATCTGGACGAGATCAGGCACGGATGCTGGCTTTCCTCTGAGGCCGTATCCGGCAGTACCTCACTGTTAGAAAGGGAGTTTCGAAAAATGCCCGCAAAACGTGTTCGAAATACCGGCGGCTTTACGTTGATCGAGCTGCTGGTAGTGATCGCCATTATCGCCATTCTGGCGGCGATCCTCTTCCCGGTGTTCGCGCAGGCGCGTGCCAGAGCCCGGCAGGCGACCTGTGTGTCCAACCTGAAGCAGATTGTGCTGGCTGTGAACATGTACGTGCAGGACTACGATGAGCAGTTCCCCATGACCATGGAGATCATCCAGGGCGTCCCCAGCACCGTGAACTGGTGGGCGGTGCATAACTATCAGTCGGCAGTGGAGTCCTACATCAGGATGGGACGCGGGACCGACAATCGGGGCAACATCTGGTGGGATCCGTCGGATCCGGATCGGAATGTCCCGGCAATGTGGGGGTCTTTCATCGACAACGGATTAATCACCGGGGTGCCACGCACGCTGGCCAGTATTGGCAGTCCGGCCGCTACAGTCTACGCGATCTTGCGGGCCGATAACTGGCAGCGAGTCACCGGGGTGACAGTGCCCAGTCCACTGCCAGTCAACAATCCCAACCATCCGTTCTGGGTTTCCGAGTTCTTTGACATGTGTCTGGACCCCTGGGCGGAGACAACGAACCCCGGTCATTCCTATCACTGGTCGCAGGGGCGGGCCACACCTCCCTGCTCTCTGTTCCCGCAGGATCCGGACTGCCACCCCTGGGACAGGCAGATTGCCAAAACGCGGTACAACGGCAGCACGGTTATCGCCTATGTGGACGGGCATGTGAAAGCCGGGCGCTTCGAACAGACCTACCGTTCTGTTACCGATAACGACTGGGATATGCAATGAACGTCTGAATCCTCGTTGTGCTCTGGCAGATAGTCGAGGCCCGGTATGCCCTGAACTTCGGGAGACGCCGGGCCATAATTCTGCGCGGAAATGCTTTTATCGTGAGCCACTCTCATGAAATTACGCTATCGCGTGCTCTTGTACTTCGGGGGGATCACGGCTCTGCTGGCTCTGGGCCTGCACGCAGTGCTCTCCAGACACGTCATGCACGAGTACGTGCAGATGGAGCGACAGAGCGTCGCCAGAGACATGGAGCGTGTGCAGCAGGCGTTCGAGGCCATGCTCTACAACCTGCACATCAAGACAGCCGACTGGGCCTCGTGGGATGATACTTACCAGTACATGCAGGATCGGAACCGTGAGTACGCTCAATCCAATCTGATCCCCGAGACTTTGAACAACCTCAATGTCGATCTGATCTTACTGACCAATCGTGATATGAAAGTCTTTGACGCGCGTGTGATCCAGCGGTTCCCCGGGCAGGAGGCCCCGGAGCCGGCAGAGGCGCTGGCACAGATTCCGGTGCGGCGTTTGCAGTCCTGTGTTCGTAAAGAGCACGGATACTCTGCAGTTATTAACATGAAGAGCACGCCAATGCTGATAAGCGTGCGACCTATCCTCACATCAGCCAACAAGGGTCCGCACCGGGGCTGGCTGATCTTCGGAATGTACTTCGAGCGTTCTGCTGTAAGCCGTATGGCGAAGCGGACACGTCTGAGCGTGCAGGCGCGTGCCGTGGATCATCCGCAGGCGACCGATATGGATCGGCGCGCATGGGCCGCTCTGAGCGCGGGAGCGCCGGTCTATGTGCAGGCGCTGGACGAACAGGAGATCTGCGGGTACTGGATGATCCGTGATCTGAACAAACGCCCGTTGCGAATGCTGCAGATCACGCAGCCCCGTGTGATCTACAGTCATGGACAGGAGAGCCTGCAACGCCTGTTGTTTCTGGTGTTTGGGGCTGCTGCACTCTTCTGCGGGATCACTTTTCTGCTGATCGAGATGGCTGTTCTGCGCCGTTTAAGTCACCTTGGCGCGCAGGTCACTGGAATTCAGATGGCGCATGATTACCATCGACGCGTCTTCCTGACAGGGCGCGATGAGCTGGTTGATCTGGCCGGGCAGATCAACAACATGCTCTCCACCATTGAAGAGGATCATGCCCTGCTCAGGGAGCGTGAAGAGCAACTGCGCGCCTACAACGAGAACCTCGAGAGGATTGTTGAGGAGCGCACCTGCCAGATCGAATATCAGGCATACCACGACGCATTGACCGGACTGCCCAACCGCCTGCGATTTCATGACCAGCTGGAGAAGGCATTGCGGAAGGTGCGTCGATACGGGCGGGGGGTGGCCGTGCTGTTCGTGGATCTGGACAACTTCAAGACGGTCAACGATACACAGGGCCACGAAGCCGGAGATCGGCTGCTACAGGTCGTCGCAGAACGCCTGCAAGCCTGTGTGGACGGGAAGGGGATCGTTGCCCGTATGGGGGGCGATGAGTTCACGTTGCTGCTGGAGGATCTGGAGTCGGTGGAGCAGGCGCAGGCACTGGCCGGGGATATTCTGGAGCAATTACGCCGGCCCATTCCGCTGGCGCAGGGCGAGGCATACGTCGGTGGCAGCATCGGCATCGCGTTCACATCGAACAGTAACACGCGCCCCGACGTGCTGTTGCGTGACGCAGATACAGCGATGTACCATGCGAAGACGCAGGGCAAGGGCAGTTACGCGGTATTTGAGCCACGTATGAATGAATTGCTTCGAGAGCGTATGGAAATCGAGAACGGCCTGCGGCGCGCTCTGGAGCAACAGGAGCTCCGCACGTACTACCAGCCATTGATCGATCTGGCGACCGGGCAGCTGAAGGGTATGGAGGCGCTGGTGCGATGGGAGCACCCGGAAAAGGGTATGGTCTCACCCGGGCAGTTCATTCCCATCGCGGAAGAGACCGGCCTGATTGTGCCCATCGGCTACTGGGTTCTGGAGCAGGCCTGTCTGTTCCTGCAGCGATGGCAGGAAGCGCATCCGAATAGCACGGCGTTCACCATGAACGTGAACCTCTCGGGAAATCAATTACTGCCGTAAGATGTGGTGAAGCGCGTGGCGCATATACTGCAAACGACCGGGGTCAATCCGCAGCAATTGAAGCTGGAAATTACCGAGAGCATCTTTGTCAGAGATACCGAGGAGATCCTGGAGAAGTTGAAGGCTCTGAAATCCCTCAGGGTACAGCTGGCCATCGATGACTTCGGAACCGGATACTCCTCCCTGTCCATGCTCAACACGTTCCCCATCGACACTGTCAAGATCGATCGCTCGTTCGTGAACCGGTTGAATGAGCCGGATGGCGCTGCGATTGTGGAGACCATCATCGCGCTCTCCCGCACCATGAACCTCACGGTGACTGCCGAGGGCGTGGAGACCGCAGAGCAGGTGGCGCAGCTGCAGGGCATGCAGTGCGACACCGGACAGGGGTACTACTTCTCCCGTCCCCTCTCGGAAGAGCAGGTGCAGCAACGCATGCAGTCCGAAGAAGGGTTCGCCGTTCCCGTTGCCACAGAACTGACTGCCGAGGCTATGGAGGCGTTGCTGGAAAGGTTGCTGGGCGCCGAACTACCGCAGGCGGCATAGGCTTCCCGTGCAGTCAGGGCTCTGCGACGGTGAGGTACCGATCGATCTGCGGGGCGCTGAGCGTCTGTCGGGCCCCGGAAGGCCAGTGGATCACCACGCGCTCCACGCGGTCCACGGTGCCCAGTCCGAACAGCAAACGCGTGTCCTGTGCGGAGAGGTAGCTCGACCCGCTCCGAACCATGGCCTCCTGCACCTGCTGGCGCGTGTGTACCTCTACCCGGGCCCCGTAGGCGTTCCGGTTGGACTTGCAACCGATCAGGCGCAGGCCGATCCAGTGATGGTCCGTTCGGGTCTCGTTGCGCAGCAGACGCAGAGCGCCGACGTTGGGGATGAGTAGAATGTCCGGGCGTCCATCGTTATCAAAGTCACCCCGGCAGGCACCCCGTCCGACCATGGGAGGGCCAAGGCCAGCGGTCTGCCCGACCTCCACAAAACGGTCCGTGGCCTGCTGCTCGAACAGCAACACAGGTTGCGGATAACTCTGCCCCGGGTTGGTTCGCTCCACGTTATCCTCGATATGGCCGTTCGTAACCAGCAGATCCGGTCGGGTGTCCTGATTGAAGTCGGCAAAGAAGAGCCCGAAAGTGATGTACGGGTAGCTGGGCGTGTGGAGCCCGACCTGTCGGGAGCGTTCCTGATAGATCATCGGGGCCGTGCGTTCGTAGAAGGCAAGCGCCTCAAAACAGAAGTTCCCGATCGTCAGCACGCGCCGTGCCGGGGGGATACTGGTCACATCGATCCCCATGCCGGCGCGTGCTCTGCCGTTATCGTCCAGCGCGATCCCGGTATCCAGTCCTACCTCCACGAAACGCCCCCGGCCCGTGTTCCGGTAGACCGTGTTGGGCTCCATGTCGTTGGCGACCAGAATGTCCGGCCACCCATCGTCATCGATGTCGTCAATACAGATGCCCAGCGCTTTGGAATGCGGGTTGAAAATACCGGCCTCGCGTGTCACATCGCGGAAGCGCCCCCGGCCCTCGTTTCGATAGAGCCGGCAGGTCTCACCCGGGTACTCCTGCGGGCGGCAATACGTCTTCTCAATAACGCCGCAGGTCAGGTCCGTCTCCGGGGACCACTGCAGGTAGTGCCCGACGAACAGGTCCAGCCGGCCATCACGGTTGTAGTCCAGCCAGGCTACCGAGGATGACCATCCCCGATCGTCGATGCCACTCGACGCCGTAACGTCGATAAAGCGGCGGCTTCCAGCACCGTTCGAGATGTTGTGGAACAGACGACCGCGACCGACGGCGGTCAGGAACAGGTCATCGTAGCCATCGTTGTCGTAGTCGCCGACAGCGACCCCCATACCGTAAAAGTCAGTCAGGTAGAGCCCGGCCTCCCGTGTGACGTCCCGGAAGCGGCCATTCCCCATGTTGCGATACAGGACAACCGCCGGATCCGGGGTGTTGCCAGACTTTCGGCCAGGCCACGCCGGGTTATTCAGGATCAGGATATCCTGCCACCCGTCCTGATCGTAGTCCAGAAAGGCCCCACCTCCTCCCATGGTCTCTGGCATCCAGCGACGGCCGAACGCGCCGTTCTGGCGGAGGAGAGTCAGCCCTGCTTCCTGTGTGACGTCGCGAAAGCGCAGTGTTGTGGTTGCCGACGGCGGTGTCGGTTCCGGAGAGAGGGAGCGGCATCCTGCAGAGAGGCACAGGATGGTCAGCAGAGTTGCTCGCAGCATCATCATGGGTCCGGGAGATCGGGCGGGGTGATCCCGAGGCGCGCGTAGAGCGTGCGGAACTCACGCCGGGCCTGCTCCGACTGTGGCTGGAGCAGGGCCGCGGCCTGTACTTCCGCCATCGCTTTCATGGTGTCGCCAATCTGCAAGTAGTATCGGGCCAGAGTCAGGCGTGCGTTTGCGTCGGATGGGCGCTGGTCGCGCCGGATAGTCAGTCGCTCCTCTTCCAGGCGATTTGCAAGCGGTCTACGCGCCAGCAACGTTTGTTCCCGGCTGCCAGCGGGATTTCCCATGAGGGCGTAGGCTTTTGCCAGTTGCATGCGCGCGTCGGGCAGATTGGGTGCGCGTTGCAACATCCGGGTGTACACGTTGGCCGCCTGGGGCATACGTCCCTGCTCCATATAAAGCTGCCCGAGACGCGACAGGGAGGTCATGTCGTCTGGATGCGCCTGCACCGCGATCAACAGGGACTCTTCAGCACGCGCAAAATCGCGCTCGGCCAGAAGCGGGTTCATGAGAATGGACCCCAGCAGGGCATGTGCCGGGGCGTTGTCGGGTTGCGCACGGATCAGTGTCTCCAGCTCCTGCCGGGCCTCCGCAAGACGTTGCAGTTTGAAAAGGATCCGGGCCAGTGTCATGGTAACATCAGGAGTGTCCGGCGCCGCCCTGTCCAGTTCCTGAACGGCCTGCAGGGCGCGTGGCAGGTCGCCGCGTTGCTCCCACTCCTGCACCAGTGCCAGCCTCTCCCGGATGCTGGCGGTCGGGACTGCGTTCCATGCGCTCTCCAGAAGGTGTGTGGCTTCCTGCCAGCGCTCCTGCATCACGAGAGCCCGACTCAAACCGATGTAGCCCTGTGCCCCCTGCGGGTCCTCGCCGATGATCTGCCGGTACGTGCGCTCTGCTCCGGTTGCCAGGCCGAGGTGCAATTGCACGCGACCGAGGGCGTCAAGCACCGGTGGTTCGGCGGGATGCGTGCGCAGGTACTCCTTCAGAGTTAGATAGGCCGTCAACGGATCTCCCGAGGCAATGCATTCCCGGGTGAAACGGCGAAGAGAACGCGCATCTTCCAATCGCGCGCGCATTGCCTGCCGCTGTTTCCACCGACGGCGCACCTCGGCGAGGCCCGGAGGAGGCGACGGCGGGGGTGGTGGGGGCAGTGGGGTTGTGACCCACTGACGCGGTACGGCGGGTGCCGGCTGTGGTGGAGCGGGGCGTTGCAGGATCAACAGGGATAACGCCGCCACCGCAAAACAGGCGAGGATGACACTGGTTACCAGTCTCCTGTCGGAGGCTGTGGAACGTGGAGATTTGCTCTGCCTATCGCTCTGTGGCTTCCCGCTCATGATGCATGATGGAAAAATTCGTGGGTTGACGCAACAGAACCTGCTGTGCCCGGGCACCGATGGAGAGAAGCGCAGGGGGTAAAGGACATCCCTGCGCTTCTCTGCTAGCATGTCTTGCGGAGACATACTCCGGACATACCGGGGAACTAGCCGCTGTAGTTAATCGGATCGCGTGGCGACTGCTCGGGTGGCCATCCGGATGCCGGAATGGTCCTCCACTTCCGCCCGAAGGGCACCAGCTTGGCATGTCCGTCAAAGAAGACCGCGTTGTAGCCCCGGGGGTGATTGTTGTTGGCATTGGGGCAGGCCCCGCCACATCCATCCGGTCCGTCCCAACCAAACACGCCACGCTCGACCAGGAAGAAGCGGGTAGCTACGTTGTCCACACGCTCGCTGGGAGGCTGGTTCTCCAGATCGGGGCCGGTAGCAAACGCGGCGAACGGATTCCAGGAGGCGCGGAAGCTGTAGATCCATGCCGGGAACCACTGGTAGGACTGGGCGCCGATGGCCATCTGCTCCGGGGTCGGTCGACGGAACTTATCCGATGGGCAGTACCAGATCTGCTTGTTGCGGGTGTAGGGGCCGATCTGCACATGCATGAGGGTGCGGTAGAACTCGAATCCGTAGGCACATCCGGTGTAGACGGGGCCGCCATCTCCGGGATTAAAGCCGCGCCAACCCTGACCCGGCCAGCCCAGCGCCGCGCCGTTATCCAGACACTGGTTGGATGGTGGGTAGGGATTGACGTCCAGGTTGACCTCCCAGTTTCTGGGACCGGGGTAGGTGCCCATTGGCCACTCCTCGTCGTAGTCCTGGGCGTACATCTTGAAGCCCAGTCCGAGTTGCTTCATGTTCGACAGACAGGAGGCCGTGCGCGCCTGTTCGCGCGCCTGTGCGAACACCGGGAAGAGAATGGCCGCCAGGATGGCGATGATTGCGATCACGACAAGCAGCTCAATCAGGGTGAATCCCCTTCTGGTTGATGGGTGGTGCATGATGACGTTCTCCTCATAGAGAATGGACAGGATACGGCGATCTGCCGTACCGGGGTAGAACCCGATGCTTTCCTCGTCTCTGCGATGCCCGCACCTGCTCCCGGGCAGGTGCTTGCGGGCATCAGCGCCCCGTAGGCGGACCTGTAGGGATACTGGTTCCACCGGGAGCTCCTGCAGGATTGGCACCGGGAGCCGTGGGAATGGAGGTACCTCCGGGGGAAGCCCCTTTGCCTCCTGTGATCTCATTCCAGCGCGCCTGGACTTCCGGGGGCATTCCCGGCGGTTGCTGGCCGACCCGATTCTCCACGGTCGCGGAACGGGTCAGGGCAAATATGGCGACGGCAATCACGACGGCGATGATTGCAATGGCCACAGGGGGTGAAATCTGCTGCTTCATCAGTCCTGTACTCCTGATCGAAACGTTCTGGATGCATATCGCGCCGGTTGTGAAATAGCCTGGCTTCAGGTTGCAATCAGCTGCTGGTCCGGCGATACTCCCTGCCCGGTGACAGTGTTCTGCATGAGCTCCCTGTAGTGGTCCCGGATCAGCAGTGGCGCATCGAGCACGTAGGTGCAATGCGGGGTCCCCGGTTCTATAATCCGATCCAGCAGCGCATGGCACGCGATTTCTCCCATATGCTCGAAGTCCGGCTGGCTTGTGGCGATCAGGGGCCAGAACCGCCGGGTTTCCTCACGGTTATCGAAGCCGGTCACACAGATGTCCTGAGGTACCCGGACTCCACGAGCCTGCAGATACTCGATCAGTGCGGCCGCGCGCAGATCGTCTGTTGCGAGGATCGCGGTAGGCGGGTCTGGCATAGACAACCAGCGATCAACCTGTTCGAAAGGAGCGTCCTGCCTGATTGATGTTGTCTGGCACACCAGGGCCGGCACAAAGGGGATGTTGTGATGGGCCAGCGCTTCCCGGTAACCGCGCATCCGGTTGATCAAAGGGCCGTGGCGGGTGTTCTCGCTCTGGAACAGAATGCCAATCCGGCGATGGCCCTGCTGGATAAGCCACTCCGTCATGGCATAACCAAGTCGGCGGTTATCAAAAATGACCTGCGTGTGCCCCTGCTCCGGGGTACAGACATCGATCAGTATGACAGGCACATCGAACTGCTTATAGATCAGGTAATCGTATCGGTGTTCCTCGTCCGTACGCGCTACCGGGTAAATGATCAACCCCTGCGCTCCGGAAGCCAGCAACTGCCGGGCCGTCTGCTCCTCACGCTGGACGTTGTTGCCCGCATTGCCCATGAGCACACAGTACCCCCGTCTGTGCGCAACACGATCGATCCCGCGGAAGGCGCTCTGCACCAGCACGGCTCCGGAGATCGGACCGATGAAACCGATAGAGCGTGAAGACCCGTGAGGCCGGAAACTGCCGGATTGGATCACGTAGTTGCCACTCCCCTGCATTTTGAGCAGTTTCCCCTCTGCAGCGAGTGCGGTGAGCGCCTTGCTAATGGTGGGGCGGCTAACCCGGTACTGTTGCTGCAGATCGCGTTCTGACGGCAGTCGCGTGGAGCGATCTCCCATGCTCCCGAGCAGATAGTCGACCTCAATTTGTTGCTTCACACGTTGATACAATGGTAAAGATGTCAACGCTGTTCCCTAGCTGCGCATCCGGCAGGATTGGATTTACCAGTTGGCCGGTGTGTGCATTGTAACGCGGAAACAGCGATCTGTCAAGAGACTTGATGCGTGTATTTTGCATTTTATTGCAGAATTTCCGGAAAGATTTCCGTATACCAGCTGTATTCGGAATGCCGACTTTCAATCGAGGGGATGCGGTTTCGGGTGGAAACCATACGGGCTCTGCAAGCCTGTCTTCAGAGCCCGATGGTTTCCGTTGTTTTCTGTGTGTGCGCTCACTCCATCACAATGCGGATTGCAGTGAGCACATCCTCTATGTCGGGCAGGACAGCGTACTCTAACAGCGGGTTGTACGGAATGGGCACGTCCTTGCGAGCAACCAGCTGCGGAGGCGACAACAACAGGTTGAACCGTTCCGGGTGCGAGGTCATCTCGGTGATGATGGCCTGACCGAAGCCGGTGGTCCGTGCATCCTCATGCACGACCACAAGGCGCCCTGTGTGTGCCAGCGAGTGTTCGATGGCCTCATAATCGCAGGGCGCAATACACCGCAGATCGATCACCTCCACAGAGACTCCCTCCTCCTCCATGCGCTCGGCGGCTTCTTCTGCCAGCTCCATGCAATTGCCCCAGGAGACGAGCGTAACATCCTGGCCGGGCCGCCGGATCGCTGCTTTGCCCGGAGGGATGGGCTCACATTCCGGGTGGACAGGCATGCGTTTGCGGAAGATGTGCTTGGGCAGGAGGAACAGCGTGGGGTCCGGACCATGGATCGCAGCCCAGAGTAACCCTGCGGCATCTTCCGGGGTGCTGGGGATGATCACATTCAGGCCGTGGATGTGTGCCCACATGCCCTCATTGCTCTCGCTGTGCCAGATGCTGCCCCCGGGCAGGTACGCACCGTACGGCGCGATCAGCACGAGAGGGCAGGACCAGTCGCCGCAGGTACGCCACCGTAGAGACGACACCTGCGTCATCAGCTGGTTGAGCGCAGGTCCGATGAAATCGATGAACTGGAGCTCGAAGACGGGCTTCCATCCCGCGCTGGCCAGTCCAACCGCGGTGCCAACGATAGTCGCTTCTGCCAGAGGGGAATTGAGGACCCGGTCGGGGAATCGCGTGGAGAGCCCCTTGGTTAAACCGAAAACCCCGCCTTTGGGGTCTTCGATGTCTTCACCGAAGAGGATCACCCGGGGGTCCGTCTCTAGAGCGCGTAACAACGTCTGGTTGACTGCCGCAACCATGGTAGCCGTCGCTTCCGGGAAGGCAACCGGAGGGGTAGAGACGGGCACTGGTGGACCAAAGAGGTGGTCCGTCACAGCTTCTGGATCCGGGTCCGGGGCCTGTGCGGCCAGATCATAATCCTGCCGGACCTGTTGCTCGATCGCGGTAAGTTCCGCTTCCCATTCGTCACGCGTCAGTTCGCCGGTGCTGATCAGGTGACGTGCCAGGGTTTCAATCGGGTCGCGCATCTGGTCCGCGGCGATCTCTTCTGCCGTGCGGTAGACGCGTTGATCGTCACTGCTGGTGTGCGAGCACAGGCGATCCAGTTCGCACCAGAGCACCGTCGGTCCCTCTCCCCGGCGCGCCTGCGCGATGACTTCCTGCCCGACTTCGAAGAGAGCGTACGGGTTGCGCGCGTCAACCCGGCGCAGGCAGGCCTCCCCGAGCGCTCCCAGGCGATAGGGGAAGAACCGTTGCGTGGGCGTGCTGATGCCGTAGCGATTGTCCTCGATCACAAAGATGACGGGCAACTTCTCCTGCAACGCGAATGCAATCGCCTCGTAGAACTCTCCCTGACGCGTCGCCGCATCGCCAATACAGACCATGACGACCTGATCTCTGCCCTCCATCTTGATCCCCCATGCTGTGCCAACCGCAGGCAGGCACTGGGAGGCGGTCGGAGTGGCTACCGAGAAGATGCGTCGCGCCCGATCCGAGTAGTGGCCTGGCATCTGCCGTCCGCCGCTGCTGCTGTCGCGTTTGGCCAGATAGGCCAGCGCCAGTTCATAATTGGTCACGCCCCGGGCCAGGGCCATGGCGCGGTCCCGATAGTAGGGAAAGAGGTAATCGTCGTCGCGCAGGGCATACACCAGTGCGGCCAGGGCCTCGTGCCCCATGCCAGAGACCTGAAACCAGCCCTTGCTCTGACGGAGGAGAATGCCCTCGCGGCGGTCGCCTTCGCGTGAGAGGGCCATCAGGCTGAGCAGAGCGCGCGCGGGTAGCGCGGCATGACGCGCGGTCACCATCAGATCCATTGTTGTCTCCTGAATTCGCGGCGTGGGATTCGTGCGGTTGCCAGAACTCCCTGCCGGTCTACGCCTTGTGGGCGGCCGGCACTTACGGTATTATACGTCATTTCCGTGCGGAATATCCGTGAGGTGCCTGTTGTCCGTATGCAGAAGACACGAACGGGACAGGGGTTGTGCCGCACCTGTGTTTTGAGTATAATCGCAAAAAGTTTTTCCACATTCTGTGCGATTTCCCGGATCGGCACCATGATTGCCGTGGCCTGTGGGTACTTCGGGAGATCTGGAATGCATCTGGTCTTTTGCCGGTGGATCGTTTGCGCCTGCGCTGCTATCACCTGTTCGACTCTTGCTGTATCTGTGGCCAGTGGATTGGAGTTGCGCGACGTCCGGCCGGGATACTACCGGGCCGTCACGCGCATTCCGGATCTGTCGTCAGGACCCTGGCGGAAGCTGGTCTACTCCGTTTGCGTGCCCTGGGCGCGCAGAGCGCATGCGGATTTCATCCGGGAGTGTGAGGCAAGTTTCAAGACATTCGGCAAACCTGCAAGTCCGTACGAACATCAGATCCAGGGAAAAGTGATCTACCGTTCGCCGCGGCTTGTCAGCATCCTGTTCGACATGCTGCAATACACCGGAGGCGCTCACCCCAATGCGTTCTACCGCACCTTCAACCTGGGAATGGTGAACGGAAAGCCCGCTTTGATGCGGCTGGCTGACTTCTTCGTACCCGGTTCAGACTTCCGGCAGCAGATCTCCGATGCGATCATCAACAAACTGATGCTCAACGAGGCCGCTGTCGATGTGGTCAACGGGAAGGTGACGCGTCTGACAGAAGAGCAACTGGAACGTTTCGTTGTGGGGCCCGAGGGGTTGCGCTTCTTCTTCAATCACTATGAGCTTGGCCCGTATGCGGCAGGACGCTTCAATGTCCGGTTAACGGTGCAGGAGCTGGGTACCGACTTCAAACGCGCGCTGCTCCCCGAGGGGCGTGCTGCTCCCGGGGCATCGGTCAGGAAATGATCCCCGATCTCCGTCGTCGTTTCAACGCGCAGTTTCGCCCGGAACGTTACCAGAGACTTCTGCGCTTTCTGGAAGAACGCTCCGGAGTTCCAATCGGCTTTCGTAACTGTGAGACGCCCTGCTTCTTCGAGCGTGCTCTGCTGGAGAAAATGGCGGACTACGGGCGGGAGCTGGTAGCACAGGTTATCAACAACACCGAGTATCTCGCGGCTGCGCGTGCGCGGATCCCGGAGCGCTTTCGTACCCCCGGAGAGACGCCGCACCCACTCTTCGTTCAGGCAGATTTCGGTCTGGATGAGCAGGGAGAACCACGACTGGTGGAGATACAGGGGTTCCCGTCGCTCTATGCCTACCAACCCCTGCTCGTGGAGGCCTATCGGACGGCGTACGCACTGGATGACGGCCTGACCCCTTTCTTTCATGGCCTGGACGTGGAGACGTACACCGCGATGGTGCGCGATGCCATCGTGGGACCGCACGACCCGGAAAACGTGGTTCTGCTGGAGATCGAGCCGGAGACACAGAAGACGCTCCCGGATTTTGTCCTGACAGAGCGCCTGTACGGCATTCGCACGGTTTGCCTGACGCAGGTGCAGAAGCAGGGGCGCTCTCTTTTCTATCGGCGCGACGGACACCTGACGCGTATCGAACGGATCTACAACCGGGTGATACCGGACGAGCTGGAGCGGCGAGGTATCACATCCGGGTTCGACTTCCGCGACGAACTGGATGTGGAGTGGGCGGATCACCCCTGCTGGTTCTTCTTGCTCAGCAAATACGCGTTGCCTTTCTTTCATCACCCGTGTGTCCCGGAAACGCGCTTTCTGGATCAGGTCGATCCGCTTCCGGACGACCTCGAGCAGTACGTACTGAAGCCTCTCTTCTCTTTTGCAGGGCAGGGGGTGCGTATCGGACCTGTCCGGGAAGAAATCGACGCGATCGCAGACCCCTCCCACTACGTCCTGCAACGGCGCATCCACTTCCGACCCGTGATCGAAACGCCGCATGGGCCAACCCGGGTGGAGGTGCGGATCATGTACCTGTGGCCGCGACGCGAGGATGACGAGGTGCGGATCGAGGACCTGCGGCCACTGACCACGCTCCTGCGCATGGGGCGGGGACAGATGATGGGGGTAGACCACAATCGGGATCTGGAGTGGGTGGGCGCCTCCGTGGCCTTTCTGGTCTGAGCGCCGGGCGTAGGGTACAATAGGGCAGCAATTCCGGCGGAGGACGGCAGCGGAACCAATGGCCTGCGACTTCAAAATGATCCATCGTGTGGATTTTGCGCACACGGACATGGCCGGAATTGCGCACTTCTCTAACTACTTCCGCTACATGGAGAACACCGAACACGCCTTCTTCCGTTCTCTGGGTTTCTCCATTCATACCCGGATTGACGGCCGGACCTACGGATGGCCTCGTGTGCATGCCTCCTGCGACTTCCTGCAACCAATTCGCTTTGAAGAAGAGATCGAAGTACACCTCATAGTGCGCCAGAAGCGGGCCAAATCGCTCACCTATGATTTCGTCTTTCGCAGGGCCAGTGATCCCGCAGGAACCGAGGTAGCGCGTGGTTCGTTGACTGTGGTGTGCACCGAGTGGGACGCGCAGTCGGGCAGGATGCGCGCCGTGGACATTCCGGAGATCATTGCGCGCCACATTGAAGAGTATCCCGGGCAGGTGCCACCTGCGTCGGGGGCAGATCAGAACACACAGTGAGGAAGGGAAGCACGGGATGGGCAATGGACAAGCGGCACAGAGCAACACATGGCTTCTGTTTGCACTGATGACCGTCCTCTCCTGGGGCGTCTACGGGGTGTTTCTGCACACCGGGCAGCAGAACATGGCAGATCCAGTGAATGGTCGGTACAAAGCGTTTCTGTTCGTTGGTGTCGCCTACTTCCTGACAGCGGTCATCGCGCCGATCATCGTGTTGCTGCTGAACCGCGCGCACTGGAACCTGCCGGCGCAGGGCATCGCGTGGTCTCTGACGGCAGGGATTTTCGGGGCCATCGGCGCGTTCTTTGTGCTGCTGGCGCTGGGGGCTTCCAGGGGGTCACCGGCCGTGATGTCCGTGGTGTTTGCAGGAGCACCGATCGTGAACGCTTTCGCAGCCATTCTGATGCATCCTCCGGAAGGCGGGCTCTCTGCGATCAAGCCGCAGTTTGTGCTCGGCCTGATCCTTGCGGCGACAGGCGGCTTTCTGGTCTCCATGTTCCGGCCGCAACCAGCGCCAGCGCACAGGCCGGCCGCGCATCAGAAAGCCACGTCAGTGGCGTCGCCGCTCGGTCAGACCGAGGTCAAACCCTGATGACGGCTCTGCAGGGCCATCCGGATCGAGCATCCCTCACGGCCCTTCAGATCGCCAGCCTGCGTTCTCTGCTGGGGGCCCTGATCCCGAATAACCGTTTCTACACCCCCCGTCTGTCCGCGGCCGGTCTCGATGCATCCATTCCCGACCTGGAGACTTTCCGTGCGCGGATGCCTTTCACGCGCAAGCAGGATCTGGTTGCCGATCAGAGCGCACACCCGCCGTATGGCACGAACCTGACATACCCTCTGGAACGCTACACGCGCTTTCACCAGACCAGTGGCACCACGGGCACACCGTTGCGCTGGCTCGATACCCCGGAGAGCTGGGACGCACTGGTCGACACCTGGGTGGAGGTCTATCGCGCTTCCGGAGTAACACCGGGAGATTGCATCTTCTTTGCCTTCTCATTCGGGCCATTCCTCGGCTTCTGGACAGCTTTTGACGCCGGACAGCGGCTCGGGTGCCTGTGTATTCCCGGTGGAGGTATGAGCAGTACCGCACGATTGCGCACCATTCTGGACAATCATGTGAGCGTTCTCTGCTGCACGCCCACCTATGCGTTGCGCCTGGGGGAAGTGGCGGCTGAGGAAGGGATCTCACTGGCCAGCAACCCGGTGCGCCGGATACTGGTTGCCGGGGAACCGGGCGCTTCCATACCGGCGACGCGCGCGCGGATCGAGGCACTCTGGCCCGGCGCGACACTGTACGATCATCATGGTATGACCGAGACGGGACCGGTTTCGATACCCTGCCCCGCTCGCCCCGACGTGTTGCATGTTCTGGAGTCGCGTTTTCTGCCGGAAGTGATCGTGCCAGCGACAGGTTGCCCCGTTCCTGCCGGAGAGAGTGGAGAACTGGTCCTGACCACGCTGCACCGTACAGCCTCGCCTCTGCTGCGCTACCGTACCGGGGATCTGGTACGGCCCTGCTACAGTGCACCCTGCGCGTGCGGCCGGTACGACCTCGCGCTGGAAGGCGGGATCCTGGGCCGGGTGGACAACATGGTGATCGTGCGGGGTGTCAATCTGCACCCGACGGCTGTGGAGTCCGTGGTACGGCAGTTCCCGGAAGTCGCCGAGTTCCGGGTGGAGCTCTACCGGGAGCGCTCCATGCAGGAAATCAAACTCCACATCGAGCCGGTTCCGGAGTGTCGGGATCCGGAAGGACTGGTGTCGCAGGTGGAAAAGGCCCTGCGTGCCGCTTTCAACCTGCGTTTCCCGGTGGAGCTTGTTCCACCGGGGACCCTGCCCCGCTTTGAACTCAAAGCAAGACGGTGGATCTACCGCGAATCGGAGGACGCATGACCCTTTCGACATCTTCCATTCGTCCTTCTCGCTCGCCCGGGACAGACACACTGATCCGGGAATTGCAGGCGATTGTCGGGCCTGATGCTGTTCTAACCGGCGAGGCCGAGTTACGGGCCTACGACTGCGATGCCTACGCGCCCGAGAAGCGTTACCCGGATGCCGTGGTGTTGCCGCAGAGCACCGAGCAGGTTAGCCAGATCGTAAAAGTGTGTAACCGGCTGGAGGTGCCGTTCACGCCCCGGGGCACCGGCACCGGGCTTTCCGGGGGCGCGACCGCGATTTTCGGTGGCGTGGTGATCTCCACCGTGCGGCTCAACCAGATCCTGGAGGTCGATATCCCCAATCGCCGGATGGTCGCACAGGCCGGAACGGTGAACGTCTATCTGACCCGGGCTGTGAAGAAGCACGGATTGCACTATGCGCCCGACCCCTCCAGTCAGGGGGCCTGTACGGTAGGAGGGAACGTTGCGGAGAACTCCGGGGGGCCGCACACACTCAAGTATGGCGTGACAACCAATCACGTCACGGGACTGACTCTGGTGCTGCCCGATGGCGAAATCGTGAAACTCGGGGGCAAAGCAGAGGATAGTCCCGGTTATGATCTGTTCGGGCTGGTTGTCGGGTCCGAGGGCACTACCGGGATCGTCACGGAAGTCACCATCCGCCTGACCCCGCTCCCACAGGCAGTGCGTACGTTGCTGGCGATCTTCGAGACCATCGATCAGGCCACACAGACGGTCTCGGACATCATTGCGGCCGGGGTGTTGCCTGCGGCGCTGGAAATGATCGACACCTTCATCATTCAGGCCTGTGAGGACGCATTCCACCTCGGCTTCCCTGCAGATGCGCAAGCTGTTCTGATCATCGAGGTAGATGGGCTGGAGGTCGGTCTGGATGAGGAGGCAGAACGTGCAAAGGCCATCGCGCTGCGCAACGGCGCCCGGGAGGTCCGGCAGGCCCGGAACGACCTGGAGCGCGCACTGCTCTGGAAGGCACGCAAGCAGGCGTTTGGCGCGCTGGGTCGTCTGGGCAAGTCCATGGTCACCCATGATGGCGTGATCCCGCGCACGCGCCTTCCGGAGGTGCTACGCGAGGTGCGCCGCATCGCACACCGCTATGGCCTGGAGGTCGGCAACGTGTTCCATGCCGGAGACGGCAACCTGCACCCCAACCTGATGTTCGACGAGCGTGACCCGGAGCAGGTACGTGCCGTGATCGAGGCGGGCCACGAAATCCTGAAGCTGTGCGTGGACGTGGGCGGTTCCATTACAGGCGAGCACGGGATTGGTGTGGAGAAGATCGATGCCATGTCCTGGCAGTTTCATGAACCAGATCTGAGGTTGATGGAGAAGATCAAGCAGGTATTCAATCAGAACGAGCTGTGTAACCCCGGCAAAGTACTCCCCTCCGCCAAACGTTGCTGGGAGACTGCACACGGCCCGCGTCTGGCGCGGCAGGCAGGACGGGGAGCGGCAGTGTGATCTCTCGCGCGGATTACACAGGCCCGACAGGTGCTCGAAGACCGGGGATGCTCTCCTGCAGGAGGAGAGGGAAGCACCCGGGAGACACAACGGACAGAGCGCTCAGAGCTCGACACCGTTGACAATCAGGCGGAACTTGCACCCCAGCACGTCTGCAGCACGATGGCACATGATCATGCGCGTCACGAAAATCTCGAAGTACTCCATCACGGTAGCGCGGGTCACATCGATGATCAGGTCCAGCGTGATGACCCTGTGCTCCCTGTCGATGAGAATACGGGACTTCTGAACCGCGTTATTGACCCGGTCATGAATGTCGTAGGTAGCCGGATCGGGGTTCTGCACGCGCGTGTAGTGCACGTCGGACTTGTCCGCGATGATCACGGCCGCAGTCACCATGTTGATCGGCACGCCCTCGGGTTCCTCATGATTTCCAATCGCGCCAATGATCGTGGCAATCTCCACAGCATCCATGCCCATCTGCTCGAGCAACTGAAAGGCCATGGTCGCACCGATCTGCGGATGGTAGGCGCGATGGACGCAGTTGCCGATGTCATGCAGGTAACCGGCAATCGCGGCGATCTCCGCAGAGCGAGGGTCCTGATCCAGCTCCAGAAGAATATTCCGGGCGATCCCGGCGACCAGTCCGGCATGACGCAGGCCGTGCTCGGAGTAACCGATGGCGGCCATCTGCTCGTTGGCCTTCTGCAGGTAGATCCGCACCCTGGGGTGGTTGCGCACGTCCCGCAACTGAATGAGCCGTGGCGTGGTGGCTTTCGGGGCAAGTCCGTTCGTCTCCGCAGGTACCGATTCCGCACGGGCAGGAGAGCTATTTCCGTTGTACGTGCCGACCATCTCGCGGTCGGTCGCCAGCAACTTGCTGGTGTCGCTCATGCTTCCGCCTCCGATGTGTGCGCAGGGGCCTGATACCGTGACAGGAACTCCTGTCGAAACGCGCGGAAGGCCCCGGCGCGGATAGCGTTACGAATGTCACGCATCAGTGCGTGGTAGAACGCAAGGTTGTGATAGGTCGCCAGCCGGGCTGCCAGGATTTCGTTGGCCTGGAACAGGTGCCGCAGGTAAGCCCGGGTGTGCCGCCGGCATACCCGACAGGCGCAGTATCGGTCAATCGGGCCGAAGTCCTCACGGTGCCGGGCGTTGCGCATGTTCAGCACCCCCTCCGAGGTGAATACCTGCGCCGAGCGTGCGTTACGTGTTGGCAGCACACAGTCAAACATATCTACGCCGCGCTGCACAGCGTCCAGAATATCTACCGGGGTGCCCACACCCATCAGATAGCGCGGCCGGTCCTCTGGGAGCAACGGCACCGTCACATCCAGCGTACGGTTGCGTTCTTCTGCCGGTTCGCCAACGGCCAGACCCCCGATGGCATACCCATCAAACGACATCCCTACCAGCGTGCGTGCGCTCGTGCGGCGCAGATCGGGATAGGTGCCGCCCTGAACGATACCGAAAAGAGCCTGCGGCCACCCACCGGTCGCCCGTCTCTGTGCCGCGTGATAGGCTTGAAGGCAACGTTCAGCCCATCGATGCGTTCGCTCCAGAGACTCCTGCGCGTAGGAGTGAGAACAGGGATAGGGTGGGCACTCATCAAACGCCATGATGATGTCTGCACCCAGGTCCCGCTCAATCTGCATAACGCTCTCCGGGGTGAAGATATGACGGGAGCCATCGATATGCGATTGGAATTCCACTCCATCCTGCCCGATGCGACGTAGTTCGACCAGACTGAACACCTGATACCCGCCGCTGTCGGTCAGGAGCGCGCCATCCCATCCGGCGAAGCGATGCAGGCCACCGGCACGCGCAATCAACGTCTCTCCGGGGCGCAGGTGCAGATGGTAGGTGTTGCCCAGTATCAGGCCGAAACCGATCTCTGTCAGCTCTTCCGGCGTCATGGCCTTGACGGTTGCCTGCGTGCCAACTGGCATGAACACGGGAGTTTCAACGGTGGCATGGGGCAACGTCAGACGCCCGCACCGTGCCGCAACTCCCGGCTCGCTGCTGTGCGCCGTCACCGTGAAATCAAACGATGGCCATGCTGACAATACGTCCATTACTCTCAAATCCCTCAACTGCAAGAGTTGCGCCACAGCGTGACATTGTCGGGCACGTATTGTGACATATGGCACCTTTCTGCGCCAGCATGGAAGAACCCGTGATGTTCCCGGGACGTATTGGCTATAATGAGGGACGGAGAGAACGCAGCAGATGAACCCTGGATCACAGAGCTCAGAAAGAGTGCGCTGTCTGCGTTGCGGCGCCAATAACTTCCCGGGGCAGACACTGTGCTGGCAGTGCCGGGCATCTCTACCGCCCCCGGAAGAGCCGGGCACTCCGATGCGCCCGCAGGCCTTCGCGCCTGCAACGCCTGTATCTCTCCGATCGCGGCCGGGTATACCGCTGCACTTTGTTGTGGCAAGCATACTGTTCATTGCCTTCGTGGTGACGTTGCGGGCATGGTGGCCCGGCAGGATGGGAGAAACAGCGAGCACCCGCGTGCACTCCCCCCCGGTAGCACCGATGGCGCGTGAACCCGGTACCGTTCGAATGGACACCGGGCCTGCGTGGGACCCGTCGGTCTCTGCAGAGAATGATCCGGTTGCTATGGAGGCCCGCCGTGCCCTGGAGCGTGCACATCGGGAGTTAAGTCTTCCAATCGATGGGGGCTCACGTAGTCCGCAGGAGCGCTACTCGTTGCGTGGGGGTGGTTCTTTGAGTGCGGAAGACGTGGAGCGTGCGCAACGCGCTCTCAGGGGCAATCCGTACCTGCGCGAGATCCCTGCGGCGCCCTCATCGGCTCCGCGGGATGAGCGTTACCCCCGGTGAAACCTCACAGTTTCTTCCTCCGTATGTGTGGAGGCAACCGCGCGTTTCGTATCACGCGCGGTAACGGTGCCGGGAGTTGTGAACATTTCCGGCCGGCTCTATCCGATGTCCTGTCACTGTCTGCCCGTGTACGCGACAGTGCGCGCAACGTAGAACCACACGCTTACATGGCCATGTGTTAGAAGCGTGTGTTGTTGACCAGGAGAACAGATCATCATGGTGCATCTCTTGCGAACGGCGATTGTTGCTGTACTTTTCATGATCCCTGCTGTCTCCACGCTGGCACAGGACAAGGTCCTTCTGACCTACAAAGCGCAGAAAGGGCAGGTCATGCGCTACAAGGAGGAAGGCACGCTTGTCATGGAGGCGGCGGGACAGAAGCTGACCCTCGAGCTCAAGTCCAGCAAGAAAGTCACGATCGAGGACGTCTCCGCCAGCGGGGACATCACCTTCAAAAGCGAGACCGAAGAAATAGAGGTGACGGCTAACGGGCAGAAGATGCCCGCGCCCGATGACGCCAAGGACAAGTCCACGATTGTGCTGCGGCCCAACGGCACACTGGTCTCCTACTCCTCTGATAAGGACAACAAAGAGCAGAACAGGATGGCGGTACGCCTGCTGGTAGCGCAGACGCCGATCTTTTCGGAAAAGCCCGTAGGCGTCGGGGACAAATGGAGCCATGAGTACAGGGACAATGAGGATCTCGGCATCCGGGCGGCCCGTGCGGACTATGAAGTGCTGGCGATGGAGAAGGCCAATGGCGTGGACGCCGTGAAGATCAAAATGGTCTTCAAAGAGACTGGCTCCAACCCCCCGCTAACGGTGACCAGCACGATCTGGGTAGAGAAGACCTCCGGGGATGCCGTTGCCGCCGAGCAGGAGATCGAGAACCTGACTTTCGGCGGAGCGGAAGGGCCTCCGTTAAGTGGCAAGTCGCGTATGGATCGGGTGGAAGGCAGCCCGCTGCCGGGAGGCACCACCACGCCGGATGAGAAGAAGCCCGAGCCCAAGAAGGAAAAGACGATCGACGACATCGTCAAAGAGTTCGAGAAAATCCCCGGCCTGTTCACCCTTTACAAGAAGAAAGAGTCCGGCCGTGACAAGATCTACATGGAGATCACCGAGGATCAGCTGGACCGTCTGGTGATGATGGAGGTCACAGCCAGCACCGGAACGGCCAGTCAGGTGGTGGCCGGTGATCCGATCAGCGACATTCTGTTCCGGTTCTCCCGGATGGGTGACGACCGGCTGGTGATGGTGGTCCCCAATATCAATTTCCGGGCGCCAGATGGAAAGCCCATCGCCAGAGCTCTGAAGCGCTCCTTCCCGGAAGGATATCTGGAGGCGTTCAAGATCGAGGCAAAACAACCCGAGCGCAAGAGCCTGCTGATCGACGTCAGCAATCTGTTCATCGGAGATATCGCGCAGGTGAGCCAGCTGTTTGCGCAGGGAGGCAATCCTCTGAGCGCCGCGCTCGGGGGCGGACAGGTGACCTACACACTGGACCGGGATAAGACGTATGTGGAGACCATCAAGAACTTCCCGGACAATCTGGTGGTTACATCGGCCTATCACTTCCAGCGATCCGGCTCCGGTGGCGGGGGGATCAGTGTGCTGCTCTCCGGAACCGCCAGCACGCTCGCCGACCCGCGCAGTGCGCCCTTCAAGCTGGTCTATAATCTGTTCCTGCTACCTGTGAACAATGGCTATCGGCCGCGCCTGGCGGATCCCCGGGTGGGTTACTTCCTGACCGAGTTCCAGGATTGGTCCGATGACGGGCGGCAGGACATGATGACCCGTTACATCTACCGGTGGCATCTGGAAAAAGAGGACCCGAAGGCCCCGCTTTCCAGGCCGAAAAAGCCGATCGTCTGGTACCTGGACAACGCAATCCCGGAGGAGTACCGGGCCGCTGTCCAGGACGGCATCCTGGTCTGGAATAAAGCGTTTGAACGGATCGGGTTCAAGGACGCGATTGAAGTGCGGCAGATGCCCGACAATGCCGACTGGGATCATGCCGACATGCGCTACAACACCATCCGCTGGGTGGTGTCGCCGGATAGTGGGTATGCCGTTGCGCTCTTCCGGGTGAACCCGCTCACCGGGCAGATCCTCAACGCCAACATCACGGTGGACGCCAATCTGGTGCGCGCTTTCAAGCTGGAGCGCAAAAAGCTGGTCGAGCCGGCCGCCTTCTTCGAGCAGGAGATCGCGCGCGAGAACGGAGAGGCGCACGCGCACGGGTATCATTCGGATCCACGTCGCTGTCGCATGGCCGAGGATGCGATGCGCGAGGCATGGTTCGGGGCGTTCGCGCTCCGGTTCTTCGCGCCCATCGGCGCACAGATCAGCGAGAAGGACTACATCAGTCAGTTCCTGCGCTATGTGATCGCGCATGAGTTTGGCCACTGTCTGGGGTTGCGGCACAACTTCATTGCCTCCACGCTCAACTCGCTGGAGGAGCTCGGAGATCCGAAGCGGGTGGAGCGATACGGCACGTCGGCATCTGTGATGGACTACGTGGCCTTCAACATCTCCGCACTGAAGAAGCGCAGCGTGGCGTTCTTCAACCAGACCATCGGTCCCTACGACTTCTGGGCTGTGCAGTACGGCTATCTGCCTATCGATGCGAAGACGCCAGAGGGTGAGCGGTACCGGCTCAGTCAGATCGCTTCTCGCAGCAACGAGCCGGGACTGGCCTATCAATCCGATGAGCAGGCAGATAGCTTCGACCCGTGCGTGGCCCGATGGGACGTGGGCAAGGACCCCATGGCCTTCTGGACCCGACAGCTGCAGATCACACGCCATCTGATCCTCAATCTCGGCACGCGTGTGCCGAAGAAGGGGGAGAGCTACTGGGAGTTCACGCGCGATTTCAACCAGTTGCTGAACCTCTACGCGCGCGCTGCAGCGGTGGCGAGCCGGTACGTGGGTGGCCTGTACATGAACCGCAACTTCCGGGGTGACCCGGGCGAGAAAGACCCCCTGGTCCCGATCCCGGCGGAGCAGCAGCTGGCCGCGTTGAAATTGCTGAACACCTATGTCTTTTCGGAAAACGCCTTCAACTTCCCGAAGGAGTACTACACGAAGTTCACCGATGACCCGAACGGGATGAATATCTCGGCGATTCTGACAGGCGCCAACTCCTTCCCGATCCGGGACACCATGGCGAACATTCAGTCGGCGGCTCTGCGTCGTATCTACAACCCTTCGGTGCTGAGCCGGATAGTGAACAACGAGTTCAAAGTGACCGATCCCGGCAAGGTGCTCACGCTCCCGGTGCTGTTCAACTCCACGCGTGCAGCCATCTGGTCGGAGCTGGGGACCGGCAGTCGGATTCCGGAGCTGCGCCGGCAGCTGCAGCGCGCGCATCTGGATCAGCTGATCAGCATGGTGGTGAATCCGTCCGGGCCCGCACCGGAGGATGCCCGGGTGCTGGCATGGGATCAACTGCGTCGACTGCAGCGCGCCATTCAGGCAGCGCGCAAGCGTGCCGCCGATGAGTACACGCGCGTGCATCTGGAGGAGAGCGCCATGCGTATCGCACGCGCTCTGGATGCGCGGCAGATGATCGGTGCGCCTGCGCCGCAACGGACAACCAGTCTGCTGGATCTGTTGCTCGGAGGTGCGCGCAAGTAGCGCCGTTCAGGGCAATGGCCTGTAACCCCTCCCTGCTTCTCAACAGGGAGGGGTATTTTGTTTCCTCTGCGGGGCCGTACTGGTGAATGAAGGCGCCCCGGCCGGGTATGTTCGATGCGCAATCGAGAGGATTATGAGGCATGGAAGTACAAACTAGCGCGCGAGCAACAATGTGCATACGGAGATGACGGAATGACACAGTGGGTACGTGTCTGGGCATGTGTCTGCCTCGCGCTGGTACTGTCGGATGGCGCGATAGCGCAGGGCCGGGGGTTCGTCAGGTTATTCGATGGGCAAACTCTGAACGGATGGACCATTGTGGGCAAGAAAGGTGTGGGGTACGTGGTCCGCGATGGAGCTATCGTCTGTCCGGCGGATGGCGGGGGCAACCTGATGTCCGAAAAGACGTATTCGGACTTCATACTGCGCTTTGAATTCAAGCTGGCCCGGGCGGGGAACAACGGGGTCGCCATTCGCACGCCCCTCCATGGTCACCCGGCCTCGGAGGGCATGGAGATCCAGATACTGGACGACCGTGATGAGATGTATCGGGATATCAAGCCCTGGCAGGCACATGGCTCTATCTATGGCGTGGTGCCGGCCCGACGCGATGCGTTGAAGCCGGTGGGCGAGTGGAATCAGGAAGAGATCTCCGTGATTGGGAGGCGCGTCCGCGTGAGAGTTAACGGTAAGACCGTTGTGGACGTGGATCTGAACACGATCACGGACCCTGCCATTCTGGCGGCGCATCCCGGCCTGTTGCGCGACAGCGGGCACATCGGGTTTGCCGGACATGGACCGAGTGAGGTGCAGTTTCGCAACATCGCCATCCGGGATCTTTCAAAACCCGAAAAGGACAACACCCCGCCGCCCGGTTTCGTCGCGCTTTTCAATGGCAGGGACCTGACCGGGTGGAAAGGGCTGGTTGCCGATCCGCCAACACGCGCCCGAATGACACCGGAGCAACTGGCCGAGGCGCAGAAAAAAGCCGACGCAGCCGCGTTTCAGCACTGGAAGGTGGTGAACGGTGAGATCGTCTACGACGGCAAGCAGAACAATCTCTGCACCGTTCGGGACTACGGCGACTTCGAGTTGCTGGTAGACTGGAAAATCCACGCCGGGGGTGACAGCGGCATCTACCTGCGCGGAAGCCCCCAGGTGCAGATCTGGGATCGTCCGGAGGGCTCCGGAGGGCTCTACAACAACCAGAAGAACCCCTCCAACCCCATCAAAAAGGCGGATCGTCCGGTGGGGGAGTGGAACCGCTTCCGCATCCTGATGATTGGCGATCGCGTCACGGTGTTCCTGAACGGCGAGCTTGTGGTGCACAACGTGGTAATGGAGAACTACTGGGAGCGCGACAGGCCGATCTACCCGACCGGACCGATCGAGTTGCAGCACCACGGAGACGCGCTCTGGTTCAAAAACATCTATATCCGGGAGATCCCGCGCAAGTGACCCGGCCGGGTCACTCGTGGCGCATCGCCTCGATGGGATCCATGCGGGCCGCACGCATAGCTGGCGTGACACCGAACAGCACGCCTACAGCGATGCAGACGCCGAGCGCCATGCCGATGACGGACGGTGTCATCTCTGGTGTCAGGGGAGAGAAGCGGGCGATCAGGCCGCAGATCAGCGCTGAGAGCCCGATCCCTGCGCCGCCCCCGAGCACAGAAAGGATGACGGCCTCCGTGAGAAACTGCAGGAAAATATCCGAGCGGCGCGCGCCCACCGTCTTCCGAATGCCGATCTCCCGCGTGCGCTCCGTGACCGTGACCAGCATGATGTTCATGATCCCGACTCCGGCGACGAACAACGAGATGGCTGCGATCAGCACCAGCAGGGACTGCGCCATATTAACCAGGCGGATGATGATCTCCAGACCTTTCTCCTGCGTTAGAAGGCCGAAGTCCTCACGTCCGTTATGCGCCTGGAGCAATGTCTGATGCATCTGCTGGATCATCTGCCTGGCCGGGTGCTGATAATCGGTGCGCAGGACAATGCGATTGGTCTGCAACCCGGGGATCTCCCGCTTGGCCGCCTCGAAGGGAATGTACACGAAGGTACTCAGGCCGAGCATCTGATTGCCCAGCGTGCCATCGTTTTCCGGCTTGCTCAGCACCCCGATCACGCGCCATTTCTTCTTCTGGATGATCACCGTCCTTCCGAGAGGGGACGTGTCGCCGAACAGGTCACGTGCAGGGCCATAACAGAGGATACAGACGTTCTGATCTTCCTCCGAGGCGTCAAAGTAGCGACCCTCTGCCAGCGGAGTCGGGTTCATCACCACACCATCTCGATTCGTGGCCACAACTGCGGCGCTCGCGCTGCGCCGGGCCGGCTTCCCGGGGGGCGTGCCGTCGGCGGCGGGTTCTTCGGTCTCGATCACTCCGGATACAATCGCAACCGGTGAGATCTGCTCCACGCCCGGCACACGCCGCAACGCCTCCACATCCTGTTCCGTGAGCGTGGAGATCCCCATCATGGCGACCGGGTTCACCGGTTGTCCGTCTACATTCAACTTGCCCGGCACCACAATGACCAGATTTGCGCCCAGCCCTTCAACCTGCCGGGCAACTTCCGTCTTGACACCTTTGAGAATGGCTACCAGCGTGACGATCGCCAGTACCCCGATCACGATGCCGGTCATGGTGAGCAGGGAGCGCATCCAGTTCTGCTGCAGAGCCTGTATGGCACAGAGCACGTTGTCCCGGCCACTGAACACAACGCGCTCGACGTGCACAGCACGAGCAGGACGGAGGGTTTCTTCAAGCTCCATCATATGCAGACTGTAAACCTCTCGGTTGGACTTTTCCGGGGGTGAAAAACCTGAGTATTATACGTCCTGACTACCCCGGGGTACTGCAACTCGCAATCACCGCGCACCTCCCGAAGCCGTTTTCCTGTGCATGATGCCAACCGGGCTTGGAACCGGTACCCGGATAGCAGGAAAGGTTGCGGGGGAAACACGCTTGCCTGTATAATGTAGCCACTATGAGCAAAGCGCTATCCAATCTTTTCACCCTGATCATTGCTGCTACAGGCGTACCCGTCACGCTGATCCTGACGTACCTGCACTTCAACCCGGAGCAGAGTGTAGGATGTACCGCAGGCCCGACAGGATGTCAGGGGGTGTTGCAGAGCCAGTACGGTCATCTCGGGCCGATCCCGACCTCGCTGATCGGTCTGGGCATGTATCTGATTTTCATCGGGCTCTGTCTCCAGCGACGGAACCTGCTGAACGCGTGGCGCGCGGAGGAAGCGGCCAGAGCCACGGCCTACGCCGCTGCCGTGGAGCCTGTGGACGCTACTGCCCGGGATGAGGGCACAGCCAGTTCCTCACAGAATTTGGAGCGCACGGCACCTTCCACTCTGCCGCGGCAGATCCGCATGCTGGATATGGCCGTCTGGGGAGTCGCACTCATCGGTTTCTTAATCTCCTGGTGGTTGCAGTACAAAGCCATCTTTGAGATTGGAGCGATCTGTCCGTGGTGCCTGACCTCCGCATTGCTGGTCACCATGATTTTCGGGCTGGCCTCGCATGACTTTCTCCTAGAAGGGCGCCCTCTGCAGGGCGAGCAGAAGATGCTGGCCGGTGTCAGCGTGTTCGTGCTGATACTGGCAGGGATCATCGGATGGCCGCAGTTGCAGGAGCAACTGGGAAAGATCCGGGAGACGACCCGACGGCAGAAGTTCATGATGGGTAAGGACATGCGGGAAGCTTTAATTGACCGGAACATGCACATCAAGGGAGATCCGAACAGCCCGGTCGTGGTCATTGAGTTCGCGGACTATCAGTGTCCTGCCTGTCGTGAGGCCTTCCAGATGGTCCAGGAGTACATGCGGAAAGATCCAAAACGGTTCCGTCTGGCGTTCCGGCACTTCCCGCTGGCCATTGCCAGCCACCCCTGGGCGCGCCATGCAGCCCGGGCGGCAGAGGCAGCCGGCAAGCAGGGTAAGTTCTGGGAGATGCATGAGTATCTGTTCACCAATCAGGACAGAATGAAGGAGCCGAACTTCTCGCCAGAACGCTTCGCAGACTTCGCGCGCGCGATCGGTCTGAACGTGGACCGTTTCAACCGGGACTTCGCCAGTCAGGAGGTGGAAGAGCGCGTGGAGAACGACGTGATGGCAGGAAAGGTGGCACGTGTGGAAAGCACGCCAACGTTCTTCTTCGTCACGCGAACGACGATCCTGATGATCCGGGGGCAGGATGCGTTCAAATCTGTAATGGACGACCCGAAGCATCCCGTGTGGCAGAAGGCAGCCGCCGGGCAGTGACGCAGAGCGATCTGGCTCGTGCGGGAAGTGTCTTTGCAAGGAGATGTACGATGATCCGGAGGCTACACAGAAAAGCGTGGTGCGTGTGGACTCTCTGGGTGCTGTGGAGCACGCTCGGAGGAGCCTCTCCGGCGATCGGGGCTGGCACCGAGGACCTGGTCTGGACGACGGGGCGTGTCGTCGACGCGAACGGCAAACCGGTGACCAATGCGGTAGTGGCCGTCTACGACGACAGAAATCAGGTGGTGGATTATGCCCGGACCGACAGCAACGGGGAATACGCACTGGCAGTGCCCCGCAAGGTGATGCATCTGGATAAACCGCGCCGTGGCTTCCTCACGCAGGTCTTCACCGGCGTGACCCGCTTCGTCGGAGGAGCCACAGAGTTTGTGACCAATCCGTTGCGCGTCGGTGTACGCGCAATCACGGCCAGTCAGGCGGCGACTGCCACGGATCCTGTCACGCAGGGCGGTATCGCGGCCGCCGGAGCCGCGGTCGATCAGGTGCTCGGGATGATAACGCCCCGTCGTCGCCCTCGTGCTACTTCCGGCACCGATGAGCGCAAGGAGCCCGGGGCACTGGTCATCAAAGTAACGGCGCCGGGACATAAGGACCTGGTTGCCGTAAACCGCGTCTACTGGATGCAGCAAGAGACTTTCCGGGCAGGGGGCAAGCAAACCCGAACGACTGCCGCATGGTTGGACCCGATCAAAGTGGTGCCGGCGCACACCGGCGGCTCCTCCGAGATCCTGGATGACTACCTGAACTTCACATCTGCGCGCCTGGAACCCAGCATCGCAGAAGCAGGGCAGCGTGTGAAGATCATCGCGCATCTGGCGATGCCTCCGGAGCCCCGTATCCATGCAGTGGTGGTGGCACGCAACAATCGCACCGGGCAGATCTGGGAACTGTATCCTGCGGAGCCGGGAGTGTACGTGGGCGAGTTCATGGTCGACCGTCGTTTCCCCCGCAACGATCAGGTGATCAGCATTCTGGCCTACGCCGCCAACGACACGGCGCCGGGCCGGAGGCCGGAAGTCGAGCGGGCGCTCCTCCGATCCGGCCTCTGGGATGCCAGCAAACCCTTTGCCTATGACCCGTTGAAAGTGGTCAGTCGCAATCGTGCGGACGTCGTGCTGACGGTGGTGGCTTCTGGAAAGAGGCGGTAGTGGCGCGACGCGTGCTGCGCGTGGGCACACGCGGGAGCTTACTGGCCCGAACACAGACAGAATGGGTAACAGCACGCCTGCAACGGGTGCATCCTGACCTGCATGTGGAAATCCGGGTCATTCAGACGACGGGGGACCTGCACCAGAGCGTACCGTTCCATCAGGTCGGAACGCGGGGCATGTTCGTGAAAGAGATCGAGCAGGCCCTGTATGATGACGTGATTGATGTGGGGGTGCACAGTCTCAAGGATCTGCCCTCGGTGCTTCCCGAGGGGTTGGAACTGGCCTGCATTCCGGAACGAGAGGACCCTCTGGATGCACTGATCGCTCCGAAAGGGCAGGCGGTCCGGTTGTTGCCGCAGGGCGCACGCGTCGGAACGAGCAGTCTGCGACGGCGAGCGCAACTGCGGCATTTTCGTCCGGATCTGCAGGTGATCGAGCTGCGGGGCAATCTGGATACCCGGTTGCGCAAATGGGAGGAAGGGCAGTACGACGCAATCGTGCTGGCCTGCGCCGGCCTGCGACGCCTGGGGCTTGCAGGGCGTATTACGGAGCGAATCCCTCTGGAGGTCTGTGTGCCCGCGCCCGGACAGGGTGCGCTGGGGCTCGAGATCCGTTGTGGGGATCGGGAAACCCGGCGCCTGCTCGCAGCAGTCCATGATCCCGACAGCGCAGATTGTGTGGCTGCCGAGCGGAGCTTCCTTGCGGCCATAGAAGGTGGATGCAGTGTGCCTGCAGGTGCGCTGGCCACACTGCAGGGAGATCGCCTGACCCTGACAGTGGTGCTGGCGTCTCCGGATGGAGCGTGGGTGCGGCGGCATACCATCTCCGGTGCGCGCACAGAAGCGCGACAGATTGGAGAGACCGCGGCGCGTGTGCTGCTGGAAGCAGGGGAGTGATCGTGCGCAGGCCGGTTGGAAGACGTATATTCGGAGAGTTGAGCGAATCGCATGATACAACATAAGGTCGATTATCTGGTCATCGGGAGTGGTCTGGCCGGCCTGACGTACGCGTTGCAGGTTGCGCGTCACGGATGCGTTGCTGTGCTGACCAAGCGCAATCGTACCGACGCCAACAGCAGCTGGGCGCAGGGGGGGATTGCGGGCGCGCTGGCCGATGACGACTCCTTTGAGCTGCACAAGCAGGATACGCTGGTTGCCGGTGCAGGACTGTGTAACGAGCAAGCTGTAGAGGTGCTGGTCAGTGAAGGTCCGGAGCGCATTCGCGACCTGATACGGATGGGCGCGCGGTTCGACACACGTCTTGACGCGGAGGGTCGGATGACGCTGGACCTTGGCCGGGAGGGGGGGCATTCGCGCAACAGGATCGTCCACACTGCCGATTTCACCGGTTGGGAGTGCGAGCGTACGCTCCTGCAAGCCGTCCGGCAGAACCCTGGCATTCAGATCCACGAGCATCTCTTTGTAACAGACCTGACGCTGGTGGATACCTGCACAGGACCGGTCTGCGCCGGGGCACAGGGGCTCGATACAGGCACCGGTCAGTCAGTACAGTTCTACGCGCGTGCCACCTTGCTGGCAACCGGCGGCTGCGGACATGTCTACCAGCATACCACCAATCCTCTGGTCGCCACTGGAGATGGGGTCGCCATGGCGTGGCGTGCCGGGGCCCGGATCGCCAACATGGAGTTCATCCAATTTCATCCCACCACGCTGTACCATCCGGAGGCGCGTGCGTTCCTCATCACCGAAGCGTTGCGTGGAGAAGGGGGCATCCTGCGACACGCGGACGGCGAGGCGTTCATGGAGCGGTATCATCCCCTGCGAGAGCTGGCTCCTCGCGATGTGGTGGCCCGTGCCATCGTCAATGAGATCAAACGGCGTGACGTTCCCTGTGTATACCTGGACGTGACGCATCTGGACCCGGTGCGATTGCGCACGCATTTCCCGACCGTCTACGAACGATGTTTGAGTGTCGGCATCGATATCACCCGGGAACCCATCCCGATCGTGCCGGCGCAGCACTATCAGTGCGGGGGCGTGGTAACCGATCTGGACGGCGCAACAGACATTCCGCGCCTCTATGCGGCAGGGGAGGTCGCCTGCACAGGCGTCCACGGGGCCAATCGTCTGGCCTCGAACTCTTTGCTGGAGGCCATGGTGTTCGGCTATCGTGCCGCGCAGCATACTCTGCGCATGGCGCAGGAACTCCCACCGCTACAGGGGGGGGCTCCGGAACCGGACAGCGATATATCGGAGGCTGGAGAGAAAAAACGCAATGTGACGCAGATCCGGGAACAGATCCAGAAGACCATGCAGCGCAATGCCGGCATTGTCCGTTGCGTGGCGGACCTGCAACGCTGCCTCCGGGAACTGGAGGAGATCCAGACGGAGCTGGAAGCGATGTCAGAACCGTACTCGGTGGAGTACTGGGAGACGCGCAACACCGCGCAGGTCGCGTGGTTGATCGTCAGGAGCGCACTGATGCGTCGGGAGAGCCGTGGCCTGCATTACGTTCTGGACTACCCGGAGCCCGTTGAGGCAGAGCGGCACGATACCGTTCTGTGCAGGTGCCTGCGATGAGAGAGCTGCCAGAGGGGTGGTGTACGGTCCTGGCAGAGGAACTCCACAAACCCTACTTCAGGGACCTTGTGGCGTTCCTGCAGGCCGAGCGGCAGCAGCACACTGTCTACCCGCCAGAGAATGAAGTGTTCGCTGCGCTGGAGGTCACTCCCTATGCGCGTGTCGCTGCAGTGATCCTGGGGCAGGACCCCTACCATGGCCCCGGTCAGGCACACGGGCTGAGCTTTTCTGTGCGACCCGGCGTCAGGCCCCCACCGTCCCTGAAAAACATTCTGAAGGAGCTTCATGCCGACCTGGGAGTGCCCGTTCCGGAGCATGGCTGCCTGACACGCTGGGCAGAACAGGGAGTGTTACTCCTGAACACCGTGCTCACTGTGCGGGCTGGCGAGCCGCTGTCACACCGGGGCAGAGGATGGGAGACATTCACCGATGCGATTATCTGGCAGTTGAACGCACGGCCGGATCCGGTAGTGTTTGTGCTCTGGGGCGCCCCAGCCCAGCAGAAGACCCGGATCATTGATGCCACGCGCCATCCCGTGATTACCGCGCCGCATCCCTCTCCGTTGTCCGCACGAAGCGGGTTCTTCGGGAGCCGTCCCTTCTCCAGGGTGAACACAGCCCTGCGTGCGCTGGGCCGAGCTGAGATCGACTGGCGCCTTCCACCGGTATGAGCAGTGCGCGGAAGGGGCTTCGAGCCAGCTCAGGAACGCATGTACGGGATCTGATAGAACTGTGGTCGGGGTAACTGGCTGGCTGGCAACCCGGGCGTGAGGGCAGCCAGCGTTAACGGGCCACCGAAAACGGCCCCGGTGTCAATGCCAATCTTGTTGTGTTGCACCAGCGGTTGCCCGTTGAGCTGTGGTGTGTGCCCGAATACCACAATGCGCCCGTCGTAACGCTCCTGACTGGACAGAAACGGTTCGCGAATCCAGAGCCGTGGTTCCATCCCCCACGTCGCCCCTTCCCAGGACTGTCCCGGGGGGAGCAGGCCCGCATGCACGAAGTGATAGTGCGGCGTTAGAAACTCCAGTTGCGTGGCGCGCAGAAACTCCCAGTGACTGTGCGGGATCCATTCCCACCATCGGGCTATTGCATCTTCTACCGAACCCGGAGCTATTCCGGCCATGTAAGACTCCAGCGTCTCGATGCCTCCATTCTGCAGCCAGAGAAGCGTTTCTGGAGAGAGTTCCTGCATAGCGTTCGACGGCACGACGGTTGTGGCGCTGTCACGCGCGTCCAGCATCAATTGCTCGTGATTACCCCGGAGGAAGGTGACGTTGTCGAAACGACTTCGGAATTCCAGCAGAAGGTCCAGCACTCTGCAGACATTCTCGCCCCGATCCACATAGTCGCCAAGGAATACGACGTTGTCTTCCGCACGGAGCGGCATGTCCTGCAACAGGTCAAGAAGCGCTTGCAGCATTGTCGCCTGACCATGTATGTCACCGATGGCGTAGAGCATGGGGCGAGGTCAGGGCTACAGGTCGCGCACGTAACGGTTCCGTTCGTCAACCAGGATGACTTTCGGAGTGACCGGTTCGTCGGTCAGGCAGAACGCCGCAATAATGAGCCTGTGTCCTTTCTGCACGCGATGGGCCGCCGCACCGTTGACCACGATCTGCCCGGACCCCGGTTCCGCTTCCAGCACGTAGGTCTCGAAGCGCTCCCCGTTCTCCACGTCCCAGACGTGTACCAGTTCATACGGTTGCAGGCCCGCACGTTCCATCAGGTCCCGGTCGATGGTAATGCTGCCAATATAGTTCACGTCCGCCCCGGTAACGGTCGCGTGATGAATTTTGCTTTTCAGCAGGTTGAGCAATCGCATGCCTGTATTGTACCAGACCGCTCCTCGTCTGCGATACCCTGATCTGCGACAGCAGCAGGGCTCCGGTGATCTTCAGATGCTCCATGGAAGATCGATCCGGCACCCGACCACTCCGTTGCAGAGTGGTCGGGTGATTTTCCGTGATGTGGCCATGCACCACTCATCGGATCCGGATCACGCGGCAGTCCTGATAGGTCTTGCCGAACATGTCGGTGGTGCGCACATGGATCACGTGGGTGCCTGCCGGGGCGTTGGGCGGGAGCGTTGCCTGCCAGATGTGCGGGGACTTGATAATTTCGGGCAGCTTCCTGCCGGGCGGGGGAGTGTCCGAGCGTTCCATCTCCTTCAACCGGGCGTAGTCCGGGTCCTCGATATCCACGCGCTGCATGGGGATCCAGTTGCCCTTCTCCCCGAGGCGCATTTCGACTTTCGAGCGTTCCGACCCGGCAAACACGTTGACCAGCACCGGTGTCTGCCCGCTCTCCGCAGAAGTGATGCTCTCCGGGGCATAGATGTTCATCTGATGCGAGGCCGGGCGTCGCGCCGGGCAGAACTCGATGGTGTACCGGTTCCCGCTGAAGGTGACGATAGAGTAGCCGTTGGGCGCGCCGTCTCGCATGGTAGTGTGCGGAATTCCACGCTCGTCGGGGGCACCCGTCCACCAGCTGCCGCAGACGGTCACGCTGTTAAAGTGATGATGCGGCTTGCGGCCCCGCCATCCCTGCTCAGGGCCGAGGAATAGGTGACGCTGGATGTGAGTATGCGCTGAAATCGAGAGCGTGTGGGGCCTGTCTTCGAGCAGGCGGAAGAGCTCTTCGCGCTCTTCGATCTCGAGGATGGGGATGTGCATCAGCAGGACTACCAGCTGGTTGCGGGGCACATGCGCCAGATCCTGCCGGATGAACTCCAGCTGGTCCCGGCCCAGACCACCCCGATAGGAACCGGGTCTGCTTGCAGTCGCGCCGGTCCAGATGACATCGTCCAGCACCAGAAAATGCACCGGTCCGTAGTCGAACGC